>NZ_JBPXMQ020000071.1:0-19230 GCF_053470405.2 Azospirillum mesophilum
CCAGCTCGCGGTACTGCACCATCGCCACCCGCACCTGGCTCAGCACCGCCACGCTCAGCGCCTGCCGGCGGAACGCCACCAGCTCCTCCTGCGCCTTGGAATAGGCGTTGGTGTCCCACGCCGAGGCCAGGTTCAGGATGTTCCACGACACCCGCGCCCCGTAGTCGGCCCAGCGCTGGTTCAGCAGGAAGCTGTTGCTGTCGTAGTGCAGCCCGGCGTTCAGGTCGATGCCCGGCAGCAGCTTCAGCAGCGCCCGCTTGGTCTCGTCGGCGGTGATGCGCGCGTTGTAGGTCTCCTCGACCAGCTCCGGCCGGTTCAGCAGCGCGTAGGCCTCCAGCGCCTCCACCGAGGTGCGGATCGCCGGCGCGTCCTTCGTCGTCGCCTCGGCCGGGATCGCCAGCGTGAAGCTCTCGCCCGGCGGCAGGCCCATCAGCGCGCCCAGCTGCGCCTTCGCCGCCACCAGCTCGCGCCGCAGCGTCTGCAGCTGGCGCAGCGTGTCGACCAGCGCGCGCTGGTAGTTCAGCGTTTGCAACGGCGCCTGCACGCGCTGCGCCTCCAGGGCGCCGGCGTTCTTGCGCGCCGCCTCGATGCGCTTCTCCAGCGGCTCGATGCGGCGCAGCAGGCGCTCGGCGGCCACGGCGCGCCAGTAGGCGGTGCGGACGTCCTGCAGGATGCCCTGGACGACGCGGCGGCGGCGCTCGTCGGCGACCAGCACGAGGTTGGCGTTCTGGCGGGCGCGCAGATAGCTGACGCCGAAGTCGAGGATGTTCCAGGTGAAGCCGAGGTCGGCGGTGCGGCGGTTGCGGTCGGTGGCGGTGGTGCTTTCCCCCGTGCGCCGGCCGGTGGCGAGGTTGAGGCTTTCCGAGCCGGCTTCGTTGTTGCGCCCGCTGTAGCCGGCGCCGGCGACCAGACGCGGCAGCATGTCGAAGCGCGAAAGGTCGAGCTGCTGGTTGGCGACGGCCATCTCCATCAGCTTCACGCGTTCGTCGAGGTTGTACTTGATGGCGCGGGCCATCGCCTCGTGCATGGAGACCGGGCCGGCGAGCGGTTCCTGGGGCGACATCACCACCGCCATGTCGGCGCGCACCCGCTCCAGCGTCTCCTCGGTGGTCAGGGGTTGCGGACGGAGCGAACAGCCGCTGGCGACCAGGGAAGCGGCAAGCAAGGCGACGGACGCGCAGCCCAGCAGGGACCGCGACCGGAAGGCGTGGGGAAGGCAGGTCATTCTCGTCAGCAATCCAGCAAAGGCGTGAAGGCGGGTGGAAGAAGGGCCGGCGGGACCGGGCGGCGTCAGGCCGCCCGGCTTCCCGGTGGGGTGTGGCGGGTCAGAGCGGCCAGCAGTGCGGCGGCGCGGGCGTCGGTGGCGCCGTGCGCCTGGGCGACCTGGCGGGTGAAGGCCGGCCGGCCGGCCGGGGGTGGCGCGTCGGCGCGCGGCCCGACGGGCTGAGCCTTGCCCTCCGCCCCCGACGGGGCGCTGCCCGGCTCGCCGGGTTGGTCCCCGGACTGGCCGTCACCGACCGGCTGGCCCTGAGGCGCGGTTCGCGGAGCAGCCTGCTGGCCGCCCGGTTGCCCGTTCGGCTGGCCGCTCCGGTTGCCGGGCGCGGCTTCGATGGTGCCGCGCGGTCCACCGCGGACCGCACCGTCGCGCTCACCCTGCGCCGAGCCGGGCATCGAGTTGGGGCCGGGATTTCCAGCGCCGCCCTGCGCGCCCGCGCCGAACGCGCCGGGCACACCAGCCCCCGTGCTCGTCGCCGTCCCGCCAGCGCCGGCGGTGTTCGCGGCCGGGCTTCCGCCCAGGGCCGTGCCGACGCCGAGGGCCGAGGGGCCGCCCAGCCCCCCACCAAGGCCACCGCTGCCAAGGCCGCCCCCACCAAGGCCGCCGCCAACGCCGCTGCCGCCGGACACGATGTTGCCCACACCGGAACCGCTGCCGGCCATGCCGCCGCCCATCACGCTCCCGGTGCCGGCCGTGCCGCCGGTGCCGGTCGGCGACGAACCGCCGATGGCGGTGAAGGTGATGGCCCGCCCGACGTCGCTGCTGGTCGAATTGCCAAGAGTGGCGATGGTGATGGCGCGCCCGGCGTCGGAACTGGCCTGCGCCCCCCCGCCGCCCCCACCGCTGATCGCGGCGCTGGTGATGACGCGGCCGATGTCGCTGCTCGTCTGGCCGCCCGGCAGCGACGGCGCCGTGCCCAGCGTCGGCCCATCCGGCAGTGTGGGACCGGCACCGCTCCCCAATCCCGGCGCCCGTCCGCTGTTGGCCGACACCGCGGTCGTCGTGTTGGCGCTTGCGCCGGCCACGGGCACCGCCACGGTCGGCGGCGGGGGCGGCGGAGCCACCGTGTAGCTGGCGGAGCCGGCAACGCCCTGGTTGCCCACCGCGTCGGTCGCGCGTGCCGTGATCGTGTGGTTGCCGATCCCGAGGTCGGACGACAGCGGCAGCTGCCAGGAGCCGGCGGCATCCGCCTGCACCGTGCCCGCTTCGCGGCCGTTCACCAGCACCGTCACCTTGGCGTTCGGCTCCGCCGTGCCGCGCACCACCGGGGCGCTGCCGGTGCCGCTCGTCACCTCCAGCACCGGCGCCGACGGGGCCGTGGTGTCGATGGTCAGGGTTGTGGCTGCCGACGGCGCGCTGACGTTGCCGGCGCGGTCGGTCGCCTGCACCTGCACGGCGTGCGTGCCGTCGCTCAAGCCCGCGCCGAAGCTGTAGGTCCAGGCGCCGGAACCGTCAGCCACGACACGGCCCGCCACCACGCCGTCCACCAGGATCGCCACCGTGCTGCCGGCCTCGGCAGTCCCGGAGACGGTCGGCTTGGGGTTGGCGGAGAGGCGCTCTGTCCCCGTGCCCCCGGCCACCGAATTCGCCGGCGCCGTCAGGACGGGCGCGCCCGGCCTCGTGGTGTCGACCGTCACCGACAGGACGCCTGAGGCCTCGCCGACGACGCCGTAGCGGTTGGTCGCGGTCACCGCGATGCCGTGCGTGCCGTCGCTCAGCGGCGTGGCGAAGCGGTAGCTCCAACGGCCCGAGGCATCGGCCTGCGTGGTGCCGACCGCCTTGCCATCCACCAGCACGGTCATGGTGCTGCCGGCCTCGGCGCTGCCGTTGATCGTCGGCTGCGCCACGTTGGTGGGGCCGCCGTCGGTCGACAGGCCGCCGCCGGTCAGGCCGGTCGCCGAGGGCTTCGCCGGCACCGGCGTCTCCACCCGCACGCCACTGGCGTCGCCCACCTTGGCGAGGGTCGGCGTCAGCGCGTTGCGGGCGGCGTCGGTCAGGGCCGCTCCGTTCAGCGACAGCCCCGTAACCACAAGCCCGCCGAGCGCGTTGTCGCCCACCGGCACCACATAGTCGAAGCGCAACGACGTGCCGGTGCTGCCGGCCGCGTTGAACGCCGCCGCGCGCGCCGTACCGCCGACCGACAGCCCCAGCGTCGGGCTTCCGCCGCTCACCGTCACCGGCTCGCTGAGCTGCACGACGAAGCTGAGCGTCTCGCCCGGCCGGTAGGTGCGGTCGGCGGGCATGGTGACGCCGGCCACCGTCGGGGCCGTGCTGTCGACCACGATGCTGCCTGCGCCCGCGCCCAGGGAACCGGGGCCGCCCGGCGCCGGAAGGGCCGGCACCACGTCGTTGCCCGCCGCGTCGCGGATGGTGCCGCCGGTCAGCCTCCCCTGCCCCGCGATGTCCAGGCCGGCCACCGTGTCGCCGGCGGCCACCGTGTAGGTGAAGGTCAGCGCGTTGCTCCCCGAACCGCCGCTGTAGACCGCCGCGCGCCCGGTGTTGAGCGGCAGCGTCGGGGTGCCGGTCACCGTCACCGGCTTGGAGAAGGCGACCTGCACGGTGATCGTGTCGCCGGCCTTGCAGGCACCCCCGTTGCCCAGGGCGGTCACGCCCGTCACCGCCGGGGCCACGCCGTCCAGCGTCACCCCCGCCGTGGAGCCGACGCCGCTCAGCGCCGCGGCCAGGGCGTTTCCGGCCGCGTCCCTCGCGCCGGGAGCGTTCAGCCCGCTCACCACGATGCCGCCGCTCAGATCGCCGGCGGCGACCGTGTAGGCGTAGGTGGCGGTTGTCGCGGTGCTGGACAGCAGCGCGGCCTGCCGGGTCAGCGTGCCGCCGCCGGCCTGCCCCACCGCCAGGGTCAGCGTGCTGCCGGCCAGCCGCTCCACGGCTTCCGAGAAGGTGACCGTGAAGCTCAGCACGTCGCCCTGCTTGTAGGTGCCGTTGCCGGGCACGCCGACCGCCGTCACGACGGGCACGGCGGCGTCGACGGTCACCGTGGTGGCGGCGGACGCTGCGCCGGTGTTGCCGGCCGCATCGGTCGCCCGCACCGTCACGCTGTGCGCTCCGTTGCCGAGCGCGGCGGCCGGCGTGAAGCTCCACGCCCCCGTGGCGTCGACCGTCGCGGTGCCGGCATCGGCGCCGTCGATGGTGACGGTCACCGTGCCGTTGGCCTCCGCCACGCCGGTGATGGTCGGGCGCGTCTGGTTGGTCAGTCCGCTGCCCGGTGCGGTGCCGTCCGCCGCGCTCACCGCTAGGCCGGCCGGAGCCGCCGGCGCCGTGGTGTCGAGCGTGATGGTCAGAGCGCCGCCGGTCGTGCCGGTGTTGCCGGCCTTGTCGGTCAGCCGCACGGTGAGGGTTTTCATGCCGTCGCCGCCCAGGTCGCCGGCGGCGACCGTCAGGTCGACGCTGCCGTTGGCGATGTCCGCCGCCGTCAGGGTGGCGCGGGTGGCGTGGCCGAGCGGCGCCCCGTCCAGCAGCACTTCCACCGCGTCGCCCGCCACCGCCCCGGTGCCGGCCAGCGGCACCCGCAGCGTCGGGGTCGTCACCTTGGTCACCGTGCCGCCGGCTGCGGCGTCCAGCCCGATGGAGCCGGAGGGCGGGACCGGCGCCGTGGTGTCGAGCGTGAAGGTCAGCGGGCCGCCCAGCAGCCCGACCACGCCGCCCGCGTTGCTCAGCCTTGCGGTCAGGGTCTTGGAGCCGTCGCCGCCCAGGTCGCCGTCGGCCACCGTCAGCTCGACATAACCGTTGGCGACGTCGGCCGCGTCCAGCGTCCGCACCGTCGGGTGGCCCAGCGTGGCGCCGCCGAGCAGCAGTTCCACCCGGTCGCCCACGACCGCGTTGCTGCCCAGCAGGCTGACCCGCAGCGTCGGCGTGGTCAGGTTCGTCGGCGCATCGCCGCCCACGACTCCGCCGCCATTGGTTTGGCTGTTGGCCGGCGCCTCGGTCACCGTGACGGCGCCGGCCGGCGTGTCGGTCCACCGGCCGTCGTCGTACAGCCGGATCCGGAAGGCCGTAGTCCCGGACGAGCCCAGGGCCGGATCGGCGGCGCTGCGCGGGGCGAAAACGAGGCCGCGCAGCTCCGCCTGCTCAACTGCCCCGATGGGCTGGACGGCGGTGTCGTACGCCTTCTCGTACAGGATGTCGGTTCCGACGAGGGTGCGCGTCCAGCCGGTGGTCGAGGCGGCGGTGAAGTCGCCCTTGTTCACCCCGTCGGCGATGATCACCTGCACGCGCGCGGTTTGCCGGTCGGGGTCGGCCACCGTCACCGTGGCGAAGGGCTGGGTGGTCCGGCCGTACATGATCGCCTGCCCGGCCACCGTGCCGCCGACGACGGGGCTGTCGTTGACGGAGGTCACGGTGACCGTGGTCCGGCCGTCGACGACCGCCGGGGCGATGCCGTCGCTGACCGACAGCGTGAAGATCGTGGTTTCGGTTCCGCCCGGCGCCACCCGGTTGGCGGCCGGCGCGAAGACCAGCGCGCGAACCGCCTCCTGCGCCTCGGCCGCGGTGCCGGTGAAGGTCCACAGGCCGGTCGCGGCGTCGTAGCGGCCCCGGCTGCCGGTCAGCGAGCCCTTGGCCGCGCTGTCCAGCGTGACCGAGACGGTTTGGAGCTGCGCCGTTTCGGCGTCCTGGATGGTCACGCCGGCAAAGGGCGCGAGCGTGGCGCTGTCCTCGACCGCCTGGACCCCGCCCGTCACCCCGCCGATCACCGGCGCCGTGTCGGCAACGAACCGCCAGGCCGAGGCGGCGGTCTGCGCGCCGCCCTGTCCATCGGCGGCGGTAACCACCACCCGGACATATTTGGTGCTGTCCGACTCGCCGAGCGTGTAGCCGGCCGTGGTTGCGCCGGCGATGACCGTGCCGTTGGCGCCATTGGCGTCGTCGGCGCGGAACCACTGATAGCGGTAGCTCAGCGTGTCGCCGTCGGCGTCGGTCCAGGCACCGGTGGTCGCGGACAAGGTGCCGCCGACGGCGAAGGAGCCGGAAAGGCTCGGTTCCACGCTGTTGGCGGGCGCCGTGTCAGCCACCAGCGTGGGGGCGGAGACAGCGGTCCTGGTGCCTCCAAAGCCGTCGGCGACGCTGACCGCCACGCGCAGGTGCTTGTGCGCGTCCGCCACGGTCAGCGTGTAGCTGGACGTCGTGGCGTCCGTGATGGCGGTCTCGTTGTCGCCGTTGGCATCATCGGCGCGGAACCACTGATAGCGGTAGCTCAGCGGGTCGCCGTCGGCGTCGCTCCAGATGCCGGTGGTGGCGGACAGGACGTTACCGACGGAAGCCGTTCCGCCGATCACCGGCGGGATGCTGTTGTCCGGCGGCAGGTTGGGCGCGGTGGTGAAGGCGTAGGCCGTGGCCGAGGCGTTGGCGGCGAGCGGGTTTCCGACAGCGTCGGTGGCCGCCGTGCCATCCCAGGTGATCGCGATGGTCTTGCCGCGCGGCAGCGGGGTGGAAGGCGCGATGGTCAGGCGGTCGGTGCCCCAGCCGGTGATCCGGGCGGAATCGCAGGCGATGGTCTCGATCACCGCACCGTCGGTGACGTTGGTGATCGTAAAGCCGCCCGTCGTGCCCGTCCACACCGCCTCGCTGAAGACCAGCACCGGGCGAACGGAGGGAAGCGCGCCTGTGGCGCTGCCGGCCGGATTGGAGGTTGCCGGATCGAGGGTCGGCGCGGTCGTGTCGATCAGGATGCCGTTGGCATTGCCGACCTTGCCGGTCAGGGACGTGGCGGCGCTGTTGCCGGCGGCGTCCGTGTAGGTGGCGCTGCCCGGCGTCAGGCCGATGATGGCGATGCCGCTGGCGGTGTCGTCACCCGCGGCCACCGTGTAGCGGTAGGTCACCGCGCCGCCGTTCTGGCTGAGGAAGCCGGCCGAGCGGGCGCTGCCGCCGATGGTGAAGCCGAGCGTGGAGGTGGCGGCATTGGTGAGGACCAGGCCGGCGTCGTCGAAGGTGACGACGAAATCCAGCGTCTCGCCCGCCTTGTAGGTCTTGGCCGTGGGCAGGGTCACGCCGCTCACAGCCGGGGCGACGCCGTCGGCTCGGATGCCGCCGGTCGCTCCGACTCCGTTGAGGGTGGCGACCAGGGCGTTGCCCGCGGCGTCGGTCACCGTGCCGACGCTGAGGCCGCTGACCGCGATGCCATCGCCGTCCAGGTCGGTCGCCTGGATGGTGTAGGTGTAGGTGGCCGTGGTCGAGGTGCTGGAGGCCAGGATGGCCTGCCGGGCGGCGGTGCCGGTGCCGTTCTGGTCGATGCCCAGCGCCAGGGTGCTGCCGGTCAGGCCCGACACCGCCTCGGAGAAGGTGACCGTGAAGCTGAGCACGTCGCCCAGCTTGTAGGTGCCATTGCCCGGCAGCGTCACCGACGCCACCGTCGGGGCGGTGGTGTCGACCAGGATGCCGGTGGTGCTGCCGACCTTGCCGGTCAGCGCGGCGGCGGCGTCGTTGCCGGCGCTGTCCTTGTAAGCCGCCGTTCCCAGGTCCAGGCCAGTGACCGAGATGCCGCTGGCGGTGTCGTCGCCGCTCCGCACAGTGTAGCGGTAGGTCACCGCGCCGCCCGACTGGCTGAAATAGCCCGCCGCCTTGGACACGCCGCCGATGGTGAAGTCAAGCTTGGACGCCGCGGCGTTGGTGAGCGCCAGGGCGGCATCGTCGAAGGTGACGACGAAGTCCAGCGTCTCGCCTTCCTTGTAGGTCTTGTTGGTCGGCAGGGTTACGCCGCTCACAACCGGGGCAACGCCGTCGGCTTTGACGGCGCTGGTCGCGCCGACGCCGTTGAGCGTGGTGACCAGGGCATTGCCCGCGGCGTCGGTCACCGTGCCGACGCTGAGGCCGCTGACCGCGATGCCATCGCCGTCCAGGTCGGTCGCCTGGATGGTGTAGGTGTAGGTGGCCGTGGTCGAGGTGGTGGAGGCCAGGGCGGCCTGCCGGGCGGCGGTGCCGGTGCCGTTCTGGTCGATGCCCAGGGCCAGCGTGCTGCCGGTCAGGCCCGACACCGCTTCGGAGAAGGTGACCGTGAAACTCAGCACGTCGCCCAGCTTGTAGGCGCCCGCACTGGGCACGCTGACCGAACTGACCGTCGGGGCGATGGTGTCGAGGACGATGGCCGTGTTGGCACCCAGCGAATTGGCCGTGCCCGGCGCGGCCAAGGTGAGCACCGCGTCGGTGCCCGTCACGCTGTCCTTGATGGTGCCGCCGTTGAGAACCAGTGCCGCGGTGGAGGCGTAGTCGAGGTCGCTGGAGGTGTCGCCGGACTGCACCGTGTAGGAGAAGGTCAGCGTCTTGTTGTCCGCCGAGATGCTGGCGTAGCTGGCAGCGTTGCCGGTGGCCAGGGTCAGCGTCGGCGTGCCGGTGACGGTCACGGACCGGCTGAAGGTGACGGTGACGGCGATGGTGTCGCCGGCCTTGTACGAGCCGTTCGCGGACGAGGCGGAGACCGTGGTGATGGCGGGAGTGGACACGTCGGAGACAGCGAGATCATTGCCGGTGCCGCCGACGTAGCTGACCGTGTAGTGGTTCGCGCCGCTGGACAGCGGACCGCCCTCGGCCACGCCGTTGAGGGTGTTGCCGATCGCGTCGGCGCCGTCGTTGGCGATGACGACATAGGTGCGGGGGCTGGACGGCGCGTAGCCGTTGACCCGGGTCAGGGTGACGGCGCTCGTGCTGCTGGACAGCATGACGCTGCCGGTGACGGCAACCTGATCGTGGTCGGTGCCGGGGACGCCACCGCTGCCGGCCAGGTCGATCGCGAGCGTTCCGTTCAGCGTGAGGTCGTTGCCGAGGGTCAGCGTGCCCACGCCGTTGTTGCTGCCGGCCACGCCGGGCGACAGCGTCGCGCCGGAGGCGACGGTGACCGCGCCGCCGTAGGTGCCGTTACCACCCAGCGTCGCCCCGGACGACACGGTGATGCTGCCGTAGGCGATCGTCTTGCCGGCGGCCACCAGCAGGGTACCCGCCGACACGGTGGCGGCGGCGGAACTGGTGCCGTTGGTGGACAGGATCAGCGTGCCGGCCCCAGCCTTGACCATGCCACCGACGTCGCTGAACGCGCCGGACAGCGTCGCCGTCGCCCCGCTGGCGACGGTGATGCCGGCGTTGGCCCCGTTGACGTTGATCGCGTTGTCGATGGTGGTGTCGCCGGTGATGACCAGCCCGCCGCCCGCCGGGCTGTCGATGGCGATGCTGCCGGCGCCGAGGTTGGAATCGCCGGCGATGCTCAGCGTGCCCGCGGAAATGATGGTCGTGCCGGTGTAGCTGTTGGTCCCCGACAGGGTCAACGTGCCGGTCCCGGCCTTGGTGATGCCGGTGGTCCCGCTGATGGAGCCCGACAGGGTGGCCGCGTTGCCAGCGGTGTCGATGGTCCCGCCACCATCCAGCACGATGGCGTTGCCGAGCGTGGCGGCGCCGGCGAACGCCAGCGTCGTGCCGGACTTCATCGTCAGGGCACCGGCGCCCGGCGCGGTGTTGGAACCGACCGCCAGCGTGCCTTGCAGCAGCGTGGTGCCACCAGAGTGGCTGTTGTTCCCTGTAAGGGTCAGCGTGCCGGAAGCGCTCTTCTTCAGAGCGCCGCTGCCTGAGATCGTGCCCGACAGGGCCGCCGCACTGGCGTTCTCGATCTGGCCGCCGGCGCTGCCGAGGACGATGGCGTTGTCGATGGTGGTGGCCCCGACCGCCAGCACGCCGCCATCGAGGGTCAGCGTCCCACCGGAGAGGTGGTCATCGTCGGCGATGCTCAGCGTCCCGGCGGTGACGGTGATGCCGCCGGACATGCCGGCCTCGTTGCCGGTGTTGGACAGCGTTAGCGTACCCAGTCCGGCCTTGGTCAGCGTGCCCGTGCCGCTCAGCACGCCGGAGACCGTGACCGAGGAGGCGCTGCTGATGGTGCCGCCGTTGCTGCCGACCGTAACAGCCATACCGAGCGTGCCGCCGGTGACCAGAGCCAGCGTGCCGTTGTCCAGCGTCACCGCACCGGCGCCCAGGGGTTCGATGCCGGTGACGCTCAGCGTGCCGCCCAGGACCGACGTGCCGCCCGCATAGCTGTTGGACAGGCCGGCCAGCGCCAGCGTGCCGGCGCCGGTCTTGGACAGGCTGCCAGCCCCGGAGACGGTGCCGCTGATCGAGGCCGTCTTGCCGCTGGCCACGCTGATCGTGCCGTTGCCGGCCCCCATGACGAAGCTGTTGCTGCCGCCGTAGTCGCCGGTGAACTCCAGGGTGCCGCCATCGATGGTGTAGGTGCCGCTGCCGACGTTGGTGTTGCCGCCGAGGCTCAGCGTGCCGGCCAGGATCTTGGCGGCTTGGTAGCTGTTGCTTCCAGCCAGCGTCAGCGTGCCGACCCCGGTCTTGGTCAGCATGCCGTTGCTGCCCGAGACCGAACCCGTCACCGTTACGGCGCCGGCGTTGTTGATCGTGCCGTTGCCCGTGTCGATGCTGATGATGTTGGCGAGCGTAATGGCGCCGGTGACGTCCAGCGTGCCGCCGTTGATGGTGACGGCGTTGCTGCCGATGTTGGACGCTGCGGCGATGGCGAGCGTGCCGGCCGAGATCGTCGTGGTGCCGGTGTAGGTCTGGGTGCCGGTCAGCGTCAGCCGGCCGGTGCCGGTCTTGGTCAGGTCGCCGGAGGCCGAAAGCACGCCCGACAAGGTTGCCGAACCGGCCGTGCCGATGGCGCCGTTGCCAAGCGCGATGGCGGTGGCCAGGGTGACGCCGTCGGCGATGTCCAGCGCGCCGCTGGTCAGCGTGAGCGCGCCGGTGCCCAGGGCACCGGCTGCCGTGACGCTCAGCGTTCCCGCGGAAAGGGTGGTGCCGCCGGAATAGGTGTTCGTGCCGGACAGGGTCAGCGTGCCGGCGCCGCTCTTGGTCAGGGCACCGGTGCCGGAGACGACGCCCGACAGGGTGATGGCGCCGGTGCCGCCGATGGTGCCGGTGCCGGCGCCCAGCACGATGGCGTTGCTCAGCACGACGTCGGCCGTGGCCGTCAGCGTGCTGCCGCCGGTGAGGGTGACGGTGCCGCTGCCGACGCTGTTCGCCGTCGTGACGGCCAGCGTTCCGGCGGACAGCGTGGTGCCGCCGCCGTAGCTGTTGGCACCCGTCAGAGTGAGGGTTCCCGCACCGGTCTTGGTCACCGTTCCCGTCCCGGTGATGGCGCCGGAATAGGTTGCGTCGGTGGATTGGCTGAACACCAGCGCCGTGCCGACGTCGATGGCCCCCTGCAAGTTGCCGGCCGACACGGTCAGCGTACCGTTCTGGATTTCGGTGCCGCCGGTGTAGCTGTTGGCGCCGGTCAGCGTGACGTTGCCGCTGCCCCCTATGCGCAGCCCGCCCGTTCCGGAGATCACGCCGGAATAGGTGCCGTCGAATGTCTGGTTGAGCACCACCATGCCGTTGGTGGTGATGTTGCCCTTCAGGTTGCTGGTGGTGCCGTACAGCATGCCGGCGGCGACGATGGTGTCGCCGCTGTAGGTGTTGGCCCCCGTCAACGTCAGATTGCCGGTGCCGGTCTTCGTCAGGCTGTAGGCGCCGGAGATCACGCCCGACAGGACGGCCCAGCCGTCGCTGTTGACCGTGCTGTCGGCGGTCAGTGTGATGCTCTTGGAGATCGTGGTCGGGGTTCCGGTGACGTCCAGCGTGCCGCCGTTCAGCGTGAGCGCGCCGTTGCCGAGTTGGAGCGTCGTGGAGATGCTCAGCGTCCCGGCGGTGACCGTGGTGCCGCCGGAATAGCTGTTGCCGGTGCCCGTCAGGGTCAGCGTGCCCGCCCCGGCCTTCACCAGGGCGCCGCTTCCTGAAATCGGGTCGTCAATGATGACGGCGCCGGTTGTGCTGATGGTGGCGGTTCCGCCGCTGAGCGTGATCACCCGGGTCAGCGTGCCGGTGCCGGTCAGGTCGAGCGTCGCGGCGGAGGCGAGCGTCAGGCTTCCGGTGCCGGTGTCGCTCGCCGCGATGCTGAACGTGCCGGCCGAGACGGTCGTCGTGCCGGTCGAGCTGTTCGTCCCCGAGATGGTCAGCGTGCCGGCGCCCGCTTTGACAATGCTGCCGCCGCCGCTCATGGCCCCGCTCAGCGTCAGCGTCGCGCCGCCCGCGACGGAGAGCGTGGAGGTTGTGCTGGAGGTCAGGGTGACGGCGTTGCCCAGGGTGAAGGACGCGGTGGCCGACAGGGTGCCGCCGGACAGCGTCAGCCCGGCGGTGCCGATGGCGGTGGCGGTGCCAACGCTGAGCGTCCCCGACGACAGGGTGGTGGTGCCGGTGTAGGTGTTGGCGCCGGCAAGCACCAACGTGCCGCTTCCGTACACCGTCAGGTTGCCAGTGCCGGCGATGACGCCGGTCAGCGTGGCCGTGACGCTCCCGACGCCGACCGACGCGCTGCTGGACAGCGTGATGGCGTTGCCGTAGGTGCCGCTTACGTTGAACTGAAGGTTGCCGCCTGACAGGGTGACGCTGCCGGGCAGCGCGCCCGCCGCGGAGATGACCAGCGTGCCGGCGGTGACCGTCGTGCCGCCGGTGTAGCTGTTGGCCCCGTTGAAGGTTACCGAACTCGCACTCAGGGCCGATACGGTCACCGACCCGGTCCCGGACATCGCGCCGGCATAGATGCCGGAAGCGCTCTGGCTGAACACCACCGCGGCGTTGTTGACGATGTTGCCCTTCAGGCTGCTCGTGGTGCCGGTCAGCGTGCCGGCGGACACGGTGATGCCGCCGGTGGCGGTGCTGTTGCCGGTCAGCGTGAGGGTGCCGGTCCCGGCCTTGGTCAGGACGCCGGCGCCGGAGATCGCGCCCGACAGGGTGACGGCGCCGGAGTTGGCGATGGTGCTGGCGGCGCTCACGGTGAGGGCCTTGCTCAGGGTGACGGTGCCGCTGATGTCGAGCGTGCCGCCGGAGAGCGTGAGCGTGCCGCTGCCGAGGTTGTTCGCCGCGCCGATGGAGACCGTGCCGGCCGAGATGGTGGTTCCGCCGGAATAGGTGTTCGCCCCCGTCAGGGTCATCGCGCCGACGTTGCTTTTGACCAAGGTGCCGGTGCCGGAGATCACGCCCGACAGGGTAACGGCACCGACGCTGTCGATGGTGTCAGTCCCCGCGGACAGGGCGATGGCGTTCGTCAGCGTGAGGGCGGCCGTCAATTTCAACGTGCCGCCGGACAGCGTGATGGTCCCGGTGCTGATCTTGTCGGCGGCGTCGATGCTGAGCGTGGAGTTCGTCCCCGACACGGTGGTCGTGCCGGTGTAGGTGTTGGCGGACGCCAGGACCACCGTGCCGCCCCCGTTCACGGTCAGGTTGCCGGTGCCGGAGATCGGGCTGGAGAGCGTCACGGTCCGGCCGCTGGAGACCGTGATCGTGCCGCTGCTGGCGCCCAGCGTGATGGCATTGCCGAGCGTGACGCTCGCCGTGACGCTGAGCCCGCCGCCATTCAGCGTGACGTTGCCAGGAATCGCGCTCCCGGCGGAGATGCTGATTGCGCCGGCCGTGATCGTGGTCGTGCCGGTGTAGGTATTGGCGCCCGACAGCGTCAGCGTGCTGCTGCCGACATTCTCCACCGATCCCGTTCCCGAGATCACCCCCGCATAGGCGGCGGCCATGGACAGGTTGAACTGCAGGATGGCGTTGTTGACGACGTCGCCCGGCAGGCTGCCGGAGGCGACGGACAGCGTGCCGTCGGTGATCGTGGTGCCGCCGGTGTAGGTGTTGGCGCCGGACAGCGTCAGCGTGGCGGTGCCGGCCTTGGTCACGGAACCGGTGCCGGAGATGACGGGGGCGAAGCTGGCGTTCGCGTTCTGGTTGAACACCAGGGCGCCGTTGTTGACGATGGAGCCCTTCAGGTTGCCCGCGTTGCCGACCAGCGTGCCGGCCGAAATGGTGATGGTGCCGCTGTTGGTGTTGTTGCCGGTCAGGGTCAGTTGGCCCGCCCCGAGCTTGGTCAGGGCGCCGGTGCCGGTGATCGTGTTCGACAGCGTGTCGACGCCCGTGGAGTTGATGGCCAGCGTGCCGCCGGTGATCGCCAGCGAGCCGCCGATCAGGATGTTCCCCGCGTCGACGGTCAGCGTGCCGGAGCCCTGCTTGGTCAGGTAGCCGCTGCCGGTGATCGCGCCCGTCAGGGTGATAGGGTTGGTGTGGGCGATTGTGGCTGAGCCGGTCACCGCGATGGCGTTGGACAGCGTCATCGTGCCCGTCAGGCCGAGGTAGCTGGTGCCGGACAAGATCAGTTGCGCGGCGCTGATCCGGCCGGGGCTGTCGAACTGGAGCGTCCCCGCAGCGACGGTCGTGGTGCCGGTGTAGGTGTTGTTCCCGGACAGAACCACGGTTCCCGACGCGTTCACCGTCAGGGAGCCGGAGCCGGAGATGACGCCGGACAGCCCGCCCGTGTAGCTGCTCGAACTCGTGCTGATGGTGCCGCCGCCGCTGCCCAGCGTGATGGCCTGACCGAGGGTGAAGGAGTTGTTGAAGGTCAGCTTGCCGCCGTCCAGCGTGATGCTCCCGCTGCCGATCGAACTGGCGGCAGGGAGCGCCAGCGCTCCCCCGGTGATGGTGGTCCCGCCGGTCCAGCTGTTGGTGCCCGACAGGGTCAGCGTGCCCACCCCGGTCTTCGTCACGGAGCCCGATCCGGTTATCCCGTAGCTGAGGGTCGCGTCCGTGGTCTGGTTGAACACCAGGGCGCCGTTGTTGGTGATAGACCCGTAAAAGGCGCCGCTTTCCGCGACCACCGTGCCGGCCGAGATGGTGGTGGTGGTGAAGGTGTTGCCCCCGGTCTTCAACGCCAGCGTGCCCGCCCCGGTTTTGGTCAGGCCGTAGGTGAACGAGCCGCCGATGGATGCCCCCAGCGTAAACGTGGCACCACTGGCAACGTCGATGGTGGCGTTGGAGCCGCTCAGGGTGATCACGTAGGGCTCCGTTAGGGAACCTGTGACGTACAGCGTGGTGCCGACGAGGTTCAGGCCCGCGCTCAGGCTCCCGCTCGCTCCGACGCTCAGCGGCCCGCCCGACACGACGATGTAGCCGACGCTGTTGCTGCCCGTCAGCGTCATGAGGCCGCTGCCCGCCTTGGTGAAGCCAAGGCCGGAAATGGAGCCGGACAGCGTGACCGCGCTGTAGTTGGTGATGGTGATGTTGCTGTAGGTCGTGGTGCCGGTCGCCGAGATGGCGTTGGGCAGCGTGAAGGCGCCACTGAGCGTCAGCCCCAACGACGTCGAGGAGTACTGGAGCGAAATCGTGCCCGCGCTGACCCTGCTGGGAGAGTCGATGCTCAGCGTGCCGGCCGTGATTTTGGTGCCACCGGTCGCGCTGTTGGTGCCGCTCAGCGTCAGCGTGCCGCTTCCCGCTTTGATCAGGTCGCCGGGTCCGGACATCGCGCCCGTGGTCGTCATGCTGTAGCTGCCGGTGTCGATGGTGCCGCCACCGCCGCCCAGAGTGATGGCGTTGGTCAGGGTGATGAAGCTGCCGGCGGCGATCAGCGTTCCGCCGTCCAGCGTCAGCGCCGCGGCGCCGATCCGGCTCGCGGCGGCGATGCTCAGGGCGCCGCCGGTGACGGACGTGGCGCCGGTGTAGGCGCCGGTCCCGGCCAGGGTCAGCGTGCCGGTGCCGGTCTTCACCAGACCGCCGGCGCCCGAGATGGTCCCCATCAGCGTCACCGCGGCGCCGGTCTCCACCGTTCCGCCGCCGCCGAGGGTGATGGCGTTGGTGATGGTGCTGGCGCCGGTGACGCCCAGCGTGCCGCCGTCCAGCGTCAACGCCCCGGTGCCGACGTTGCCGGCCGCGGCGATGCTCAGCTTGCCGCCGGTGACCGACGTGGTGCCGGTGTAGCTGTTGCTCCCCGACAGGGTCAGCGTGCCGGTGCCGGTCTTGACCAGGCTGCCGCCGGTGCCCGAGATGGTGCCGGAGACGGTGGTGGAGCTGTTGTCCCCGCCCACCGTCAGCGTGTAGCCTTGCAACGTGACCCCGCCCGCCCCGGACAGCGAACCGATGGTTTCGTTGGCGGACAGCCAGAGGGACGCTCCGCTGGCAACCGTGACCGCGTTGGAATCCCCGATCGCCGAACCGCCCGACAACGTCAGCGCGCCGACCGACACCGTGGTGCTGCCGGTGTAGGTGTTGGTGCCCGCCAGGACCACCGAAGAAGAGCCGGCCTTGGTCAGGCTACCGCTGCCGGAAATCGTGCCCGTCAGCGTCAGGGCAAGAAAGGAATTGCTGATGGTGCCGTTGCCGGCGCCCAGCACGAAGTTGTTGGTGAGCGTGCTGACGCCGCTCGTGGCCAGCGTGCCGCCGTCCAACGTCACGGTCCCGCTTCCCAGCCGGTTGGCGTTGTCGATCCGCAGGGTTCCCGCCGTGATGGCGGTCCCGCCGGAGTGGCTGTTGCCGGCCATCAGGCTCAGGGTGCCGGCGCCGGTCTTGGTCAGGCGGCCGGAACCGGAGATCGCACCCGACAGCGTCACCGCGCCGGCGTCGTCGACCGTGCCGTTGCCAGCGCCCAGCACGACGGCGTTGTCCACGGTGATGGCCGCCGTCACCGCCAGCGTGCCGCCGTTCAGGGTCAGCGCACCCGACGACAGGTGATTGTCGTCGGCGATGGCGAGCGTGCCGGCCGTGACCGTCATGCCGCCGGACATGGCGGCCTCGTTGCCGGCGTTGGACAGGGTCAGCGTGCCGGCGCCGGCCTTGGTCAGCGCGCCGGTGCCGCTGAACAGGCCGGACATGGTCACCGCATGGCCGCCGGTGTCCACGGTGCTGTCCGCCGAGACGGTGACGGCGTTGGCCATGGTGCCGTCGGCGGAGAACAGCAGCGTGCCGCCGCCGAGCGTCACGGTCCCGGTGCCGAGCCGGTCGCCGCCGGAAACGCTCAGCGTGCCCGCCGAGACGCTGACGGGACCCGACAGGTCGGTGGCGTTGCCGGCGGCGGTGACGGCGACGGTGCCCGCGCCGGTCTTGGTGAACCCGCCGGCACCGGCCAGGGTGGCCCCGATGGTGAAGCTGTCGCCGGTGCCGCTGGTGACCGTCAGCCCGCCGGGGAGGTTGATCCTTGCCCCGTTGGCGGCGGTGACGGTCACCGAATCGTTGGTGCCGGCGCCGATGTCGCCGTCCAGCACGACGCCGTTGGGAACCGACAGGTCCGACGCGATGGTGATCGTGTAGGCGTTGGAACCGCCGATAGCGTCGAACTTGATGGTGGCGCCGTTGGGGGCGAAGTACATCGCCTCGCGCAAGCTGAGCCCGCCGCCGTCAGCCAGCGCGTCTTCGTAGGTGAGGTCGGCGATGCCGTCGGTGTCGCCGACGTCCACGCCGTCGTCGTCGCCCACAGTGACAAGGAGCGTCATGGGCGCCGAGAGCCGGCCGGAAAAGGCGGCGAAGTCGCCCGGCGCGGTCGCGGTGACGGTGCCGGCCACGGCCTCCAGCCGCCAGTTCCCGCCGAACGCCGTCCCGCCGGTATCATCGGCCGAGGCGGCCACGTCGGCGCCGGTCGTCGCCGCGAGGGTCGACAGGAACGCCTTCCCCGTGCCGCCGGCCACCTCGCAGCCGTAGAGCAGCAGGTCGCCGTCCGTGGTCAACGCCGAACCGAGGGCCGCCAGATCGCTCGACCGCTCCGTCGCCGTCGCCTGATCGAGCCTCAGCGAGCCGATGCGGATCTGCCCTTCGGAGCCGTGGCTCAGCACATGGATGGCATCGTAGCCGGAATGCTGCGCGGCCCATTGCACCATCTGCGACAGGCCGTCCTTCGACGCGTCGAGCACGACCACCTCGACGCCGGCTTTCACTCCGGCCACCAGCGACTGGTAGTCCGCGATGCCGGAATCGACGAAGGCCACCTCCTTGCGTCCGCCGTTCGCGGCCGGATCCACGCCCCGCACCGCTTGAGGCGCCGGCTCCGCGGAAGCGGATGCGGCGGGCACGACCTTTGCGAGAGCCTCCACGACCGCATGGTCGGCCGTGGCCGCTGCTGCGTCCGTCGCCGTCCGGGGTGGAGGAGCGTCCTTGGGTTGCGCGACCTCGGCACCAGCAACGACGCCTGCGGCATCGAACATGAATCGGGGTTCCAGCGCCAAAGCCCAATAGGTGCTTTTGCTGGCCGTCATCGGGGATTTGCGCGTCTCGTTTCCGGGCGTGCCATGGCGCCGGCCGTTTGTCCCACGATGAACGACCATCTCATCTCTCCAAAGGGGAAGAGGCCTGCGCAGAGACCAGCAGCCTTGTACGCAAGACGGGCCAGGACCTGCTTAAGGCGGCAATCCCATAAAATTTAATGGAGTACTCTAATCAAGAGATGTTGCAGCTTGTGAACAGGATGTGAATGGCCATCCACATCATTGGCTTTTTGATGCCGTGACTGGCTTGTCGCACGAAGGCCAGCTTGATGCATGGAGGTGAACTGCGCCGGGAATTCCGGAGTCCGGTTTGGTTGAGTCACGCCGCCCTGGCGACGTCCTCGGCTTGAGCATAGTGGCGCGCCTCGGCCTCGGCGGGAGGAATGTTTCCGATGGGTTCGAGCCGGCGCCGGTGGTTGAACCCGTCCACCCATTCCAGGGTGGCGAACTCGATGGCTTCCAGGGTGCGCCACGGCGCGCGGCGCCGGATCACCTCGGTCTTGTAAAGGCCGTTGATGGTTTGGGCCAAGGCGTTGTCATAGGAATCGCCGACCCTCCCCACGGAGGGCTCGACGCCAGCTACATCCAGCCGACCGCGGCTTTGAGATTGAACTGATCGGCGACATTGCGGCCATGGTGCGCGCGGCACAGAGCGGACACGAAAACGCCGCCTCGTGGGACGAGGCGGCGGGTTGGTCAAAGTGGTTGCGGGGGCAGGATTTGAACCTGCGACCTTCAGGTTATGAGCCTGACGAGCTACCGGGCTGCTCCACCCCGCGGGTGTACGGGTGCGGATCGGAGAGCGTGTCGAAGGGTGTAAGTGTTGAAGCGTCGTCCAGCGGATGTTGGCGTGTGCCGTGGTGACCTGGCGGCGACCTACTCTCCCACGTCTTAAGACGCAGTACC
>NZ_JBPXMQ020000072.1:0-19075 GCF_053470405.2 Azospirillum mesophilum
CGACGCTGCGCCAGGCCGTGGCCGACGGGCTGCAGGGCTGGGAGCAGCGCGCCGGCAGCACCGCCCGCCTGCAGGACCTGCTGACCCCCGCCGCCCCGGCGCCCACCCCGGCACCGGTCTCGGAGAAGCCGGCCGAGCCGAAGGAGGCCGCTCCGGCGGCTGCTCCGGTGGCCCAGGCGCCCGCCCCGGTGACCGTCTCCGCGCTGCCGGCCGCCGCTCCGGCGGTTACGCCGACGGCGGCTCCGGTGCAGGTGGCGGCCATCATGCCGTCCAACCGGACGGCGGAGCCGGTCAAGGTCTACACGGTGCCGCTGGTCGCCATGGCTCCGGCCTCGGCGGCGCGGCCGGGCCGCTGATCGACGTGGGACGGAGCCGGGGTCGGGGCCGAGCGTCCCGCCCCCGGCTCCGTCCGGCGGCTTCATCCGACGTGTGCAGGGGTGGGCCGCTGAAACAAATGAGGGTGCTCATCCCGTGAAGGCGCAACGGTCGTTGCGTTTCCGCAGCAATCGGTGCAGAAAGATTCTGCCATGAAACGCCGTCTTCGCCCCGTACGCTTCGTCGCCGCGACCTTCGTCGCGCTGGCGTCCTTCCCGTCCCTTGCCGCTCCCGAGGCGGCACCGGCGCCCGACGGCGGCGTCCGCGCGCTGATTGAGGCGCGCCAGCACGCCGTCCTGTCCGCCGAAATCGCCGGCCGCATCGCCCGCATCACGGTGGAACCGGGTCAGGCCTTCAAGGTTGGGCAGACGCTGGTCGCCTTCGATTGCAGCCATTACCAGGCGGCGCTCGACGCCGCCCGCGCCAACGTGCGCGCCGCCGACGTGACCGTGCGGCAGAGCCGCCGGCTGGAGCAGCTGAAGTCCATCGGCGCGGCCGAGGTCGAGATGGCCGAGGTGAAGGCCGAGGCCGCCCGCGCCGAGCAGCGCAAGGCGGACATCGAGGTGCGCCGCTGCGAGATCAAAGCGCCCTTCGACGGGCGCGCGGTGGAACAGCGCATCCGCGAGCATGAGTCGGTCTCCGCCGGCACTCCGCTCCTTGAGATCGTGTCGGACCAGGATCTGCGGGTCGAGCTGATCGTCCCCTCCTCCTGGCTGGTTTGGCTGAAGCCGGGGCAGCGCTTCGACCTGCGCATCGACGAGACCGGCGAACAGCTCGGCGGCGAGGTCGCCCTGATCGGCGCCAAGGTGGATCCGGTCAGCCAGTCGCTGAAGGTGACGGGCAAGCTGCTGCCGCACGCGGGCGGCAAGGCCCCGAATCTCGTTGCGGGGATGAGCGGCACCGCCCGCTTCAGCCCGCCGCAGGAGACCGCCGGTGCCCGATGATGTTTATGCCCATACAGTGGGAAGCCAAACGGTCGAGACCGCGCAGCCGCTCAACAGCCTGCTGCTGCTGCTGAACCTGCACCAGGAGGCGCGTCAGGCCCAAGACGCCGAGGCGCTGCGTTTCCTCACGGTCAACCAGACGCGCCGGCTGATCGCCTACCGCCAAGCCGTCTTCCTGGCGCTGAGCCCGACCGGCAAGGCCCGGCTGGAGGCCGTCTCAAACGTCGCCGTGCCCGAGCGCGACGCGCCCTTCACCCGCTGGATGGAAGCGGCGGCCTCCACCGTGGCGGCCGGGGCGGACGGGCGCACCATGCACGTCGTCTCCCCCACCGCCCTGCCGCCCGCCCTGGCGCGGGACTGGGGGCATTGGGGGCCGGTGCAGGCGCTGTGGGTGCCGCTGTCCGGGCCGGACGGTTCGGTGCCGGCGGCCCTGTGGATCGCCCGCGACGACGTCTGGACCGAGGGCGAGCAGGTGCTTCTGTCGCAGCTGGCGGGCGGCTACGGCCACGCCTGGTGGGCGCTGACGCGCGGGCGCCGGCGCACCGGCCTGCACGCGCGCAAGGGGCTGATGGTGCTGCTGGCCCTGCTGCTGGTCGGCGGGGCGCTGTCCATCCCCGTGCCGCAATCGACCCTGGCCCCGGCGGAGATCGCCCCGCGCGACCCGCTGATGGTCAGCGCCCCGCTGGACGGGGTGATCGAGCGCTTCCACGTCCAGCCGAACGAGCCGGTGACCGCCGGCCAACCGCTGTTCAGCTTCGAATCCACCGTGCTGCGCAGCCGTTTCGAGGTCGCGCGCAAGGCGCTGACCGCGGCGGAAGCCGAGCATCTGACCGCCGCCCAGGGCGCCTTCGCCGACCCGCAGAGCAAGGCGCGGCTGGCCCAGCTGAAGGCGCAGGTGGAGCTGCGCCGGGCCGAGCTGGCCTTCGCGCGCGACCTGCTCGACCGCGTGACGGTGAAGGCGGAACGCGCGGGCATTGCCGTCTTCACCGACGCCAACGACTGGCTGGGCAAGCCGGTGGCGGTGGGCGAGCGCATCCTGACCCTGGCCGACCCCCAGTCCGCCGAGGTCGACGTGCATGTCCCCGTCGGCGACGCGCTGGTGCTGGAGGAGGGGGCGGAGGTCAGCCTGTTCCTGAACGTCGATCCGCTGCGCCCGCTGCACGCGCGGGTCACCCACGCCAGCTACGAGCCGGGGATGACCTCCTCCGGCATCCTGGCCTATCGGGTGCGGGCCGAACTGGCGTCCGACGAGCCAGTGCCGCGCATCGGCCTGCGCGGAACCGCCAAGATCCAGGGCGAGCGGGTGCCGCTGGCGCTCTATCTCTTCCGCCGCCCGCTGGCCGCGCTGCGGCAGGCCGTGGGGCTCTAGACCATGGGCGCGGCTGCTTTCGGCGTCGGCGGTCTCGGCCTGGGGATTGCTGCCCCGGCCGATCCGCTGGACAGCGTCCGCCTGCCGCCGTTGCGCGACGACCTGCATCTGCTGCCGGCGCCGCCGGCTGCGGACGGCTCGCCCTGCTGGACGATCCACGACCCGGTGCGCAACCGCTTCTTCCGCATCGGCCACGCTGCCTTCGAGACCATCGCCCGCTGGCACCTGTCCGCCCCCCGCGCCATCGCCGCGGCGGTCGCCGCCGAAACGGTGCTGGAGCCGGAGGCGGAGGACGTGCTGGGCCTGTACCAGTTCCTGGCGGCCAACAACCTGATCCAGACCATCGACACCCAATACCTCGCCAAGCAGGTCGCGGCGCGGCGGGTGTCCTGGTGGATGTGGCTGCTGCACAACTACCTGTTCTTCCGCATTCCGCTGGTCCGTCCCGACGACTTCCTGAACGCCACGGTGCGGTTCGTGGCGCCCTTCTACAGCCGGGCGTGGCGCTGGGCGGTGGTGGGGGCCGGGCTGCTCGGCCTCGCCCTGGCGATGCGGCAGTGGGACGCCTTCCTGCACACCTTTCTGCATTTCTTCAGCCTGGAAGGCATGGCGCTCTACGGCGTGACGCTGCTGGCGACCAAGACCCTGCACGAGCTGGGGCACGCCTACACCGCCAAGCGCTACGGCTGCCGCATCCCGACCATGGGGGTGGCCTTCCTGGTGATGTGGCCGGTGCTCTACACCGACACCAGCGACGCGTGGCGGCTGGTGTCGCGGCGCGCCCGGCTGAACATCGCCGCCGCCGGCATGCTGGCGGAGCTGGGGCTGGCCGCCTTCGCCACGCTGGCCTGGAGCTTCCTGCCGGACGGGCCGCTGCGCAGCGCCGCCTTCCTGACGGCGACGGTCAGCTGGGTGACGACGCTGACCATCAACCTCAGCCCCTTCATGCGCTTCGACGGCTATTACCTGCTGGCCGACTCGCTGGACGTGCCGAACCTGCAGGACCGGGCCTTCGCGCTGGCCCGCTGGCGGCTGCGGGAGTGGCTGTTCGGCCTGGGCGAGGAGGTGCCGGAGCGCTTTTCGCCCTGGATGCACCGCGCGCTGCTGATCTACGCCTTCGGCACCTGGATCTACCGGCTGGTGCTGTTCGTCGGCATCGCGCTGCTCGTCTACCACATGTTCGTGAAGGTGCTGGGGATCGTGCTGTTCGCGGTGGAAATCGGCTGGTTCGTGATGCGCCCCTTCTTCAACGAATTCCGCGCCTGGTGGACCCGGCGGCACGGGTTCCGCCCGAACCTGAACACACTGGCGACACTGACCGGGCTCGGCGCGCTGCTCTGGCTGGCGACGGTGCCGGTGACCGGCACGGTGACGGTGCCGGCGGTCTGGCGGGCCGAGAGCTTCGCCACGCTCTTCGCGCCGGTGCCCGCCCGCATGGCGGAGGTGCTGGTCCAGCCCGGCCAGCGGGTGGCCGTCGGCGATTTGCTGTACCGGCTGGAAGCGCCGGAGCTGGAAAGCAAGCTGGTCCAGTCGGAGCTGCGCATCACCCTGTCGCAGGAGCAGATTGACCGCCTGTCCGCCGCCCGCGAAGGCCTCGACCGCGTGCGCGTGATGGAGGAGGAGTTGTCGGCGGCGCTGGCCGATCGGCAGGGCCTGCTCGACAGCAAGGCGCGGCTGGAGGTGCGGGCGCCGCTGGCCGGTACGGTGGTGGATGTGGCCGACGCCCTGCGTCCCGGCCGCTGGATCAGCCCGAAGCTGCCGCTCGCCCAGATCGTGGCCGACGGGCGCGGGGAAATGGTCGGCTATGTGGCCGAAGGCGATCTGGCGCGCGTGATGCCGGGTGCGGTCGCGCGCTTCCACCCCGACGACCCGCTGCGCCCGCGCGTCGAGGCGCGGGTGACCGCGGTGGACCGGGTGGGTGCGGCCATGCTGGACGTGCCGGCCTTGGCCTCGCTCTACGGCGGGCCGGTGGCGGTGGAAGGGCAGCCGGGGGCGCCGTCGGCCAACGGCCGCGCGGTCAGCCTCGCGCCGGTCGAGGCGGTCTACCGTGTCACCCTGGCCCCCGCCGACCCGGCCCAGAGCGGCCCCGCCCACCAGACGCGCGGCGTCGCCCGCGTCGAAGCCGAGGCGCGCAGCCTGTTCGACCGCTTCTGGCGCACGGCGCTGTCCGTCCTCATCCGCGAGACGGGCTTCTGACGCGGACCGGCCTCCGCGTCAGCCATGGGCGTGGAAGGGCTTGCGACCTTGGTCGTCAGGCCTTCTTCACGAACTCCGACTTCAGGTTCATCGCGCCGATTCCATCGATTTTGCAGGCGATGTTGTGCCCGTCGGCACCGTCGACGAGGCGGATGTTCTTCACCTTGGTCCCGCCCTTCACGACCAGGGACGAGCCCTTGACCTTCAGGTCCTTGATCACGGTCACGGAATCGCCGTCGCTGAGCGGGTTTCCGTTGGCGTCCCGCACGCCCTGCTCCGGCGAATCCTCCGCGACGGCGGCCTGGGGGTTCCATTCATGCGCGCATTCCGGGCAAATCCACAGGCTGCCGTCCTGGTAAACATGCTCGGAGTTGCACTGCGGGCACTTCAATTCATCGTTCATCATCGTCCTCGTCGCTCGGGAGCGGCATCCTAGAGCACGGGCGTGCCGATAGGAAACACAAGCTGCGCGCGGCCCTGTCCATGCCAGCGCACGGGATGCGTCAGGGTCCATCCAGGATGTCGTCCTGGCATAGACATACAAAAGTGTTCCTTCGTGGAGCAACAATTAAAGTTATAATGGCGGCGCAATTATTGGCGACATGCAAATGAATGTGCTATTCATGATTTTCAATAGCGATCTGATACTAGTCTGTTTCTGGAAAAATATTGTGATCGCGGATAAGCTGCGCCGGGCTTGCCGTGGCTACATTTCGGATTGGGATGGATCAGGTGACTGTCGGCAAAATGGATCGGCGTACGGGCGGAGCGGCGCGCGGGGCGCTGGAGCGGTGGCGGGGGGAAGCGCTGGGGGGGCTGGTCAGCGCGCTGTTCGTCATGCCGGCGGTGTTGGGCTGCGGGGTCATCGTGTTCCAGCCGCTGGGCTCGGACTTTCAGTCGTTGGGCATCCAGGCGGCCTTCGGCGCGACCATCGCGGCGGCGCTGTACCGGGGGCTGCTGCCGGGCGGCAGCCTGCATGTGAACGCGCCGCGCGCCACGCAGGCGGCGCTGCTGGGCGGGCTGCTGGTCCAGGCGACGCAGGCGGCTTCGGCCGGCGGCTACGGCGTGCCGGGCGACGTCCTGGTGGTCATTCCCGTGCTCGCGCTGGCCGTGGCGGCGCTGTTGCAGCTGGTGCTAGGCGTGCTGCGGCTCGGGGACGTGCTGAAGTTCATTCCGCAGCCGGTCGTGTCCGGCTTTGTCAACGGCTTTGCGCTGGTGATCCTGCTCCAGCAGCTTCCCAACCTGCTAGGGCTGCCCGACGGGGCGGGGCCGTGGGCCGTCGCCACCGGACAGGCCGCCATCAACCCGTGGGCGCTCGCCTTCGGCCTTCTGGCCGTGGCCGGCGTCTGGTACGTGGGGGAGAGGGGGTCCAAGGCGGTGCCCGGGCCGCTGCTCGGCCTGATCGTGGGGACGGCGGCCTACCAGATTCTCGCCACGCAGATCGGTCATGGGACCCTGGGAGGCTTCCTGGGGCCGACCGTCAAGGCGCCGCCGGCCGGGCTGCCCTTCGCCGTTTCGCTGCCCGGCCTGACGGAGCTTGTCGGGCATCCGGTGTTCGCGGCGCTGTGGCCCTCGATCCTCGTGACCGGGCTGACTCTGGGCATTGTGTCGTCCATCCAGTCATTGCTGAGCGCGGCGGCGGCCGACGCCCTGCTGCGCGTGCGCCACGACAGCAGCCGCGAATTGCTGGCGCAGGGCGGGGCGAATCTGCTGGGCGCTGCGATCGGCGGGACGGTCACCGGCGGCTCGCCGCTCTACACCCGCGTCGCCATCCACAACGGCGCCCGGTCGGACCGCGCGAACCTGTTCCTGGGTCTCGTGCTGCTGGGGGCGGCGCTGGGGCTTGGGCCGGTGCTGGAGATGGTGCCGGTGTCGGTGATGGCCGGCGTTGTGGTGGTCGCGGTGCTGCGGCCGGACGACTGGACCATGCAGATGGTCACGCTGCTGCTGCGCGGCCAAGCCCGCAGCGCGCGCGGCGAACTGCTCCAGAACCTCGCCATCGTCGTGGTGGTCGCAGTGCTGGTGGCGACCACCGACGTGCTGGTCGCGCTGGGGGTGGGCATGGCGCTGAGCGTCATCCTCTACCTGCGGCGGGCGGCGGTGTCGGTGGTGCGGCGCTCCTACCACGGTGACCGCATCCACTCGCTGACCGGGCGGTCGGGCGCCGACATGGAACTGCTGGAACGGCACGGCCGCGCCATCGCGGTCATGGAACTGCACGGGCCGGTCTTCTTCGGCTCGGCCGACAATCTGGCGCGGGCGGCGGAGACGCTGACGGCCGGCGGCGACACGCTGATCCTCGACCTGTCCCGCGTGAATGACGCGGAGAGCACGGGCGTGCTGGTGCTGCGCCGTCTGGACGAGCGGCTGAAGCGGGAGGGCAGGACGCTGCTGCTGGCCGGGCTGGGGAAGGGCAGGGGGCTGCGCGTGCTGCTGCGCGACATGGGCTTCGACGCGCCGGAGCGGGAAGGGCGCGTCTACAGCGACCTGGACACCGCGCTGGCGGCGGCGGAAGACCGGCTGCTGGCCCGCCTGTCCGGCGTGGCGGAGGACGGCGAGACGGAGTTGGAGCTGTGCGACCACCCCAGCCTGGAAGGGCTGACCCAGGCGCAGTTCGACCTGCTGTCGCTGACCACGCGCCGTCTGGCTTTCAAGCCCGGCGAGCGCATCCTCCGCGAGGGCAGCACCGACAACAGCCAGTTCTTCCTGGTGAAGGGCCGGGTGCGGGTGGAGAAGAAATCGGCCGACGGCCGCAACACCGTCCGCCTTGGCAGCATCTGCGCCGGCGCCCTGTTCGGCGAGATGGCGATGCTGACCGGGGAGCCGCGCTCCGCCGACGTGGTGGCGGACAGCGACGTGGTGTGCCACGAGCTGACGGCGGAGGATGTGGCGATGCTCGACGGGCTGGACCCGTCCATCTCCTTCATCCTGGTGCGCAACATCGCGCGCGAGGTGACGGTGAAGATCGCCCGCATGTCGCGGGCGGCAACGCTGAGCGAGGCGTAGGGACGAAAAAGCGGTGCCCCCTCCCTAACCCTCCCCCGCCGATGGCGGTGGAGGGGGCTGCCGCCGCCTTGCCCTCCACCGCCGCAGGCGGGGGAGGGAGGGACCCACGCGTCAGCGTGGGAGGGAGGGGGCAGCCTCCCCGCCTCAGTCCTTCAGATCCTCCCACAGTTCCTTGACCTTGGCGAAGAAGCCTTCGGACTGCGGGTGGGAGCCTTCGTTGCCGGCCTTGTCGAACTCGCGCAGCAGTTCCTGCTGCTTCTTGGTCAGGTTGACCGGAGTCTCGACGACGGCCTGGATGTACATGTCGCCGCGCTGCTGGCTGCGCAGCACCGACATGCCCTTGGCCTTGATGCGGAACTGGTGGCCGGACTGGGTGCCAGGCGGGACGGTCACCTTGGTGCGGCTGCCCTCGATGGTCGGCACCTCGACCTGACCGCCGAGCGCGGCCGTGGTCATGGGAATCGGCACGCGGCAGTGGATGTTGGCGCCGTCGCGCTGGAAGATCGGGTGCGGGGCGATCGCCAGGAAGATGTACAGGTCGCCCGGAGGCGCACCGCGAAGCCCCGCCTCGCCCTCGCCGGCCAGTCGGATGCGCGTGCCGTCCTCGACACCCGCGGGGATGTTGACCTGAAGGGTCTTTTCCTTGCGCAGGCGGCCCTGGCCGCCGCAGGTCTTGCAGGCGTCCTTGATGACGCGGCCCTGGCCGTGGCAGCCGGGGCAGGTGCGTTCGATGGTGAAGAAGCCCTGCTGCGCGCGCACCTTGCCGTGGCCCTGGCAGGTGGGGCAGGTGATCGGCTGGGTCCCCGCCGCCGCACCGCTGCCGTTGCAGCCGTCGCAGGCGACCGTGGTCGGCACGCGCACCGTGGCCTGGGTGCCCTTGAAGGCTTCCTCCAGGCCGATCTCCAGATTGTAGCGCAGATCCTGGCCGCGGCCGGAGGCCGCACCGCCGCCGCGCCGGCCGCCCATGAACTCCCCGAACATCTCGTCGAAGATGTCGGCGAAGCCGCCGCCCCCGCCGAAGTCGAAACCGCCGAAGCCGCCGCCCCCGCCGCCGAAACCACCGCCGCCGCGCCCGTTCTCGAAGGCGGCGTGGCCGAAGCGGTCGTAAGCCGCGCGCTTCTGCTCGTCCTTCAGGACCTCGTAGGCTTCGCTGATTTCCTTGAACTTGTGCTCGGCGTCCTTGTCACCCTGGTTGCGGTCCGGGTGATACTGCATCGCCGCCTTACGGTACGCTTTCTTGATCTCGTCCGCGCTGGCGCCCTTCGCCACGCCGAGCAGCTCGTAATAGTCCTGTTTCGCCATGGGCCCAGACCGCCTTCACATCCAACAACAACAAGCTTACCGGCAATAAACCAGCATATCTCCGGCCCGCCACCGGTGGAAAGGTGACGGGCCGGACGATAGTGCATGGAACCGGGCTTCCCCGGCTGTGACACCGGAGGCAATTGATGGCGATCCATCAATTGCCTCCAATGAAAGGTTACGCCGACTTCTTCTTGTCGTCGTCCACTTCCTCGAAGTCGGCATCGACCACGCCCGGCTCGGCCTGATGGGCACCGCCCGCCGCACCGGCGGCACCGGCGGCACCTGCACCGGGGGCCTCGCCCTGGCCGGCCTTGTACATGGCCTCGCCCAGCTTCATCGAGACCTGGGCCAGGGCCTCGGTCTTCGACTTCACGGCCTCCAGGTCGTCGCCGTCCAGCACGGACTTCAGCTCGGCGACGGCGGCCTCGGCGGCGGTCTTGTCCGCGGCCGGGATCTTGTCGCCGTTCTCCTTGATGGTCCGCTCGGTCGTGTGGATCAGCGCGTCCGCGTGGTTGCGGGCGTCAACCAGTTCGCGCCGCTTCTTGTCGTCGGCGGCGTGGGCCTCGGCGTCCTTCACCATCTTGTTGATGTCGGCGTCCGACAGGCCGCCCGAGGCCTGGATGCGGATCTGCTGCTCCTTGCCGGTGGCCTTGTCCTTCGCCGTGACGCTGACGATGCCGTTGGCGTCGATGTCGAAGGTCACCTCCACTTGCGGCACGCCGCGCGGGGCCGGCGGGATGCCGACGAGGTCGAACTGGCCGAGCAGCTTGTTGTCCGCCGCCATCTCGCGCTCGCCCTGGAAGACGCGGATGGTCACCGCGTTCTGGTTGTCCTCGGCGGTCGAGAAGACCTGGGACTTCTTCGTCGGGATGGTGGTGTTGCGGTCGATCAGGCGGGTGAACACGCCGCCCAGCGTCTCGATGCCCAGGCTCAGCGGGGTCACGTCGAGCAGCAGGACGTCCTTCACCTCGCCCTTCAGCACGCCGCCCTGGATGGCGGCGCCGATGGCGACCACCTCGTCCGGGTTCACGCCGCGGTGCGGCTCACGGCCGAAGAACTGCTTCACCGCCTCGATGACCTTGGGCATGCGGGTCATGCCGCCGACCAGGATCACCTCGTCGATCTCGTTGGCCTTCAGGCCGGCGTCGCGCAGTGCGGCCTTGCAGGGCTCGATCGTGCGCTGCACCAGCTCGTCCACCAGGGCTTCCAGCTTGGCGCGGGTCAGCTTGACGTTCAGGTGCTTCGGGCCGGACTGGTCGGCGGTGATGAAGGGCAGGTTGACCTCGGTCTGCATGGCCGAGGACAGCTCGATCTTCGCCTTTTCCGCCGCTTCCTTCAGGCGCTGCAGGGCCAGACGGTCCTTGCGCAGGTCGATGCCCTGCTCCTTCTGGAACTCGTCGGCGAGGTAATCGATGATGCGGGCGTCGAAGTCCTCACCGCCCAGGAAGGTGTCGCCGTTGGTCGACTTCACCTCGAACACGCCGTCGCCGATCTCCAGCACGGAGATGTCGAAGGTGCCGCCGCCGAGGTCGTAGACCGCGATGGTGCCCGCACCCTTCTTCTCCATGCCGTAGGCCAGAGCGGCGGCCGTCGGCTCGTTGATGATGCGCAGCACTTCCAGGCCGGCGATCTTGCCGGCGTCCTTGGTGGCCTGGCGCTGGCTGTCGTTGAAGTAGGCCGGGACGGTGATGACCGCCTGGGTGACCTTCTCGCCCAGGTAGTTCTCAGCCGTTTCCTTCATCTTCTGCAGGATGAAGGCGCTGATCTGCGAGGGGCTGTACTTCTTGCCGACGGCCTCGACCCACGCGTCGCCATTGTCGCCGGGAATGATCTTGTAGGGGACGAGGCCCTGGTCCTTCTTGGTCAGCGGATCGTCGTAGCGACGGCCGATCAGACGCTTGATCGCGAAGAGGGTGTTCTCGGGGTTCGTCACCGCCTGACGCTTGGCCGGCTGGCCGACCAGACGCTCCGCGTTCTGCGCGAAGGCGACCATGGACGGCGTGGTCCGCGTGCCCTCGGCGTTTTCGATCACCTTGGCGCTGGAGCCTTCCATGACGGCCACGCAGGAGTTCGTGGTGCCGAGGTCGATGCCAATGACTTTGCTCATGTTCAGCCTCTGTTGTTCGGCAGATACGTGGCGGCCCGTATGTTCCGGCACCGCCGCGATCCCCATCGGGTCAGTGGAAACGGGTTGGGTGAGATCACGTCTGTCGCCGGAGATATAGGCAGGTGCGTTTCGGGCTGCAACGCCCCGGTGGCCCTCTCAACCGTCAAAAGGGGAAAAGGTGTCCGGCACGCTGGGGCATATCGTCGCGGGCGGCTCCTCGCGCGGCAAGAGAATACATTCGTGTTCAAAGATCTCCGGCGTATATACTCGGGTATTCACCCTTCCCCAGCGACGAGTGGCGTTCTGTTACAAGTCTTTAACAGTCCATGCCCTGCCACAAGGAGCCTGTTAACTTTTCATTAACAAGTAACAGTGTGCTTTTACCAGGGAAATCAATTCGCGGTTGCCTGGATTATTTTGTGTCGCAGGAATCTAATAGTGAAGACCCCAGAATGATGTGGTATATCCGATCGGAGTAGGCCGCCGCTCTTGTTCGCAGGCTTGTTCATAGGCGTGTGCGCAGGGGCCGGCCGCCGCGGGGACTTCACAGCGGGATTCCAAGGGGGAAGCATCATGATGGACGAACGGCGCGACGTGGCTCTGGCCATCAAGTCCTGCCTCGACAGCCTGATGGACGACGCGACGAAGTGCGATCTGGACGATCTGGCGCGCTTCATCAGCCTGGCGGCCATGGCGGCGGAAGAAGCGGCGCTGGCCTTCGATCCGAAGGCGGTGCAGCTGAAGGCCCTGATGGCCGGCGGCGCCGGCCACTGCTGACGACTCCCCGCAAAGCCGCCCCGCACCGGGCGGCTTTGTCGTGTGGGGGGCGTGGGGCTTTGATACGGGGACCCTACAGGATCTCCGCCGACCGGATGGCCGCGTCGAGCGTGGCCAGGGTGGCGGAACATGATTCGTCCCCATCCATGACGAAGGGCAGGCCGTAGCTGAACATGGCGACGGCGGCCTGTCCGGCGCGCTCGGCGCCGATGAGCCACAGATAGTGGGCGTCGGTCCGGCCATCCTCTTCCGTCACCATCACGGCCTGGGCGAGCACGCCCGCGTCGCCATCGGGGTCGCCGTCAGGGCCGCCCCAGGGCTCGACCGTGCGGTCGCTCGCCCGTGAATCGTCGGGCCGGACGAAGCGCAGCGCCAGTTCGCGCAGCACCGCTCCGACTCCGTCCGGTCCTTCCTTGGGCGCCACGCGGTCGGTGACCAGGCGTAGCGTGCCCCCGACCGGTGCCGGCGGGTGGAAGGCGGCCACGGCGTGGCCCTCGTGCTCCTCCACGTCCGCGCGCCAGCCGGCGGGCAGGCGGAATCGCACCACCTCGTTCCATTCTATGGTTTGATTGGGGGTTTGATCCGGCGTGTCGTTCCGTTCGCCCGTCACGGCGCCCTCCTGTTTCATTCAGCCGGCCCCTTATACAGAAACCCGCTCATGGTTCGGCGATGATCATTTCCGTCAGTTACAAGACCGACATACCAGCCTTCTACGGCCGCTGGTTCCTCAACCGTCTGGAGGCCGGATTCTGCCGCATGGTGAATCCCTACGGCGGGCAAACGTACCGCGTGGATCTGACGCGCGGGGCTGTGGACGGCTTCGTCTTCTGGACGAAAAACCTAGGGCCCTTCCTCGGCGCGCTGGACTCGGTGTCGGAGCGCGGCTTTCCCTTCGTGGTCCAGTACAGCGTCACCGGCCTGCCGACCGCGCTGGAGCGCTCCGTCCCCGACTGGGAGCGCGCGGTGGAGCATATGGCCCAGGTCCGCGACCGCTGGGGGCCGCGCGCGGCGGTTTGGCGCTACGACCCCATCGTGACGACCGACTCGACGCCGCCCTCCTGGCACCGCGAGACCTTCGCGCGGATCGCCGGGCGCCTGCGCGGGGTGACGGACGAGGCGGTGGTGTCCTTCCTTCAGCCCTACCGCAAGACCGCACGCAACATGGACGCCGCCGGCCTGCCCTGGCGCGACCCGGATCCGGAGGAAAAGCGCGCTCTGCTGGCCGATCTGGCGGGAATCGCCGCCGACCACGGCATGGCGCTGACCCTCTGCACCCAGCCGGAACTGGAGGGCGTTCCCGGCGTCTCGCCGACCCGCTGCGTGGACGCGGCGCGCCTGTCCGACGTTGCCGGTCGGCCCATCGCCGCGCGGGAAAAGGGCAACCGGCCCGGCTGCTTCTGCGCCGAAAGCCGGGACATCGGCGACTACGACACCTGCCCGCACGGCTGCGTCTACTGCTACGCCGTGGCGAACCGCGCGACGGCCCAGAATCGGTTCGCCGCCCACGACCCGGAGGGAGAGTTCCTGTTCGCGCGGCGGCGGACCGGCTGAATAACCCCCGGCGAGGAATAACCCTACGTCGCGGCCTTCTTCACGCCCGTGTCGGCCAGCGCGCTTTCGGCCATGCGCTTCACCGCCGGGTAGTCGGCCTTGCCTGAGCCGAGCGTCGGGATCGTTTCCACCCACAGCACGGACTTCGGCACGGTCAGTTCCGGGATGCCATGGGCGCGGGCGAAGGCCATGAACTCCTCGCGCTGGGCGCCGGCGCGGCTGGTCAGCAGAACGATGCGCTCGCCCTTGCGGGCGTCGGGCACGCAGACGGCGGCGTGCGTGTCCTCCGGCCAGAGGCGGGCGGCGTGGGCCTCCACCCCGGCCAGGGAGACCATCTCGCCGCCGATCTTCACGAAGCGCTTCACCCGCCCGACGATCCGCACATAGCCCTCGGCGTCCAGCGCGACGATGTCGCCGGTCTCGTGCCAGCCGTCGGGTGGACGGCGCAGCACGCCCGGCTGCTCGGACAGGTAGTAGCCGAGCATGACGTTCGGCCCGCGCACCACCAGCTGCCCGCCCTCGTCGATGCCCTTCACCGGCTCCAGCCGGTGTTCGATGCCCGGCAGGAAGCGGCCCACCGTGCCGTTGCGGCTGTGCGTCGGCGTGTTGACCGCCAGCACCGGCGCCGCCTCCGTGGCGCCGTAGCCCTCCAGCAGGGTCACGCCGAATCGGTCGCGGTAGAGGCGCCGCGTGGTCTCGCGCGCCGGCTCGGCCCCCGCCACGGCGTAGCGCAGCGACGACAGCGCGCCGTCCGACGCCGCGCGGCCGTAGCCGGCCAGGAAGGTGTCGGTGGCGAACAGGATGGTCGCCTTCAGCGCCTCCACCAGCTCCGCCACCGCGCGGTAGTGGAGCGGGCTGGGGTAGAAGCAGGTCGGCACGCCGATCAGCAGCGGGAACAGCAGTCCGGCGGTCAGGCCGAAGCTGTGGAAGACGGGCAGCGGGTTGACCACCCGGTCGGTCGGGAACAACTCCACCGACGCCGCGATCTGCGCCGCGTTGGCGAGGATGTTCGCGTGGCTGAGCACGACGCCCTTCGGCGTGCCCTCCGACCCGGAGGTGAACAGCACCGCGCCCGGTGACCCGCCCGGCGCGGTCCGCCCGCGCATCAGGGCGGGAAGGCGCGACACCGCCAGCCCCCAGGCCTTGTCGAGCGGCTTCAGCCCCTTGCGCACGTCCTCCAGGTAGATCAGCGTCGTGGTGGCGGACAGCGCCTCCTCGATGCGCTCCAGCCGTCCCAGCGCGATGAAGCGGCGGGAGGTCAGGACCGTGCGGATCCGGCCGGTCCGGCAGGCGGACACCAGCGCCTCCGGCCCCATGCTGTAGTTCAGCATGGCCGGCACGCGGCCGTAGGCCTGAAGGGCGAAGATGGTGACCGCAACGGCGTTGGCGTTGGGCAGCAGCACGCCCACCGCCTCCCCGCGCTCCGTGAACCGGGACAGCGCGCGGCCGAGCGCCACGCTGCCCAGCACCAGCCGGCCATAGGTCAGGGGCTGGCGCTCGGCGTCCTCCAGGATGGGCGTGTCGTGGCCGAAGCGCGCGCGGGCGTCGAGCAGCGCGTCGAAGACGCTGCGGTCGAGGTCGTAGGCGTCCAGCGCCGTCCGCGTGGTCAGGTCGTACAGCGCGTTCGTCAGCGCCGCCCGGCGCGCCCGCCCGCGCAGGGCCGGATCCACATCCAGCCGTTGCGGCGGGTCGATGGTCAGCACGACCTTGGGGAACCAGCGCCGCCCCGGCCAGGGCGAGACGGTGTAGGGGGTGAAGGCCGTGCCGTCGATGCGCACGGGCAGCACCGGCACGCCCGCCCGGTCGGCGACCAGCGCCAGCGGGCCGTAACCGGTCACCACGTCGGAGTCCCACTGCGGACCCGAGGGCGGGAACAGGATGCAGCGCCGCCCGCCGCGCAACGCCTTCACCAGCCGCCGTACTGCGTTGAGGGTGTGGGGGCCGGGGGTGCGCGGCTCGGCCGTCTCGGTGTCCGTCGGGCCGGGGAGAAAGGCGTCGATCAGCCGCGCGTCCAGCGTGGACTGCCGATTGGCGACCACGACGCAGGCGCCAAGGCCGCGCGCGTGCTCAAGGCCGCGCACCTCGACCCGGTACGCCAGCCGGAACAGCCCCCGCAGCAACGATTTCGGAAACCAGGCTGCCATGGCCGCACCATGATCGCGGTCCCGCCCTGGGCGGAACGGTCAGAAAACAGGAAGGACGCGCCGACCTCTCGCGCCGTCGTCAATTCGCGCGGCGGAGGCCGGTTGGGCCGGACCATGATCCGGCACGGTTATGCTGTCAACGCGGCGCTTTGGCGCCGGGGAGGGCCGTATCGGCCCCAAACCACATCGCTCCAGAAAATGGAGCGGGCGAAGGGATTCGAACCCTCGACCCCAACCTTGGCAAGGTTGTGCTCTACCCCTGAGCTACGCCCGCAATGTGGCGCGAGTGACGGGACTTGAACCCGCGGCCTCCGGCGTGACAGGCCGGCGCTCTAACCAACTGAGCTACACCCGCATTTGGCTCCGGATGCTGGACTCGAACCAGCGACACGCGGATTAACAGTCCGCTGCTCTACCGACTGAGCTAATCCGGAACGGAGGCCGGCTTATACGGGTCCCAGCGCCGGAGCGCAAGCACAGACTTCACCGGCCGACGAAATTTTTTCGCAGCTCGGCAAAGGCGACGGTGGCGGCGGCCGTCGCCTCGGTGGAACCCTGGGCGCCGAGGTCCGGGTGGACCGCCTTCAGCCGCGCCCGGTAGGCGGCCTTCAACTCGACCAGACTGGCCGGCAGGGCGGTCAGGCCCAGCGCGGCGAGGTGGCGGGCCTGCTCCGCGTCGGGCGGAGGCGGGCCGGCGGGCCTCTCGCGGGCGCGCTCTTGGCGGGGGCCGGGCTCCTCCGGTCCTTCACCAGCCATCGTCTTCAGGAAGGCGAGGTCGGATTCGAGGCGGGCGATCCGGGCGTCCAGCGCGTCGAGCTGGTCGAACCATTCGGTGAGCCGGTCCTCCAGCGTCGCGAGCGACCGTTGCAGCCCGTCCCTCTCGGGTCCCGCCGGGGCCGCGGCCACGCGCTCCATCAGGACGTCGCGCGCCTTGCCGTAGCGCAGCAGGTCGGCGACGCGTTGCTGGCGCTCCGCCCGCGCCTCGGCCAGCGCCCGGCGGCAGCGGGCCAGCGCCAGGGCGGCGCGCGCGTTCACGTCCTCGTGGGAGCGTCCCCGGCCATACCCATGCCCGTGTCCATAGCCATGACGGCGACTCCCGGCGGCGGACGCCGCCCGGCCCAGGATCAGCCGCAGGAGCCTCGTCAGGAATCGGCCGGAGCGCATGGTCCTTCCGTGGGTTGCCTCACCCCCGCAACTTCGCCATCAGCGGCACGGCGACTTGGTGGACGAGCGGGATCAGCACCGCCCCGACGGCGAGGCCAAACAGCCCGGCCGCCGCCGCGCCGACCAGCCAGGCGACCGCCGCCCCGCCCGCGGGGACGGCGCGCCCGGCGGCCTCGGACGTGTCGTGAATCGTGTGGCCGATCTCCGGCACGCCAAAGCCCTCCAGCCCGTGGATGATGATCCCGCCGCCGACCCACAGCATCGCGGCCGTGCCGATGGCGGCGAGCAGCTTCAGGAACACCGGCATGCCATGCACCAGCCCCCGCCCGAGCCCTTGCGTCAGCGGGCGCAACGCCCGGTCGGCGCCGCCCGGCGGGGCGGCGGGCCGACGCAGGCCCAGGAGGCTGGAGGCGGGCCGGTCGTTCTGCGCGAGCGCGACCCCGACGTCGTCCGCCTTCACGATCAGGGCCACCACGCCGTAGACCGCGACGGTGATACCCGTGCCGACGACGGCCAGCACGATGGCCTGCGTCCAGAAGGAGGAGGTCTCGGCGGCCACGGTGGACAGGGTGATCGCCATGATCTCCGCCGACAGGATCAGGTCGGTGTTGATGGCGCTGCGCACCTTCTGGTCCTCGAACTGGCGGGCGGATTGCGCCGTGTCCGCCGCCTCGTCGCCGTGGTGGGCGCCGTGCGGCCGGATGGCCTCGTAGACCTTCTCCGCGCCCTCGTAGCAGAGGAAGGCGCCGCCCAGCATCAGCAGCGGCGTGATCGCCCAGGGCGCCACGAGGCTGAGCACCAGGGCGGCGGGCAGAAGCAGGATCAGCTTGTTCTTCAGCGACCCCACCGCGATCCTGCCGATGATTGGCAGTTCCCGGTCGGCGGTGAAGCCCACCACATAGCGGGGCGTGACCGCCGCGTCGTCCACCACGACGCCTGCGGCCTTGGTCCCCGCCCTTGCGGCCTGCCCGGCGGCATCGTCCAGCGACGCGGCAGCGATCTTCGCCAAGCCGACCACGTCATCGAGCAATGCGATCAGTCCTGTGCTCACGGAAATGGCTCCTGTCCGTCCGACGTGCCACTTCAACAAACAACAGGCCAATCATCCACCGTCAACAACGGGGTGCGGCGACCGGGCGCGTGGGAACGGATGGGGGAGCCGGATACTGCCGAGCAGGAGTCCTGACACGCCCACTTTCCGTCATGCCCATGTCAAGCACACGAGTGTCCGGCAGGGTTTTTGCTAGACGAGGCACACAGCGTTGATTCTACTCAGGTTCGAGCGTTTGGCGACGGACTCGGACATGATGAAGGATCAGCGCCGTGCCGCATCACAATACCGTCTTTCACGATGTTCTGAAGCTGGTTCCGTGGTCGAGGTGGGAGTGCCTGTGCGCGGAGCACGGAGTGGACGCGCGGGCTCGCGGTTTTTCGGGTAAGGCGCACCTGACCGCGATGCTTTATGGCCAGTTGGCCGGCGCCTCCAGCTTGCGCGAGATCACCTGTGCGTTGGCGAGCCACGCCGGCAGCCTCTATCACCTCGGGGCCGGCGTGCCCAAGCGCTCAACCCTGGCCGAGGCCAATCGCTGCCGGCCGAGCGCGCCGTTCACCAAACTGCTGGCCGAGTTGATGGCGCGCGCCCACCGCCGGCTGCGCCGGGACCTCGGCGAGTGCGTCTACCTGATCGATTCCACCAGCGTGCGGCTGAGCGAAGCCAGCGCCGGCTGGGCGCGGTTTTCCGCTGGGGTGTGCGGGGCCAAGGTGCACGTCATCCATGATCCGGGGGCGGACAGCCCGATCTACGCCCAGGTGTCGGCCAGCCGGGTCAACGACATCACCGCCGCGCACGCCATGCCGGTGGAAGCCGGCGCCACCTACGTCTTCGATCTCGGCTACTACGACTACGCCTGGTGGGCGGCGCTGCATGAGGCCGGGTGCCGGATCGTCACGCGCTTCAAGACCAACACCCCCCTGCGCGCGACCGAGGACCGGCCGGTTCCGCAGGGCGGGGCGATCCTGTCCGAGATCATGTCCGTCAAGGTGGTGGAAATTGGGAGGTGGTCATGTGCGTGGTCGATCAGGGCGCCTTTGCCGAGGGTAGAGCGGTGATGGCGGGCTCGTTGGCGACAACGATCCC
>NZ_JBPXMQ020000073.1:0-18802 GCF_053470405.2 Azospirillum mesophilum
CCGGGCCATTGCCACACGCTACGACAAGCTTGCCAGCACCTTTCTGGCCGCCGTTTACCTCGTCTCGGCTGTCATCTGGCTCAACTGACGACACGCTCTAGTGGCCAAGGCCCAATTTGTCCTCACCTACCGCACTGACCCAGCGATGATTCCCCCTGTGGCTTTGGAGACGCTGGCGGCCGGGGTGGAACGGCTGTACGGCGTGCCGGCCCTGTCGGCCGCCGCGGCCTGATCCTCCTGGAGGCTGTGGTGGCCATTCCCACTCTTTCCGTTGATGCGGTGCGTCCGCGCCGCGCCACCGACCTGGAGGACCTGGTGGTGTGGGCCATCCGCAACCAGATGGCCCACCGGGACCGCGTGAGCCTGCACGGCGTCGAAATGGGGGCCAGCTGGGGCCTGGACAGCTGTCTGCGCGTGGCACAGATCGGCACCGTTGGCACGCGCATCGACGGTGGCGGACTGATCCGGGGCGTTCCCCCCCGCATGCACCCCGACGCCGAAGCCGTCATGGGCGCGATCCATCGGGCGTTCGGCACGCTGTATGGCTGGCGCCGGGTGGTGGTGGACCACGCCATGGCGGGAGGCCGGCCGGAGTGGAACCTGGGGCCGCAACGGCTCTGGCCGGTGGAGAACACCGCCAAGCAAGGCGGTGGCCGGCGTCATCGGGTGGACGGGGAATGGGAAACCGTGCCGGCGCTGTCCCACGTCGCCCGTGCCATGATGGCCCGCGGGATCCGGATCATCGACGAGCGGGGGCGGCGGAAGTTTCATCTGGCCGAACCGGGCTACACGTACCGGACCTTGGAGGACGGAACGCGCGAAGTGTTCGTGCGGTGGACGCCGCTTGAACTGGTGCCCGGCGACGCGGACATCCGAGAGGCCCGCGAGGAATACGCCGAGTGGCACGTCGGCATGATGCGGGTGCTGGGCGAGCTGCTGGAAGTGCCGCTGCGCGACCATCGGCTGACCGGCTTCACCGCCCCGGCCACCCCCTGGATTTCCGAACAGGACGGTTAACCTAACATTTAGGAATAAAGTTCACTACTTGACGCCAGACAGCGCCCGACGTGGGTGCAGACACAACCCGCCCGGCCCCGCCGCGGCGGGTTTCGTCGTTTCGGTGACACATGGCCCGATGCGAATACGACACCGTCCTGCGCCTTCGGCTCGGACCGGCGGAGCGGGAATACAACGCCCGCATCCAGTTCAGGGGGGGCCGTTGGGAAGCCAACATTGACCGACTCGAGATCTGCGTCTCGGGGGAGTGGATCAGCGCGCCCTGGGCGCTGGACCTGATCGAGGATAGCGCGCCTCTCTTTGACGAGCTGCGCGCCCACGCCGTCGGCCGTCTCGCCGACGCCCGCGAAACCGCGAGGAAGCAACCATGATCCGACAGCGCGCCGCCGTCGTGCCCTTCGCGAACGCCGAGGAGGCTTGGCTGTGGGCGTGCCGCATGGTGGCCGGGAGCGTCTACGGGGTGCCCGTGCAGCGTGCGCCGGAACCGATCCAGCGGCCGTGCCAGCCCTGCGACGTGGCACACGCGGTGGATCAGCTCTACCGCCACCGCCAGCTCATGCGCGACCATCTGGCCGTGCTGGGGCACTACGGACGGCGCCAGTCGCCGCCGGCGGCGGAGCGCGATCGTGAGGCCCGCGCCCGGCTGCTGTGGGACGAGGCCTTCGCGCTGATCGCCCCGGCGCTGGTGTCGAAAGGGATCGCCCGCGACCCCGCGGCGGCGCTGGAAAGCGCGCGGTTCTGACCCGCCGATAAGGGCTCTTATTGGGGGGCTGACATGGCCTTGCCCACCTTGATTTCCGGCGGTCGCGAAGCCGTCGCCGACCTTGAAACACTGGCCGAACAGGCGGCGGAGTTCGCCGCGGCGGCCATCGCTGAAAACACCCGGCTGGCCTACCGAAAGGCATTCCGGAGCTTCTGCTCCTGGTGCAGGGAAACGGGCTTCGATCCACTGCCGGCGGCGTCGGCGACGGTGGGACTGTACCTCACGCACTTGGCCAAGCTGGGGCGGACGGTCAGCACCATGGAGCAGGCGCTTGCGGCTCTGGCCTTCGCCCACCGTCAGGCGGGCGAAGGTTTCGACACCAAGCACCCGGCGATTGCTAACACCTTTGCCGGTATCAAGCGGACGGTCGGCACGGCCCAAGTGGGTAAGGTGCCGCTCGTCGCCGACGATATCCGGGCCATGCTGGCCACGGTGCCCGGCACCACCTCCGGCCTTCGGGACCGCGCCCTGATCCTGCTGGGCTTCGCGTCGGCGCTACGCCGGTCGGAGCTGATGGGCCTGGACGTGGGGCGGCTCGGATCCGGGACCGGCTACATCGAGCTAACCTCGCAGGGCATCCTGGTGCACTTGGTGCGGTCGAAGACTGATCAGGAAGGGCAGGGTCAGCTCGTCGGCGTGGCCCGTGGACGGCACAAGGGAACGTGCCCGGTGTTGGCGGTTCAGGCCTGGATGCAAGCCGCCGCCGCGACCGCCGGCGCACCTCTGTTCCGGGCTGTCACCCGGCACGGACATGCCGGCGCCACCCGTCTCTCCGACCGAGCGGCGGTGGACATGCTCAAGCGTGCCGCCGCCGCCGCCGGGATTGATCCAGAGCGCGTTGGCGGCCATTCGTTGCGCTCCGGTCACGCCACCACGGCGGCGCAGGCCGGCGCGGCGGAGGACACGATCCAACGCCAGCTCCGCCACAAGAAGGCGGACACGACGCGTGGCTACATCCGCCGGGCCACCGTCTTCGATGGCAGCAGCTCAGCGGTACTGGGGCTGTAGAAACATGGTGTGTCCGCAGCCCCTTTCAGTGAGGGCGGAGTTTTGTGCAGCGTCAAGTCGCGGAATGGCTGACGAACTATGCCCGGAACTGTTCGGCGGACATGCGATCCGGTCCGGCAAGCTGGGCGAGGTGTTCCACCGTCGTGGCCGACATTTCGATGGGGCCACGGCTGGTGTCCCAGCGCAGCACGTTGCCGTCTTCGACAAGCCGGCCGATTATGAAGAGGCTTTCGTCTGCCAGCGGCTCATAGACCCGGTAACGGTCAACCAACGGCCCGAGGTCCAAATCCTCCGTGATCCCGGCCCGCAGCCCATCGACCCAGGTAACGCGCACCGTGTGCCGGCCAAGGTGTTCGAGGGCACCAATGACGGGCATTGGACTGTCCACGGAGACGATTTCGGTATCGGCGCTCATTGAGGTGGACCCGTTTAGGACGTGGTGTCGGCGGATGCGTTTTCGTTCAGTGCTTCCGGGTGCTCGGCGAGGTAGCGGCAGGCCAGTTCGGTGCGCCGCTCAATCGGGCGGTCGCCCGCTTCCCACTGCTGGACGGCTCGGGTGGTGACATCAAGCGCCCCCGCAGCGCGGTCCTGTGTGAGGTTGAGGGCCTTGCGCCATCGCTTGAATTCGTCCGGAGTCATGGTAACCTCATGGGCAAGGAGGTGACGCGCCTTCTGGTCCCTGAGGTGAGGCCGGTTTCCCGGCCCCACCGTTGGCCCTTACTTCTTACGGTCCTTGTTGAAGCCGGCTGCAACCTCGATCTTCAACTCGAACCAGAAGCAGCGGAGCCACTTCAGGTACTTTTTCAAGCGCGTCACCTCCTTTCGGTTTGTCGGTTAGGAGTAACCCCAACCGACATCTAGACAGTACCCGAACTCAGTTCGGCCCGCAAGACCAAACACGAACAAAGTTCGCATTCAACCCGCCCGGCCTGCCGCGGCGGGTTTTGTCGTTTCGCTCCAACGGCCCGGTGACTTCATGCCCGACATCATCCCCACCTCCACCGCCGAGACGGTGGCGATCGGCGGCGCGACTCTGGCGCTGGGCGACTGCATCGAGCGCATGCGGGATCTGCCGGACAACTGTGCCGACTTGGTGCTGACCGATGTGCCGTATTCCAGCGGCGCCACCCGCGAGGCTGGCAAGACCGCCTTCAACAAGACCATGACCCGCAGCACCAAGGAAGGCGGGCGGGACCGGTGGTTCGGTTCCGACTCCCTATCCACCCGCGGGTTCGTGTCGCTGATCCGCCAGTGCGCCATCGAATGGCAGCGCATTCTGGTGCCCGGCGGGCACCTCCTGTGCTTCATCGATTGGCGCATGGCGGACAGCATGGCTGACGCGGTGGAGGCGGATTACCTGCGCGGCCAGTATCTGCGGGGAGAGGCCGCCGACACCATCGAGAGCGCGGACCTCCGGCGCGCCGGGTTGCTGGTGTGGGACAAGGTGCACCTGGGCATGGGGCGGCACTTCCGGAACCAGCACGAGCTGATCCTGCACTTCACCAAGGGTGTCGGCCGCGAGCCGCTGAACCACCGCACCCCCAACGTGCTGCGCCATCCGCCGGTGCGTTTCGGCCTCCACCCGACGGAGAAGCCGGAGGCCCTGCTGTGCGATCTGATCGAAGCGACGTGCCCGGTGGGCGGGCTTGTCGTGGATCCCTTCTTCGGTTCCTGTTCCGCCGGCGCCGCTGCGCTGAAGCGCGGTCGCCGCTTCTTCGGCGTGGAACGGGAGCGTCGCTACTTCGAGGCAGGCTGGCAGCGTCTCGCCAACCTTCAGGCCGACGTCGCCGCGTGACCACCTCTCACCGTCTCCCGGAGGGCGCCATGGAGCGCACTGTCACCGACGCCGTGGCCGTAGCCCCGGCCATCACGATGCCTTGGTGGCTGTCCGACCTGCACGGGCTGGCCGCCGAGCTGGCCTTCTGGTGCGCGGTGTTCGTCGCCATCGGCCGCGCTCTTTGGCTGGCCTGGGACTGCTGGGACCGCTTCCGCGACGTGCGGCAGGCCCGGTCAAACCGTTCCCCGGTGAACGGTTTGACGCCCCCCAAGCGGTAAGGCTCCGCCTATCCTTCCCCCCGCCCAAATCGTGCACCGGTGCACGATTTGGCAACGCTGAGACCACCATGCCAAAAGCTCCGCCCGTGCACCGCCCGCCCGGCTGGCGGCCTCCCGCCGTGGCCCAGCGCGAGCAAACCCGACAATTGGGCCGCGAGACGGACCAGCGCCGGCGGGACAACCCGGCCCGTGCCCTCTACAAGACGGCGCGGTGGCGCCAGCTCCGGGCCGCGCAGCTGGCGGCGCATCCGCTGTGCCAGTGCGAGGCCTGCGGCGAAGGCCTGCGGCGCATCACGCCGGCCACGGTGGTGGACCACATCCGCCCGCACCGCGGCGATGAGACCCTGTTCTTCGCCGCGGACAACCTGCGCAGCATGGCCAAGCCCTGCCACGACCGGAAGACGGCGCGCGAGGACGGCGGCTTCGGCCGGGGCCGGGCCTGACCCGGCCGGGGGGTGGGGGGGTCCGATCCCTGGCCGCCCTCGACCGGGGGACCGTTGTGCTTCCTCAAATTTCCACGCGTGCAAAATGGGAAGGAAAAGGTGCATGGCCCGACCCCGCACGCCCACCGCGCTGAAGGAGCTGAAAGGCACCTTGCAGCCGTGCCGGAGCAACGCCCACGAACCCCTCCTGGAGCCCGGCGTGCCCATCGCGCCGGCGCACCTGTCGGAGCGGGCGCGCCGGGCCTGGGACTACATCGTCCAGTCGCTGGCCGCCATGAAGGTGCTGACCGAAGCGGACGGCATGGCGATGGAGGAGGCGGCACAAGCCTACGCCGACCTCCTCGACGCCCGCGAAGCGCTCGCCCGGCCGATCGTCGTCGGCCACGGCGAAGATCCCGACGCCGGGCCGGCCTACGTGGTCGCGGCGGCCGGCTCCCTCACTTACGTCACGATGGGCAAGTCCGGGCCGATGGTCCGGGTCCGGCCGGAGAAGGCGCTGATCGCGGACGCCAGCCGGCGGCTGGCCCTGTGGCTCGCCAAGCTCGGCATGAGCCCGGCCGATCGCTCGCGTGTCTCCGGAGCGGGCGGCAATGACAAACCGGACGACCCCTGGGAGTCCTTCGACTGAGCCGCGTGATTACGTCGGCATGGCGCTCGCCTACGCGCGGGCGGCCATCGCCGGCGAGATCGTCGTGGGCAAGTGGGTCCGTCTGGCCTGCCAGAGGCAGCTCAAGGACCTGATTGCCGAGTCGACCGGACGGTTTCCCTACCGCTTCGACCGGGCCAAGGCCGCCCGCGTCTGCGCCTTCGTGGAACGCCTGCCGCACATCAAGGGCGAGCTGGCCAAGCGGCGCGAGCTGATCCGGCTGGAGCCGTGGCAGTGCTTCATCCTCACCACCTGCTTCGGGTGGGTGCGGGCGAACGGCACGCGCCGCTTCTGGCGCGCTTACAACGAGGTGGCCCGCAAGAACGCCAAGTCCACGCTGTCCAGCGGCGTGGGGCTCTACATGATGGCGGCCGACGGCGAGGAGGGCGCGGAGATCTACGCCCTGGCCAAGAAGCTGGAACAGGCGGGCATCGTCTTCCGCGACGCCCAGTCCATGGTCCGCAAGTCGCCGGGGCTGCAACGCCGCTTCGGCGTCGAGCCGACGGCCAACGCCATCGTCCGCACGGCCACCTCGTCCAAGTTCGAGGCCCTGCCGGGCAAGCCGGGCGATGGCCAGAACCCGTCCTGCGCCATCGTGGACGAGTACCACGAGCACGCCACGTCGGAGGCCTACGACGCCATGGAGAACGGCATGGGCGCGCGCACACAGCCGCTCATGTGGGTCATCACCACCGCCGGCTTCAACCGGGCGGGGCCGTGCTTCGCGCTGCGCATCTACGCGCAGAAGGTTCTGGACGGGCGCATCGAGGACGACTCGCTGTTCGCCATCATCTACACGCTGGATGACGAGGACGACTGGACCGACCCGGCGGTTTGGGTGAAGGCCAATCCGAACCTGGGCATCAGCGTGGACGCCGAAAAGCTGGGCGAGCAATGCCGGGCCGCCCAGCACGACGCCACCAAACAGGTGACGTTCAAGACCAAGCGCCTGAACATCTGGGTCAACGCCGGCACGACCTGGATGGACATGCGCGACTGGGACGCCGTGGCGGACCCGTCGCTCGCCTGGGACCGGTTGCGCGGTCACCGGGCGTGGATCGGCCTCGACCTGGCGAGCAAGGAAGACGTCGCCGCGCTGCTGATCATGGTGGAGCTGGGCGCGGACGCCGCCGGCCAGTACGCCGTGTTCGGCCGCTACTACCTGCCGCGCGAGCCGGTGGAGGCCGGGGCGCATTCCACGCACGCCCACTATGCCAAGTGGGACGAGGAAGGCTGGCTCACGCTGACCGCCGGCAACGTCATCGACTTCAGCGTGATCAAGCGCGACCTCCTGGAGGTCCGCGATTTCATGGACGTGCAGTCGGTCGGCTACGACCCGCACCAGGCGACGCAGTTCGCCACCGAATGCCTGGAGGAGGGTCTGCCCATGGTCGAAGTCCGGCAGACCGTCCTGACCCTCTCGGAACCGATGAAGCAGGTGCGCGCCGACGTGAAGGCCCGCCAGCTCCGCCACACCGGTGATCCGGTGCTCGGCTGGATGATGAGCAACGTCGTGGCCCGCGTGGACAACAAGGAAAACATCTACCCGCGCAAGCACGTCGCCGAGAACAAGATCGACGGCGTGGTGGCGCTGATCATCGCGCGGGCGCGCGCCATGGCGGTGGAGTTGAAAGAGGTGCCGGCGACCGCCGCGAGCATCTTCGGAGGGATTGCGTGATGTGGCCGTTCCGCAGGAAACAGACGCGCTCCGCCGGGGAGTGGGATACGTGGCGCACCATTCCGTTTTTCGGCTACGGCCAGACCGCCGCCGGCGTGCCGGTGACGGCGGAGAACCCGATCACCCATCACACGGTGTTCAGCTGCATCAACGTCATCGCCGAGGGCGTGGCGATGCTGCCCCTCAACCTCTACCGGGAGCGCGGCCCGAGCCGCCGGCTGGCCACCGACCATCCGCTGTACGAGCTGCTGCTGACCAGCCCGTGCCCGCACATGACCGCCTTCGGCTACTGGAAGTTGGCCTTCTTCGAGAAGCTGCACTACGGCAACCACTACAGCCTGAAGGTCTTCGACGACGCCGGCCGGCTGGCGGAGCTGGTCCCGATCCAGAACGGGCGGGTGCAACCGTTCTGGTATCAGGACCCGATCGACGGCATGCAGCGCCGGGCCTACCGGGTCAGCGCGCCGACCGGCACGCAAGCCACCTTCCTGGAAGACGAGATCTTCCACATCGCGAACCTGCCCATCCTCTGCGGTCCGAACTACGGGCTGATGGGCGCGTCGGTGTGGCAGCACTACCAGGCGGAGACGATGGGCGGGGCGTTGGCCACCAACCAGTTCGCCGCGAAGTCCTTCGCCAACGGCGCCGGCCTGTCGGGCATGATCAGCGTGGAGGCCTCGCTGCAAAGCGATCAGGCCCGCGAGCTGCGCGACCTGGTGCGTGAGGCCTACGCCGGCGCGGACAACGCCGGCAAGATCGGCGTGTTCGGCAACGACGCCAAGTTCACGCCGATGAGCGTGGACGCGCAGAGGTCGCAGCTTCTGGAGTCCCGCAAGTTCGACCGCTCCGTCATCGCCGGCATTCTTCGTGTCACCGCCCACCTGATCAACGACCTGGAACGCGGCACCTTCAGCAACGTCGAACACTTGGACCTATCGCACTACAAGCATTGCCTGCTGCCCCACCTCACCGACCTGTGCCAGACGGCCAGCAAGGATCTGCTGACGCCCGAGGAGCGCCGGACCCTGTATGTGGAGCCGGACCCCACCGTGCTGCTGATGGGCGATCAGGCGACGCTGGGCGAGGTGCTGGAGAAGGCGGTGAACAACGGCCGCATGACGCCCAACGAGGCCCGCGCCATCGAGAACCGCCCGCCCAAGGAAGGCGGCGACGAGCTGTTCATCAACGGCGCGGCGGTGCCGCTGCGGCTGGCCGCGCAGGGTAAGGCCGGCAAGCCCGCGGCCGACGCCCCGGTCCAGGAGAACACTGATGCCAACACCGACGCATGAGCAGGACGGCGAAACGCCGTCCGACCTGGAGGTTCGCTTCGCCCTCGATGTCGATGTCGAGATGCGGGCGGTGGACGACGGCACGCGCACGCTGCGCGGCTACGCCGCCACCTTCGGGACCAAGACGAAGATCCGGTCCTGGAACGGCGACTTCGAAGAGTGGCTCGAGCCGGGCTGCTTCGCCGACACCCTGGCCAAGGGGACCGACGTGCGCGCCCTGGTGGAGCACGATTACCGCTCGCTGCTGGCGCGCACCGCCGCCGGCAACCTGGTGCTGGCCGAAGACGCCAAGGGCCTGACCTTCGCCCTGACGCTGCCCGACACGCAGCTGGGGCGCGACACCTTCGAGAACGTGCGGGTGCGCAACTACTCGGGCATGAGCTTCGGTTTCAACCCGCTGAAGATGAAGCAGGACTTCGACGGCAAGGGCCGCCTGATCCGCGTGGCCCACCAGTCGGTCGACCTGCGCGAGATCACCATCACCAGCATGCCGGCGTATCCCCGCACCAGCGTGGCCATCCGCTCGCTGTTCACCCGGCCCGACCCGGCGCCGGCCGACACCCTGGCCCTGCGCCTGCGCCTCGCCAAGGCGCGGGGCTGACGCCTTCCGCACCGGCGCCACAGCGCCAAGAAAACCCTACAGGAGCATTCCATGAACCACCGTCATCGGTCGATGGCGATCGCCGCGCTGTGCCTGGTGCTGGCCGGCTTCGCCGCCTTCGACATCCTGACCCCGGCGTTTGCCTTCGCCGACACCGGCCTGGGGCATGCGGACTTCGGCGGCGCCCGTGGCCTGCTGTCCATGGTCGCGCTGGGCGGCTTCACCTTGGCGGAGCTGCGCGGCAAGCGGGCCAAGCTGATCGAGGAGATGGAGGGCCTGAGCAAGGGCGAGCTGACCGACGAAACCCGCTCCGCCTTCGACGCCAAGGAAACCGAGCTGACCAGGCTCGACGCCGACATCAAGCGCGCGGAGACGATGGAAACCCTGCGCCGCTCCGCCGCCGCCTCGCAGGCGCCGACCGGCGCGGACGATGCGGGCGCCCTCGATCCCATCCAGCGCCGGGCCGCCCTGCATCCGGTGGCCGCGGTGGCGGCGCCGCAGCGCGACCTGGGCGAGGAGTTCGGCGCCTTCGTCCGCTCCTTCGCCATGTCGCAGTTCGCCTTCCGCAACGACGGCCGCGTGGTCTCCCCGGCGGTGATCGCCAAGGATCTGTACGGCGATCGCCACCCGGTGACCGAAGCCGCGACCCGCGCCCAGACGCTGAGCGACAACGCCGCCGGCGGCTTCACCGTGCCGCAGAACTATGCGGCCGGCGTCATCGGCCTGTTCCGCCCCAACACGGTGGTGCGCAAGCGCGCCAGGATCGTCCCCGGCAACGCGTCGTACCTGAAGGGCAAGACGGGCGCGTCGGTCGGCTACGTCGGCGAGAATGAGCAGGGAAAGGAAACCGGCGTCACCTTCGGCCTTCTCGACATGAAGGAAAAGGACATCAGCGCCATCCTGCCGATCAGCAAGAAGCTTCTGCGCAACACCGCCTTCGGCGTCGAGGCCTATTGCCGCGACGAGCTGGTCCAGGCCGCCGGCGCCTTCGAGGACCTGCAGTTCCTGCGCGCCGACGGGACGGGCAAGAAGGTGAAGGGCTATCTCTATTCCATCCCGGCGCGGAACAAGATCAAGGCCTTCAACAGCGCCACGCCGACCGCGGCGCAAGTCCGCGAAAGCCTGACCAAGATCCTGATGGCGATGGCCAATGCCAACGTCACCATGATCAACCCGGCCTGGATCATGGCGCCGCGCACCCTGCTGTATCTTCAGAACCTCTACACCCCCGGCGGCGATTTCCTGGCCTTCCCGGAGCTTCAGGGCGCCAACCCGACGCTGATGGGCTATCCGGTGGACACCACCACGCAGGTGCCGATCACCCTGGGCGCCGGCAACAACGAGTCGGAAATCTACTTCGGCTCGCACGGCCACGCGATGATCGGCGATACGGTGTCGATGACCCTGTCCACCTCCGATCAGGCTTCCTTCGTGGACGCCAACGGGAACACCGTGAACCTGTGGGCGAACGGCATGCTGGGCATCAAGCTGGACATGAGCCACGACTTCGGCCTGCGCTACGAGGAGGCCTTCGCCATGCTGACCGAAGTGAAGTGGGGCTCGGGCGCGGCCTGATCCTTCACCGCCTGACCTGTGCGAGACGGGGCGCCTTCGGGCGCCCCTTCGCTTTTTACCGGAGACCGCCCCGATGTTCACCCCCGCCTTCGGCCGCGACGACGCGGCCCTGATCACGCCCGCCGTCGGCCTGATCGGACACACCATCACCGCCGGCGGCGCCGCCGACAACGTGGACAAGACCGCCGCCGTCCTCGATCTGCGCGACGGCTTCGGCACCACGCGCTTCGGCAGCCTGACGGCCGTGGTGATGGCCACCGCCACCCTGGCCGCCGGCAAGACCCTGACCGTCTCCGGCGTGTTCGAACACTCCGTCGACGGCGTGACCTTCGCGCCGATCGGCGACCCCGCCGTTGTGCTGACCCTGACCGGCGCCGCCGGCGGCAGCACCGAAATCGGAGTCGTCGTGGCCGGCTGCAACCTCGCCGAAGCGGAGCGGTTCGTCCGCTTCCGGGCCAAGCCCGACCTGTCGGCCGCGAACACCGATACCGCCGAAATCGCGGTCACCTACCTGCTGACCAGCCCGACGGCGATCTGACCGGACGGGGCGCCCGCGGGTGCCCCATCCCCCGGAGGTTCTGACCATGGCCATCGTGACCCTGGACGAGGCCAAGGCGCATCTGCGCGTCGATGGCCCCGACGACGACGCCGACATCGGGCTGAAGCTGGCGGCCGCGGAGGACTTGGCGGCGCAGCTCCTCAACCGCCCTCTGCCGTGGACCGACGGCGCCGGCGCCGTGGTGCCCGTGCCGGCGGCGGTGAAGGCGGCCATCCTGCTGATCCTGGGCGACCTGTACGCCTCGCGCGAAGCGATGTCCGCCGGCCTCACGCTGGCGGAAAACCCGACGCTGGGCCGGCTTCTGGCGCCCTACCGCCGGATCTGCCTCGCATGAGTACGCGCCGCACCGGAGCGGGCGAGCTGGACCAGCGCGTCGCTATCGAGCGGGAGACCCGTACCGGCGACGGCGGCGGCGGGGCGACCGTGGCGTGGGTGCCCGTCTGCACCGTCTGGGCGCAAGTCTGGCCGGTGTCCGGAGACGAGCGCGCCCGCGCCCAGCAGCGTGAGGCGTCGGTCCTGGTGCGCATGCGCATCCGCCGGCGCAGCGACGTGGCCCCGGAGATGCGGGCGCGCTGGAAGGGCCAGACCTACAACATCCGCTTCATCGCCCAGGCCGGGCGGGAGCCCTTCATCACCCTGGATTGCGAGGGGGGCGCAGACTGATGGCGCGCCGCCGACTCTCCGGAGCGGTCAAGCTCCGCCGGTTGCTGCGCCGCCTGCCGGCGGAGGAGCAAGCCGAGATCGCCACCGCGATCGAAGCCGGGGCCAACCGGGTTTTCGACGACGCCCTGGCCGCCATGCCGGCGCCGGGGCGGAACCGCTACGCCACCGGCGAGCTGCGCACGAAGTTCCAGGTCAAGATCCGCAAGGATGGGCTGGGCGCGTCGGTCGGCAGCTTCGGCCGCAAGCGCGCGCGGCACGCCCACCTGGTGGAGTTCGGCGCCCGCCCGCACGCCATCAAGATGCCCGGCGGCGCGGTGATCCAGCACCCCGGCAGCCCGGCGCAGCCCTTCCTGGTCCCGGCGTTCAAGGCGAACAAGGCCCGGAACATCGCCGACATCGGCGGCGCCGTCGACCGCGCGCTGAAGCGCACGGCCGGCCTGGTCACCGATGATGGGGACAGCTTGGCCGCCCTGCCGGCCCTGATCCGCCGCACGAAGGACGCCGACCCATGAGCGCCACTTGGGAGCTGCAAAAGGCCGTGTACGACGCGCTCGCCGGCGCGCTGGGCGTGCCCGTCTATGACGACGTGCCGCAGGGCGCCGCCATGCCCTACGTGGCGATCGGCGACAGCACCATCGCGCCGGCCTCCACCAAGACCGACGACGGCGAGGAGCACAGCCTGACCCTGCATGTGTGGTCGCAGTACGCCGGGCGCCGCGAGGTGAAGGAGCTGCTGGGCGCGATCAAGGCCGCGCTGCACAACCGCCCGCTGCCCGTCGCCGGCAACGCGCTGGTGCGCCTGCGCTTCGACTTCGCTTCCGACTTCGCCGACGCCGACGAACAGACGCGCCACGGCGTGATCCGCTTCGCCGCCCTGACCAACCCGGCCTGACCACTTCCGGCCCGACTGACGGCAACCCCGGCGGCCTCTGGGCCGCCTTTTCCATGAGGACGCTATGGCTGACATCCCCGGCACCGAATGCCTGCTGAAGGTGGGCAACACGGCGGTTGCCCCCGCCTCCTACACGACGTTGGAGGGCCAGACCGACACCAGCTTCGACGGCTCCACCAACGTGGCCAACACCACGGCGAAGGACAACGGCGGCTGGCAGACCGGCATGCCCACCACGATCAGCGGCCAAGTCTCGTGTTCGGGCAAGCTGCGCTCCACCCGCGCCCAGCTCGATGCGCTCGAAACGGCGTGGCGGACGCGCAGCGCCCACGCCTGCCAGATCGTCTTCGACGCCGCCGGCAAGGGCTATGAAGGCAGCTTCTACGTGACGCAGTTCAATGTGAGCGCGCCGGCCGAAGACGCCGTCACCTACTCCATCACCCTGACGCCCGCCGGCGCCCTCACCGTGATCCCGTGAGCCCCATCATGAGCAACGCCAATCCCCATCGCGGCGAGGTCGCCCTGGTGCTGGGCGGCACCTCCTACGCGCTGCGCCCGTCCTACGAGGCCATTGTGGAGTGGGAGGAGCGCCTGGGCCGCGGCACCACCGAAATCCTGATGCGCATCGGGGCTTCGGTGTTCCGCGTCCACGAGCTGGCCGCCATCGTCGGCGCCGCGGCCCGCGCCGGCGGCGCCACCCTGACCGACGCGGACGCCGGCCGGCTGATCGTCGCCGACGGCCAAGTTGACGTGATTCCGGTGGTGGCCCGGCTGCTGAAGCACGCGCTGACCGGTGGGAAGGAAGCCGAACCGGGGGAAGCCGGGGCGGCGGGGACCGGGGCATCCCCTTCCGCCGCCTGATGAAGCACGCCTGCGCCATCGGCTGGCGGCCCGCCGAGTTCTGGGCCGCCACGCCGCATGAGCTTTTCTGCGCCCTCGATGGCTGGGCCTTGGCGCAAGGCGACAAGGAAGCCCTGGCGGAGGAACGGCGCGAGCGGTTCGCCGGGTTCCGCGCCGCGCTGGAACAGGCCGGAGTCGCCTAGAGGTGGCCGATGACTGAGGTTGCATCGCTTCTCGTCCGGATCGAGGCCAGCACCGCCCTGTTGCGGTCGGAGCTGGCGCGGGCGGACAAGGCGGTCGGGCAGACGGCCGGCGGCATCGAGCGCTCCGCCGCGCGCGCCGAACAGGCCGCCCAGCAAATGGCCGCCGGCATCTCCAACGCCTACGCCGGCATCGCCAAGGCGCAGGAGCGGATCAACGCCCTCACCGGCGTGACCCGCGCTCCCACCGCCGACCGGGCGGCCGACATCGAGGCGTATGGCCGCGCCCTCGATGCCATGCGGGCCAAGCTGGTGCCGGCCGTCGCCCTGGAACAGACCTACGCGGCGGCGGTGGGGGAGGCCGACCACGCGCTGAAGGTGGGGGCGATCAGCCAAGCCGAACACGGCGACGCGGTGAAGCGGGCGAAGGCCAGCTACGACGCCGGCGTCGCCTCGCTGCGCGGCATCGAACAGGCCGCCGGCGGGGCGGCCAAGGCGTCGCGCCTGTCCACGATGCAGCTGCAAACGCTGAAATACACGGCCAGCGACGTGGTGGCCTCGCTGGGCTCCGGCATGTCGCCCATGCAGGTCGCCCTGCAACAGGGGCCGCAGGTCGCCCAGGCCTTCAGCCTCAGCATCACCAGCATGACGGCGGCGATCGCCGGCGCCGCCCTGGCCGTGGGCGTGTTGGTCGCGGCGAACAGCTCCTACAGCTCCTCCATGCGCGCGGTCACCGTGGCCAACCAGCTGATGGGCGGGGCGATCGGCCTGACCCGTGACCAGCTGGAACAGGTCGCGCAACGCGCCGCGGCGGCCGGCGAGGTTTCGGTGCGCGCGGCCCGCGATCAGGAAGCCGCCTACATCCGCACCGGCAAGATCGGTGCGGAGGTGATGGAAGGGCTGATCGGCCTGTCGCGCGGCTACGCGGTGGCTACCGGGAAGGACGCCGCCGAAGCGGCGGAGGACCTGGCGAAGCTGTTCACCGATCCGGTGCGCGGCGCGGAGGAGCTGACCAAGGCCTTCGGCCTGCTGTCGGACAAGCAGCTGGAGCACATCCGGACCCTGGCCCGGCAGGGGCAAGCCACCGAAGCGCAAAAGCTGCTGATGGAGGCGCTGAACGCGCGGGTGAGCAACCTCGCCCGCGACGGCCTGTCCACGCTGGCCCAGGCCTGGGATCGTGTCGCCCGCGCCATCAGCAACGCCTTCGACGCCGCCGGCCGGGCCACCGCGCCGGAAACCAACGAACAGGCCATCGCCCGTTTGGAGGCGAAGCGCCGGGAGTTGGCGGCTGCCAAGAAACTGGACGCCGATCGGGTGGACGCGGAAACCGGTGGTCAGGCCGGCGCCGACGCCGTGCCCGTCGACTCCCGCTACGCCGCGCCCGGCATGGTCAAGCCGGCCGGTGCGTCGGACGAGTTGCAGAAGGTCGAGGCGGAGCTGGCGCGGCGCACCGCCGACCGGGCGCGGGCGCGCGAGCAAGCCGCACGGGTGGGCGACCACCAGGGCCACGTCGCCGGTAGCCGGGTGGCCGGCGACGCCGCGCGCTCCCTGGATCCCCTGCACGGCGACATCGCGGAGATGCAACAGCGCATTTCCGACCTGGAACGCGGTGCCGGCAATCCGGAAGTGTCGGATCCCGGTCAGGTGTCGGCGGGGCTGGAGCGGGCGCGCAACCGGCTGTCCGGCCTGGAAGAAGCGCGGAACGCCGGCGTGAGCGTCGAAACCCTGAAGGCGCAGAAGCTGGGCGAGGTGCAGGCCAAGGCGGCCGGCATGGGCGAGCGGGAGCGTGCCCGCTATCTGGCGCAGGAACAGGCCCGCATCGAGCTGTTGGACGCCTCGCTCACGGCGAGCGAAAAGGACGCCAAGGTCCGCGCGGCCGTCGTCGCGGTGACGGCGCAACAGGCCACGGCGACCAGCGACGCGACACGCCAGCTCAAACTTCAGGCCGACGCCGCCGACCGGCTGGCCGGGGCGGCCGGCAAGGGGGAGGCGGCCGAACGCCGCGCCGGCATCGAAAACGACGTCGCCGCCGCCTCCATCACCGGCCTGGGACCGGCGACGCGGACCACGCGCGAGCGGGAGGAGGCGGCCAAGCTGCGCGCCATCCGGGCGGACGAGACGGCCGACATCAATTTGCAGATCAAGGCCCAGCTCGCCCTGATCGACACCGTGGGCAAGGGACCGGCGGCGTTGGCCGCCGCGCTCACCGCGCAGAAGGCGCACACCCTGGCTCTGCGCGAGGGCGAGGAAGGCACGGAACGTTACCGGCAGGCCTTCGAGGCCTACCTGGCCAAGCTGGGCGAACTCGACAAGGCGTCCCGGACGTTGGCGGAACAGCAGGCCCTCTATCAGGAGATGGAGAGCTTCGGCGAACAAGCGTTTGAGCGCATCGGCAGCGCCGCAACCGCGATGGCCATGGAAGGCAAGGATGCCTTCGCCACCCTGCGCAACATCGGGAAGGCGACGGTTTCGGAGCTGATGCAGGAGTTTTTCAAGCTCGCCGCGATCAACCCTCTGAAAAACGCCTTGCTGGGCACCACCGCGCCGACGCTGAGCACCATGACCGGGTTCATCGGGAGCCTGTTCGGCGGTTCGGCTCCGGCGGGCGCAGCCGCCCCCGCCGCGGCCGGCGGCACCGTCACCCTGCCGGCGCGGGCGGCCGGCGGCCCGGTCAACCCCTCCGAGGCCTACGTCGTCGGCGAAAAGCGGCCCGAGCTGTTCGTGCCGAACGTGCCCGGCGTCATCCTGCCGCGCGTGCCGGAGCTGCCCAGCGCCGGCAACGGGGCGGAGGGGAGCGCGCCGACGGTGATCGTGCAGCAAACCATGCACTTCGGCGTCGGCGTCAACGCCGCCGCCCGTGCCGAAGTCCTCAACATGCTTCCGCAGATCAAGTCCGCCACCGTCGCCGCGGTGGAAGACCGCATGCAGCGCGGGGTGCGCCGATGATCGCCTATCCGCTGATCCCGCCGGCCACGCCGGCGCCGTCGCGCTCTGCCTTCCGGCTGCACCGGGTGGTGGCCGTGGCCACCTCGCCCTTCACCGGGCAACAGCAGGTCCAGGAGCACCAGGGCGCGTGGTGGGAGGCCGACATCTCCCTGCCGCCGATGATGCGCGACAAGGCCGGGGCGTGGCAGGGCTTTCTCCTGGCCCTGCGCGGCCGGCGCGGCACCTTCCTGATGGGCGATCCGGACGCCCGGAACCCGCGGGGCGTGGCGGCCGGGGCGCCCTACGTGAACGGGGGCGGGCAGACCGGCAGCGCGCTGGTCACCGCCGGGTGGGCGCCGTGGACCTCCGGCATCCTGCGCGCCGGGGACTACATCGAGCTGCCCGGCAACCGCCTGCACATGGTGGTGACCGACGCGGCCAGCGACGGCAACGGTGTGGCGGCGCTGAACGTCGAACCGCCGCTGCGTGGCGTGCCCCCGCACGGCGGCGCCGTCATCACCCGCAACGCCCGCGGCCTGTTCCGCCTGTCCACCAACGACGCCGGATGGGACGCCGACGCCGCCGGCGTCTACGGCTTTTCGTTCACCTGCATCGAGGCGCTGTAGCATGCGCGACCTGACCGCCGGCATGGCCGCCGCCGTCACGGCGCCGGTCATCGCCCCCATCATGCTCGCCGAGGCCCTGTTCGACAGCGGCGCCGTGCGTGTGTGGTCCGGCTACGGCGAGCTGAGCTGGGCCGGGCTGACCTGGCACGGCACCGGCCATCTGCTGAGCGTGTCCACCATCGCCGAGACGCAGGAGCTGCGCGCCACTGGGGCCACCTTCGCGCTGTCCGGCATCCCCTCCGACATGCTGGGGCTGGCCCTGCGCGAGCCCTACCAGGGCCGGCCGGTGCGCCTGCTGTTTGGCGCCCTCGATGTCGACACCGGCATCATCATCGGCGACCCCTACCAGGTGTTCGGCGGCCGGTGCGACGTGATGGAGATCAGCGAGGGCGGCGACACCGCCACCATCGAGATCGCCGTGGAAAGCCGGCTGATCGACCTGGAACGACCGCGTGAGCGCCGGTACGAGCACGAGGATCAGCAGACCCCTCTGTGCCAACGTCGGGTGAGACAGCCGCCCCCTGAAATGATCAGTCGAGGGCGCTGTTGAGGACCCGATGAGCATGAAGCCCCCTTCGCCATCCACCGCCCCCCTTTCTCCCCCCGACCCGGAGGTCAGCGACCGGCCGCAACGCCGGACGTTCAGCGTCGCCGACAAGCTGCGCATCCTGGACGAGATCGACCGCGCTCGCCCCGGCGATATTGGTGCCATCCTGCGCCGTGAAGGGCTGTATTCGTCCAATGTCGGGCGGTGGCGCCAGCAGCGCGACGCTGGCATGCTGCGCGGATTGGCGCCGGCCAAGCCCGGCCCGAAGAGCCCGCCGGCCAATCCGCGCAAAAGCGACGTCGAGCGCTTGGAGCGGGAGAACGCGCATCTGCGCGAGCGCCTCACCCGCGCCGAGGCGGTCATCGAACTCCAAAAAAAAAGTCGCTCATTTGCTGGAGACCTCGCTCGGCTCACCGGACCGCGGCGCGAGCAAGTGATGGCCGCTATTGAGCAGGCGCCCCCGGCGGTGGACGTC
>NZ_JBPXMQ020000074.1:0-16891 GCF_053470405.2 Azospirillum mesophilum
TTCTTCTCGATCTTGGCCATCCGGCCGCGCGTCGCTTCGGTCCACATACAAAGCTTGAATCACAACACGACCTCAGCGCCAACCCTTTTCAAACAGTCTCTCAGTCATGCCGGCCGCCAAGGCCGAGTTCCGTGGTGGCGTTTGGCTCAATACCGTGTCGTGGCTGCGCCGGAGGGGATAGCCATACCTCCCCATGCACCATGCCGGTGCAGCCGGCTTGTATGTGCCCGGCGCGCCAGAGAGCCTACGTCCATTCCTCGGGCCTACAAGCGGACACCCGCGTTGCCTGACCGAGCGCGCCCCGGAAAGAGAAGCTCGGGTACCTGTTTATGCGCTTAGCGAGCCGCGACACGGCATAGGTAACGCCGATTCGCCTGGGCGTCACCGAGAACGCATATTGAACAAAATCGCTGGCTCGTGTTGCATAGGCGTTGCACGGAAATTTTGTGACTCCGTGTAAGTCGTTGATTCCGCACGATTCGGTTTGCAGCGGATTGCAACACGAAAAGGCCCGCCGAAGCGGGCCAAAAATCCAATCGGATCAAAGGGTTAGAGTGGCTGGGGCGCCAGGATCCTCAGCTGCGGCGGCGGCCGCTCCCGGAAGGCCTTGAAACACGGACGTTTTCATCACCCACGCCGCCTAGTGTGCTACAGTCCTGTGCAACTGGCAAGGGCGGTTCCAGGTGCTGGCGAGGATATGGGGTCGTCGCCGTCCGGCATCCCTCGGCCGCGGGCAGAACGAGCATCAGCGGCGATGCCGGACCAGGGGAACTTCCTGCGCGCCGTCCCGCGGCCGTTCTGGGAGTTCGCCGCGCGGCGCGATGCCGCCGGTCCCAGCATGCCGGACGCGGGACGGCGATCCATCCGACGAAGAAGCCTCATCCCCGACCGGTCAGGGACCGAAGGGATCCTCGATCCCGGAGAAGGGCAGGATCCGGCAGACACCGCGCAATGCGCGCAGGGTCGGCCTCTCGAGTTCGACCTTGAGACGGTCGACCTGCGCATCGGGGACCGCGGCGACGAGGCCTCCCGGCGGCGTTCCGGCGGTCGCCAGGACGTCACCGAGGCGGAGCAGGGCCTTGGTCGACTTGCCGGCGTTGGTCTCGATCTCGTAGAGCCGATGGATCCGGCCGCCGCGCAGGACGACGACGTCGACCTGGGCGAGACTCCGGTCGGCCGCGGCGTCGCCGAGGCTGGGCAGCGTCAGGGTCAGCCGGCTCCGCAGGTCGGGATGCCGGCCGCGGTCGCCCGGTGGCAGGTAGACGGCGTCACCCCTCATCAGGTGGGTGCCGGCCAGCAGGCTCTGAAGGCGCTCATGTCGCGACAGGGGACGGGGGACGCCGGGAACGGCCGCCGGCGCGCCGGTGCCCACGAGGCTGACCGCGCGGATGAGGGAGCCGGGCCGCACCTCGAGGTCCGGATAACACCCGTACCGGGCGGGCGGCAGCAGCTTGGCGCGCAACTCGTTGGCGATCTGCGCCGTCGGCTTGCCGGCGCGGTGAGGGGCGTGGGCGCCGGCCAGCATCTCGGCGAGGCGGCTGGCATGCAGCCAGCTCCCGAGGATGCTCGGATCGCGCAGCAGGGTCAGGGCATCGCCAACGAGAGACCCCGGCCGATGGCGGGCGGAGGCATGCACGGCGGTGGGGACGCGGGCGGCGGAATGAAGCATGGCGGTCTCCTGACCTCCGGCCGGCCGGCACGATGCCGGCGGCGGGGCAAGGACGGCGGGATGGCCGCCGATGCCGTTGTTCTGCCGGATCGGCCTTGTGGATCGCCACCCCGCTGTGCGGCGGCAGCGCGTTCCGGGCCACAGGTAATTCGAAAAACAAACTGCATTTTCCGGGAACCATCCTACGGATGCGGCCCCATATGACCGTCAGCCCCTGCTTGACCGCGCCGATCCACTGATCGGCCGCCGTCGTCACGACAGGAGCCATCCCATGCGTATCGTCTACGTCCATTCCGCTTCCGCAACCGCCGACATGGCCGACGGGTACGCCGCCGCGATCGCCGGCGCCCGCATCGTGCATGACGCCAGCGTCGACCGGGCCGGCCTGAACACCCTGCTGGCTCTCCTCGCGGATGGCGACGATCTCCTCGTCCCGGACCTCGGACATCTCGGTGCCACCGCCCGCACGGCTCTGGCGTCGCTGCGGCGCGCGGCGGAAGCCGGGGTTCGGATTTCCATCCTGCGGCACAGCCTGGACGGCGCCGCCATCCTGCGGGTTGCCGAACTCCTCGCGTCCCTGCCGAACACCGGCGATGCGCCATCGCCGCCGGCGCGCCCGGGGAGCCGCCCCTACGGCCGCGCGACTCCGGAACGCGTCGCCGAGATCCTCGCCCTGTCTGCGGCCGGCGTCCTGGTTCGGGAGATCGCCGCGGCCGTCGGGCTGTCGGTCGGCACGGTCATGCGCGTCCGCCGCGACCATCGGGCTGCCCCGCGCACGCTCGGACCCGTCGTCGGGCTCGCCGAGTGCCTGGGCAACGCCGACTGATCCCCGTCCCGGAGTTCCTCCCATGAAGCCGAACCGGCACATTCTGATCCATCTCGACGGCCCCCGCTCCCCGAAGACGGTCGCCGTGTCGCTCGAGCGTTGTGTGGTGATCGTCAACCGCTACACGCAGGACGGGCTTTTCGACTCCAGCGAGCGGCTCGACCGCCCACCGACGCGCGAGGAGGCGTGCGCGGCCATCTGCGCTGCCCACCGGAGTCCCGACTTCGATTTCCTGCCCCCACAGGACCAGGCGGGCATCCTCTGGCGCCTCGCTCTCGTCGCCGCAGGCATGCCCAGGGCGGCTGGTCCGTAGGACCGACGCGGCGAGGTGGAGTGCACCGGACGGCGGGGCCGGTACAGGCGCCGTACCGGGAGTGGTGGAAGTCGTGATCGACGCTCGGCCGAGGCTTCCTGACCGGACCTTGTGGGGTGGGGGCCGGTGTCTATCTCGGGGGCGCTCCGGCGTCGCCGGGGCCGAAATGCGAAGCGCCCGGGGTCGGACCCGGGCGCTCCATCGGTCGAAACGTGTTGCGCCACGTCCGGCACGATCACAGTCGTCGAGATAGGCCCGCGCCCGTCGTCGACAAGCCCGGAAGTGCCCCGAGGAGGGCACATGGGACGATCCGCGTTGCCGCGGTTCCCGGTCCGGGCGGGAAAGCATGGCTGATCTCGAGGATTCCGGCCGCGCTGTCGCTGCGCCGCGGTCACCGCACTACACCGTCGACGCCCTCCTGCCGGCCGAGGCGCAGGCGCTTCTGCGGCGGGAGGCCGCCGGCTGGGCCGCGGCGGCCCTCGCCGGCCCGTCCGGGGGCGCCCGGACCGTGATCGGCATCCGGGGCGCCGCCGGCCTGGGCAAATCGACGACCCTGCTCGAGGCCGTCCTGCCGCTGCTGCGCGCCGGCCTCCGGGTGGCGTTCTTCGTCCCGCGCCACAACCTCGGGGACGAGCTGGCCGACAAGGCCGTGGCAAATCTTGAGGCCGTCGCCGAGGCCGAGCGTGGGGATCCCGACCCGCTGGAGTTTTGGGAGCCGCCGGCGCCCCTGCCGCCCGTCGCCGTCCTGCGCGGACGTGAGGCGATCGACGCCGCCGGCGCGCCGCTCTGCGGCCGGACCGCCCTCGTCAAAGCGCTCCACGGGAAGGGCTTGTCCGCCTACCGCAATCTGTGTGAGCGCTTTGCCGTTCAGGACGGCTCGCCCATCGCCCTCCGCTGCCCGATGGCGCACCGCTGCGCCCACTACGACCAATCGAACGACGTCCGGCCGGGTCTGTATTTCGCGCCGCATTCCTACCTGACGACGCCGGCGCCCAAGGGTCAGCGGAAGCCGGACGCGGTCATCATCGACGAAAGCTGGTGGCAGGTCGCCATCAAGGAGCGGAGCATTACCCTCGAGGATTGGTTTGCGGACCGGAGCTGGCTGGGCGACGCCCCCGTCGACGAAAACGACATCACCCTCGGGCTGGCCCGCGCCTGGCTCGTCAGGCGCGCCGGCACCGCCCACCAGCTTATGCTCGCCGGTACGGCCCCGGCCGACTGGCCCGCCCAAGGACTGACGGCCAAGGACTGCCGGCTGGCCGCCCGGCTGGAGGGTGAAAGCGCCGCGCCGGCCATCGACCCGGCCATGGCGGACACCGCCATCGGCGCCGCCCTGGCGGCCCATACCCCCACGCCGGCCTCCCGCCTCGCCGCCCTTTGGCGCGCCCTCGCCGTGGAGATCGAGACCGCCCGCCCTGCGCTCCACTCCGTCGCCCTCGCCAGGATCGGTCCCGCCGACGCCCGCCGGACCGTCATCGCTTGGTTCAAGCGATCCGACCTGCGTGGCGTCCCGGCCGAGGCCCCGGTCCTGCTGCTGGACGCCTCGATGGACCCGGAGATCGTCCGCCTCTGGTTCCCGACCATCCGCATCGTCCGGCTGGACGTCGAGCGCAAGGCCCACGTCGTCGGTCTGGCCGACCGCGCGCTGGGCCGGTCGTCGCTGGTGGAGCTCGGTGACGAGGACGGCGGCTCCGACGCCGGCCGGACCTTCGCCCGCAACAACCGGCGCGCCCTGGCCGCCCTGTTCGAGGTCGTCAGCGCGACCGCCGGGCCGACGCTGTTGGTGACGTACAAGGCCGTCCTCCCCGCCCTCCGAGACCACGGGGACACTGCCGACATCATCGCCCGCGCCATCGGCAAGGGCTCCGCCCTTGGGCATCTGGGCGGCCTGCGTGGCTCGGATGCCTACCGCGACCACGCCGCCGTCATCGTTGCCGGCCGCCTGCAGCCCACCGTCCTCGCCGTCGAGACCATGGCCCGAGCCCTGTTCTTCGACGCCGGCACGCCTCTGGCCTTCCTGGGGACGAACCGACTGCCGAAAGTGGAGCGCCGGCGCCGCATGCGGGACGGTTCCGAATCCGTGGCCCTGGTCGAAGCCCACCCCGAACCCCGCATCCAGGCCGTCCTCGAGCAGTGCCGGGAGCGCGAGTTGGAGCAGGTGCTCGACCGCCTCCGCCTGATTCACCGGGACCGCACCGCGCTGGTGATCGTCGTCTCCTCCGTCGTGTTGGACGTCACGTACGACGCCGTCCTGCCATGGTCCGACCTGATGCCGTCGCGCGCCGTATCCGCTCTGGTGCGCTGTGGCGTTCTGCCGGCGAATGCGGGCCTGCGCGCCGCCGCGTTCCCGGATCTCTGGACCACCGCCGACGCCGCCAAGAAGGACGCTCAGCGATCCGGCCAATTGGGGGACAATCCCCTGTGGAAACTCATTCAGAGAGCTTTGTCCCCCAATTGCGGCGCGGCGAAGCCCCTGGCGGTGGACGCGACGTATCGGCGGGCCGGGGTGCGCGGTCTGCCGAGCGCCGCCAAGGTCCTTGCGGACCTGACGGACGCTGAGATCACGGCGGCGCTGGAGGAACTCCACGGCGGTGCGATCACGGGCCTGCGGGTGGCGCATCCGGTCGCGGCGGAAGCCGTTCCGGAGACTCCGGCGGGTGCGCCCGAGCCGGAGCCGGACGCCGATCCGCCCGCCGTCGGCGGGACCGTTGTTCCCTTCTTCCCGGATGGCCTACCGGGCGCCGCCTCCGCCGACGTTGAATGCAACGGCGGAGCCCGCCCCCGCCCGCGGATTTCCGCCGCGTAGCCGCCCGCCGGGATCCCGTCCGCAGCCCGTCGCTCCGCCTCGCCGGCGGGGCGACTAACGATCGGCCGGATGCCCTTGGCGTGGGGCCGGCGCCGACCCGACGCCACCTTCTGGATGCCCCCCGCCGGCAGTGCCTGGGCTTGGCGCGGAGCAATCACGCCGCCGGTCTTGAGCCCCGCCGCGCCCGCCGCCGTCATCCCGGCTCCCGGCCGGGGGGTGGCGGGGGGTGTCCCCCCGCCCCAATCCGGATCGGCTCCAGGGCGGCTGCGGCGCCCGGTTCGACCACCCTGTCCCGGGACCGGAATGGCACCGCGTTCCGCCACCTACACGCTAACTCCCGCACCCGCCTGTCCTCGCCCGTTGCGAAGGTCCCGGCCGCCGCCATCTCCCCGGCCCAGAGCGGGCCGCGGCGGAGAAGGTGAGGCGCGGCGGAGGGGGGAAGGCGCACTTGTGGGATTAGGCCCTGCGGGACGCCGTGCTGCGCCCGGCTCCTAATCCCCCCGTCCGCCCCGGCCCGCGCCGCTCAGAGTTGGGGGAGGGGAAGGATGACCGAGCCGCGGGCCGAAGCGCCCTTCACCTGCTCGGTTTCCTTCATCGGCAAGGAGGGTCACGGCGACGCCGCCGTCGGCGCCGCCAAGGCGCACATCGACTACATCACCCGCTCGTCCGCGCTGACGGAGATCGTCGCCGTCGGTGCGGTCCCGGAACACGGGACGCCGGTTGGTAGGTTGCGCGCCTTCGCCAAGGCCGAGATCGACCGCAAGGCGGCCAGCCGGAGCAACGCCCGCGTCCTCGACAAGATCGTCGTCGCGATCCCCTACGAGGTTCCGGACGTCCGTCGCGGCGAGCTGCTGCGCGCCTTCGTCCTGGAACTCGCCGGCGTCGACACCGCGACCGACCTCGGGGAAGCGGTCGCTCTTGCCGCCGTCCACGGCGACCCGGCGAACCCGCACGCCCACCTTGCCCTGATGGACGGAAAGGAGCCGAAAGCCGCGGCGCGCCGGCGAGCCAAGGCCACCGGGGCGCAGCGCGTCCGGCAGCGCGACGTCTTCCGCCTCAGCGAGAAGAACGCGGTGGAGCGCGTCCGGGAGACCTGGGAAAGGGTGGCCAACCGGGTCCTCGAGGATCTCGGCGTGCCCACGCGCATCGACCGCCGCAGCCTGGAAGCGCGCGGGATCGCCCGCATCCCGACGGCCCACGAGGGGCCGAAGCGCCGCGCGCTCGTCGCGAAAGTTCACGCGGCCGAGGGGCCCGCGGCCGCCGGTGACGTCATTCACTTCGACCCGAGGATGGAACCCATGCGCGCCAATGCCCTTGCCGCCCGCGCGAACGCGGTCCTCGCCGCGGACGCGACCCGGGCTGCCGCCATCCAGGACGCCGAACGGCGTGTCGCCGCCGCCGAGGCCGCGGCGGAACGTGAGCGGCAGTCTCGTGTGGAAGCCGAGGCCTTGGCCGAGCAGGAGCGCGCGGCGAAGGAAGCCCTGGCCACACGTGTCGCCCATGCAGAGGCCATCCTGCGTGACACCGAAGATGCGCTCGCGCCGGTCGCCACGGCGGTGGCGGCGCTGATCCAACCGGCCGACCCGCTGCCCACCAAGGCGCTGGTGATCGCCCGCGCCTCCTACGCGGCCGGCGCCAGGAAGGCCGGGGTCAAGGCCGCCGATCAGGTCGCCAAGGCGACCACCTGCGCCACCAAGGAGGCGGAGCGGGCCGACGACTGGGAAGCGGAGGCGCTGGAACGCGGACGGCTGGCTGAGGAGGCGAGCCGCACCGCCAACCGCCTGCGTCGTGCGCTCGAGGACGAGCAGGAGGCCCGGGCCGACGCCGAAAGCCGCGCCGCGGAAGAGGCCACCGCCCGCGCCGCGGCCGATGCCCGGGAGGCTGCGGCGACGTCACGCGCCACCACTGCGGAAGCGGGGCTTCAAGCCGCGCTCGCCGACATGGCGTCCGCCCAGCAGCGGACGACGTCCCAGCGGGAACGAAACGACCGGCTCAAGTCCCGCCTGAACCACGCGCGGGGCCTCATCGACGACATCGAGACCCGAATGGCCGGAATTGAGGCCACGGAGGACATCAGCATTCCAGACTCGGTCCCGCTTCCCAACCGCGTCACTCAGATTATTGAGGCCGTGCGGCGCACCGCCTACAATCGGGGCTTGGCCGAGGGCGCGCGCCGGATGCGCCGGCGGGCCGCCGCCATCGCCCGCTGGCTGTGGAAGCGTCTGGTCAAGCGCCGCGAGGAGGCGGAGCAGGCCAAGGCGATCGTCGCCGCCATGGCCGCCGGCGAACTGACCGGGCGCGGGCCGGAATGGCTCACGCTCCAGGAGTGGCAGCGGGCGCGGGCGCTTTCCAACCTGGTCCGGAACGGCAAACTCGCCGTTCCCGATCCGCCCGGCCCCGCCAGGATCATCCCGTTTCACCGCCGCAACCGCGACGATCGGACCCGCTGACGGAGGGCGGCGACAAACAACCGGCTGCTTGGCCGGTTCGGTCGCCGGGACTCGACCCTGACGCGCCTGATCTCGTCCCGTGCGGGCCGCTGCCCGTCACATTCGCAATGTTCCGTACATTCGCAACATTGCGAATGTGACGGGCAGCTCTGGGAACGTTGTGGACAGCTCCGGGACCGGCCCCATCTCCGATCCCGAACACGGACAGAGGAGGCGAGCGTGGCGAACAAGGCAGTGGTAACGCGGGATGCGGTCGACGAGGCGATCCGAACGCTCAAGGCGCTGGGCCGCAGCGTTTCCGCAACCGCCATCCAGGGGGTGATTGGCGGAACGCGGGCGAAGATCAACGCCGTCCTGAGCGATATCCTGGCCGAGGAGGCCAGCCAACACGACGTGCCCCCATCCGACGTGGGAGAGCCGGCCATCATCGACCCGTCGGCCGATACGCCGGTTGAACTGCCGAGTGCTGTTCGCGTCCAGGCCGACGCCCTGATGGCGTCCCTGGCTGATACCCTGACCGCGACCATCCGCCATGAACGGGACCGCGCCCGCCAAGAACGGGACGCCGAGCGGGAAGCCCATCGAGCCGCTCTGGAATCCGAGCGCTCGGTCGGGGAGGCCCGGGCCAAGGTCCTACAGGGCCAGATCGATGCCCTCTCGACCTTACGCGCCGAGATGCGGGACCAGCTCGAGGAAGCCGGCATCGAGCAGGAGCGTCTCCAGGATGTCATCGAAACGATGGAGCAAGCACGCCGGGAGATGGACGCAACCCTCGATCGGGCCTATGCCCTGCGCGACGAACTGACCGCCTCGCTGGACGTCGAACGCAGCCGGGTGAACCAGATGGAGAAAGACCTGCTGCGTGCCCAGGCCGACGCCGCCGAATTGCGAGGGCGCTTCGAGCAGTGCGCTGCCGATTTGGATGAAGCCAAGGCCGAGGCCCGCGCCTGCCTGGCCCGCGCCGTCCTGGCCGAGGCCAACGCCGCCCACCTCGCCGATGAGCTGAACGAGATGCGGACCGCCGCCAAGGAACGGACCGCCCGCGACCCGGCTCCAAGACCCCGGAAGCGCGGTGCCGGCAAGGGTCGGCCGCCCGCGCCGACAGCTGCCAAGGAGCGTGGTGTCGACGCCGTCGACGCTGTCATAGCCGCCGAGGACAGCCACCCGCCACTGCCGTTCGGCTCCGCCGCCGGCTCGGTCGGGAGCGCGTGACGTCCGTGTGAAGACGGCCGGCCCGGACCATGCGTCGGGACGGCCGCGGTCAGGGGCGTTCTCCTCCCGCCCCGGACATCGAGTTCCACCGCCATTTGACTGGCGGTGACCTCAGATCATTCTCGGACCTCGGCGTTGTCGCGGACGGCGTTCGCCGTCCGACACCGACGGACCGACTCCGGGTGAACCGACCGCCACCACCGGGCGTAGCGCTCGAGGACGACCCGCAGGCGGGGCCGCGGCCGCCCTGCGTGGATGAAGGCATGCTCGGCCTTGATGCTCAGCGCCTCGTCCAACGGCCACGGGCTCCGTGACCATTGGTGCGAAGAATACTCCTTCCACAGCGCGTCGACCGCGCGTTCCTGGTACTCGTCTTCTCTTCTGAACGGCTGCGCAGTGCCTCAGAATGTGCTCTCGCTTGGCGACCACAGCCATTTTCCGGCGAAGCTGCGCTTCGGAAAGCCGCCCTCGGCTGAGAGTGTCGGCCGCTCCTTACAGGCGTGCTTTTGATCCATCCCGCTTCCTTTTATGGTGTTTTTGCCACACCGTTTCCTGTATCGGTTGTGTTGGTGGGGGGTGTTGCTAAGGAGGATGCAAAGTGTCCCAGGAGATGAACCAGACGCTGACGCCTGCCATGACGGCGAGAATGGCTGCCGAAGGCGCCCGAGAAGCGGCAAATTACGTCAGGGATGAGGCGTTCAAGGTGGATGCGCGGAAATCCGATCTTCCGACAGAAGATCCGGTGCCACCACACTACGACCGGGTGGACGAGAACGAGATCGCAGCCGAGGAAACTGCTGCCGAAACGGCGGCGACGGTCGCCGAGCAGGCGGCGGCGGAAGCAAAGGTTGCGCATGCGGCAGGAGATGCAGCCGCAGCGACTCTGGCAGTAGCCAGAGCGGAGGAGGCTCGCAGACAGGCGGAGTTGGTGGCCGAACGGGTTGAGGAACTGATCACGACGGCGGAAATCGAAGAGGATGAGCTTGGGGGACCTCAGGACGACGAGTTGTCGGACCCGGACAACCCATTCGGAGTCTCCGACTGAGTTTTGAGGGCTGAGGAATGTGACGTGCCCCAGCCTGAATGCTTTTAACAAGGCGTTTGCCGGTCAGTCCACCAACTCCGGAACTCGACTGAATAGAACTGGAAGGCAGTCTGATGGGTCGCCGCCGTAGGCGTACGCTTAGGACAAAGGCATGATGTGCATTGCAGAGAGGTCAGATGTTTAGCATCGACGAAGGCTGGAGCGCGCGATTACGTGGAGCGACGCTTCCGCCAAACAGCGAAATGCCAGGCTGGCTAGTTGGGGCCAGCACTGAATCGACGTTCGTTGAACCGACTCTGAAGCTCATTCAAGGTAACCCGTCGATTGCGCGAGTGATCGTGATCGCTGCTCCTGGGGCGGTCGGCAAGAGCACGCTCGCCCGCGCAATCAGCGCGATGACAGGCGCGGTTCTCGTCGACCTCGCGCGGACAGAGCCACTCGGCGGAAACTTCTTCGTCGGCGGGATCGTGAATGCTTTTGGCCATCACGCGCTGGCGGATGCCTTCGGAGGAAGGATTGCGCTTGTCGTGGACGCTTTGGACGAGGCGCAACTCAGGTCCGGCGACGAAGGGTTCACGGCAGGTCTGAACGACCTGTGCAAAATCGTTCAGCACGGCTCCGCACTGCCAGCGACGTTGCTCGCCCGTGCCGCCGTCGCAGAGGAGGCTTGGCTTATTTTATCCGAAGTAGGCGTTGACGTGTGCCTGCTTGAGATCGAGTTTTTCAACGACAAGCAGGCTGTTACCTACCTGTCGCGCAAATTGCCGGCATTGGCCGAGACCAGAGAGGGCACGAAGCTCGCTTTCAGCCGCCACGGTCCTAAGTTTATTGAACTGGCAATCGCAACTCGTGAGAAGCTGACCAACACGTCTGGCGTGCGAGAGGCGCGCTTCGCAGGTTACGCGCCTGTGCTCGACGCAATCTGTGCTTATGCGCTCGACGAAGAAGAATTGAATCCCAGTGCGCGTCTCGCCGAGGCTGCCGCGGAAGGTCCGATCAGCTTGGTGGAGCGGATTGCGACAAATATCTTAGAGCGCGAGCACAGCAAGCTGGTAAGCCAGATCAACGCGCTTTCTATGAGCTGTGACGCCTCCACCCTGTACACTCCTCAAGAACAACTCGGCATGATCGCGGCCACGCTGTTCGGGGCTTCACCGCCGCCGCCGCCCCACATTCCTGACACTGCCCTCCGCCAAGTCTACGACCGAATGGTCAAGGAGTTTGCGCCTCAGCACCCTTTCCTCAGCGCGCGAGGCGGAGCGTCCAGCGCCGCGTTTGCCGCTTATGTCCTGGTTTGGGCGATTACCAGCGGAAGTGCTTCGGAGGCAGCCCGGCGGGCCTTAATTGCACAGCCCACCATAGGTGCCGGCCTGTACTTCGAGATGTACATGAATTGGCTGGCTTCAGAGGCCGGAGGGCCAAAGCGGCTCGACTTGGCTGACGTAGGTCCACTCTATGCCTCATTCAGCAGTCAAGCATCGCAGGGCGAAGCTGCGACGCTTGATGTCAGCGGTGAACCGAACGCCAATACCATCGAGATCACTTTCGAGATGGAGCCTCCCAGCAGCAACCCCGAAGGCGAGAGTAGAGTTTACGGACCATACCAGAGCCCGGCGGGCGGCGTTATGGAATTCCGTGGGCTCATCGGCGGACTTAACATTGTCGCTCCCATCGGCGTCATCATCGGCGATGGTAAAGCAGTAAGCATCACTGCGCCTGTGCAAATCGAAGCAGAGTTGATCGAAATCGATGGAACCGACCTGCGGATTTTCAAGTCGGCTCTAGCCGACATGAAGCCCGCCGGTGAGCAAGTCTTGCTGGTGGCCGCCGACGCTTCGGTCAGTCGCGTCGAGCGGATCTCGCTGCATGGTGCAACCCTATCGGTGACGTTTCCCGGCTCGCATACCTACCCGTGGGCCGATTACTCGATTGAGCCGCAGCCCGCCCCCAACGAGCGCATCGCTTCGCTCCGGCGTAGAGCGAGGAGGATACTGACATCGTTCCGCTCGCATAGCAAAGGCGCGCTGGTGCGACTGGCGGCTAAGATCGAGCACACCCGCATGATGAAGGAGGGACCGGACGGGCCGGAACTGCTTGAACGTTTTAAGGCTGACGGCATATTGACTTCGTTCGACGCGGGTAAGTTCTACCAACTCCACCCCGATAAGCTGGCCGCTGCCTTTAATATGGACTACCAAGCCCTCCAGCAGCAGCGCTGGACAGGCGAAGCAGACGCCTATCTGTCGCGAACCTGACCTGAAGCGGGGCCGCGAACCGATGGAATGCACTGTGTTGCGACCGTTGGAAGGCAATCGCAGCACAGTGCTCAGTCCCTCTGGCCGGCGTGGCGCCGTAGTAAACGCGATCGTCTGAGTAATCTTTTGATCAAGCCTCAAGATATATCTCAGCTGGCCAGCCAATTGTACGGGACCAGAGCATCTTCCCGCCACTCCTCGATCAATTCGACGCCGGGCAAATCGCCCCACACATCCTCGCCCGCGTGGTCGAGCACGATGATCTGCAACCGGCCCTTCGCGGCGCCGATTTCTTCCCCGAATAGGGCAAAGACCTTACGGACGGCGGCGATGTCCTGGTCCTTCATGGGAGGGAGGTCGGCTTCGTCGTCGTGCGCGACGCGCTTGGGGAAGTAGACCTGGCTCGGCTGGTCGTAGATCAGGAGGCCGGGAACCGGATGATGGGGCTCGCCCAGGAAAAATTTCTGAAGCGCGAGAGTCAGCGCGATGTGGTAGGCGAGCCAGTTCGCGCCGCTGCCGATCTCCCACAAATAGTCGTCACGGTTGCCGCGCAGCACCTTTACGGTCAGGTCGTCAATGATGAGATTGATCGGTGCGTCCGGCCATTCGGCATCGAGCTGCGGGATGAGGCGGCTCGCCATGTTCTCGATGCGGTCGAGGGTATTTTTCAGCTTGCGGCGTATCTCGGCTTCCGAAACGACTTGCTGCAAGGACTCCATCTGCGCGCGAAGTTCGGCGATCTCCTCCCGCAACCCCGACGACTGGTCGGCTTGATCGTACAGGCGAAGGGCTTGTTCCAAGCGGCCGAGAAAGCGCTCGGTCTGGTCGAAGCGGTTTAACGCATCCCGCGCGGTCTGGGAATCGCGCTCTAAGACAGCGATCTCGCGACGGATTCCGGTCAGCCGCTCCAGGGTCTCTTCGGCCAAGGCGCGCTGACGGATCACCTCCTTGTCCAGGGTGTCGGAGAGGCTGGGGTATGAGCGCAGCTGAAGTTCGAGCGCGTCGAGGCTGTTGCACAGTTGGGCTAGCCGCTCGTTGCCGGCGTCGCCCAGCACGGTGAGCGGGTCGTTGTCGCCATCGGCGTTAAGACCGCGCAACCAATCTGCCAGGGCCAGCCGGTCTCGTTGAATTCGCATGGCGCCGCCGTACGCCTCGCTGCTTTCCAGCAGGCGGCGCAACTCGTTCAGCTTTTGCCGGTGTTCGGTGAGCTGGCCGGCCACGTAGGTTTCTTCGCGCCGCAAGGTCTCCAGGCGCGCCAATCCTACATCCAGTCCAGCGAGGCTCGGATGAGCCGTCCGGGAATTGCTGGCGACAATGCGCCGGAGCAGGTCGACGACATCCGGCCAATCCGTTGGAAAGTCCTGGTTCGGCGGCAGCAATCCGAATTCGACCGCCTGTCGGATCCACGTCTCGGCCTCCAGCCGCCAAGCGGAGGTTGCCGATGTCACGCTGCGCAGTTCGGTTTCCTTCCGGCGTAGCACCCGGCTCACGCGGTCGAATTCGAAGCGCGCTTGCATCACCTTGGCGGTAACCGCGCCGAGAATATACGGAAAGATGGTCTTGAGTTTTTCGCGGTGCTCGGTCGTGTCGGCCTTGAAGAACATGACGTCGGGGTTGGCAACAATGTTCTGCGGTTGAAACGTGAACGCCATCAAATCACGGAAGCTGGGGCGGGATTTGTAACCGCCTTCCGACGCCGGTTCGAACTCCAGCCCGGTGAGGCCGGCAAGCCGGTTGAGCGTTGCTTTCACAATGTCGACGTTGGTGTTCTTCTCTTCGATCCGGTGCGGAATCTCGACCTCTGCCCCTTCCAGAAGGACCATATCGCCGGTCTTCTGCTGGTCGCCGGGTTCGCGCCGCGCCAGGAGCTTCTGCCCTTCGATGGTATCGACCACAATGCCGAACCAAGAGCAGTTCTCCCGGATGACACCTACGGGAATGGCGCACTTATCGGCCCCGAGGCAGTAGTCGACGATTGGAATGACCGCGGACTTGCCGGTCTTTGAGGCGCCGCTGATGACGTTGACGACGCCCGGCATGAAGTCCACGACCCGTGGGGGCGCGTCAGTCCGGGGCCAGAGGATGAGCTTGCGCAGCTGAAAGTACATCAGAACTCCACCCTCAATGTCGTCGCGACCTGATGCAGGCCCGCCTTGCAGAACCAGTGACCAAGTTTCTCCGCGGCGCCGGCCACCCCCTTGATCCTCTCGGGCAGGGCAGGCTTTTTGCTCTTCGGCTCCAAGGCGTTCGCCCGCACCGTTGCCGCCGCGTAGTCGACGGTCAGCAGCCTGGCGCGGCTACCCATGGCGATGGACTGAAGCGTCAACGAGCGCAGGAGCAGGGCGCGCTCATGCACGGCCAGCAGGTTCTCGCGTTCTTCGCCGAGCTTGGCCGCGAACAGCGCCAATCCCGAAGATTTGCGCGTGGATCCGATCATCTCCAGCGTGCGCCGGTGGAGCAGGAGGGGCAGCACCAGGAAGGCCAGCGGCAACGGTGCCGACCGGACGTCCTCTGCCTGGAAACCGAGGCCGAACTGCCAGATCATGTAGGCGCCGAGCGCCGGGTTCTGAACGATTTCCGGTTCGCTCAGCGGGCGCCTGCGGTCTTGGGGTGGGCTGATCATACCTGATCGGCGTCCAAAAGTGTGTGGTGGTCGGGGTGCCAGCCGAGGCGGCGGCCATCGGCGAGTTCGTTGAAACACCCGCTGATGAAGTGTTGCGGCACCGCCCGCCCGTCCAGCGGCTCTCGGACCTGGCAACAGCGCCGGTACACGATCCGCCCCCGTTGGGGAGCGGTCTTTTCCGGGAAAACGTCTTCGATTTCGCCCGCAATCAGGCCGTGGTGGCGAATCAGATCCTCATCCCAGTCGTCGAGGCTTTGTTTGAAGATAAGCCCGGCGTCAGCCCATTCGGCCTTGTTCGCCGAGGCGCGTAGGAAATCGCTGACGGCCCGGACCTTGTCGTGCTCCGGCAGTTCAACTAGTTCGAGTTGCCGAATGAAGGTCGGGCGCCCGGCCAGAATGAAGGCCACCGTGCCGGCGGGGGGCTCGCCGGTCAGTGGGATGAGCAATCCCGGCAGGTTGTTTTTCTGTACGAAAGCCCGAAATTCCACCTTGAACGCGTCACCATCGAGGATCGCGGGTTTTCCTTCCTGGATAAGCCGGTCGGCTTGTTGCTTCGCCATCCCGATGGCCGCTTGGCAGAGATGGTCAAGGATCGCGGGCGGGACGGCCGTCGAAAGGCGGTCGCGTATGGGGGCCACCGGATCGTCGTCTGTGCTGACCACCGTCAGGCGGCTGACGACGCGAAACCGTTCCTCGTCCGTCGCATCGAGAAAACGTTGCACGAACTCCATGCACCCGGGTGGCTTCTTCAGCTTTGCGACGTCTGCCGCCAATGCTGCGGTGATGCTTGCTACGTCGGCCTTTGTCGTCGCATCGCTCATTGCTTGCGCCCTTGGGCCGGTCCGGACGGGTGTCACATACAGCCGGAATTCCGCGTCTCCTGGCGCCGTTCCCTTCTCGACCGCGTCCAGCCAGTTGGCAAGCGCTTTCCAAAAGTCGTTAGCCCAGTCGGAAAGGGGATTCTGTTTGAGCGCGCTCTTCGTCTGTTCGAGCGTCACCGACCCATTGGCCGCGTGAATGGCGATGTCGTCAAGGTATTCGAGCGAAACCTTTGCCCCCGCCGGACATGTCAAAAGATGGTAGCACAGCCGCACAGGCTGTAGAGCGAAACCAAGGTACTGGCCGGGGGCGCTGTGCTTCGCAGGCTTCATGGCGACATTGTTTTATACCTTCTGGTTGATAAACGCACAAGACGCTGGGGCCGTCAACGGATGTTTGTGTCGGTGGGTTGGAGGGCGTCTCTGGTTGCTGGACGGCCCAGCCCGAGGCGCCGCGGCGGCTCTGATGCAGGCGGACCAGGGTCCTCACGACTCGGTCCGGGCTGTCGAGATCCGGACCCACCAAGCGGAGTCGCTCCCCGAGGCGTTCGAAGCTGAGCAGGCCGGCTTGGCGGCGGAAGAAGGGGGCGAAGCGGTCACGGAGGCTCTGGCCGAACCGCGCCGGCTCGGGGTCCCGGTGGCGGTGACCACCGGCGACGCCCGTCTGCGGAAGGCCGGCTGGGCGCTCGGACTGGCGTGGTGACAATCGCCCGATGGGTCCGGTGAACGCTTTTAGGGCACCGGCCCCGGCACGGGGCGTCCGGTATCCTTGCAGGGCTATCGCATGTAAGCAAAGAGTTCGAAGAAGAAGTCTTCGCTTATCATGGCCCTAAACATTTTCAGGCTCATTGACCGATCCAACGGGTGCGCCCGC
>NZ_JBPXMQ020000075.1:0-15985 GCF_053470405.2 Azospirillum mesophilum
ACTTCCGCACCACGGACGTGACGGGCATGGTGAAGCTGCCGGAAGGCACCGAGATGGTCATGCCGGGCGACAACATCTCCATGGAAGTCGAGCTGATCGCTCCGATCGCCATGGACGAGGGCCTGCGCTTCGCCATCCGCGAGGGTGGTCGTACGGTCGGCGCCGGCGTCGTCGCCTCGATCATCAAGTAATGTGATCGCAGGGCTCCGCCGCCGGTCCGCAAGGGTCGGCGGCGGAGTTTTTGCCTCGACAGGCTGCCCCTGAAAATCGGACGCCCTGAAAATTCAGATGGAAGTCCGGTGAAAGGGCTAGCATGTCAAGCGACTATGCGCTATAAGCTCCGCTCCCCATCGGGGGTAGAGCTGGACGGCGCTAGGAGTGTAGCTCAATTGGTAGAGCACCGGTCTCCAAAACCGGGGGCTGGGGGTTCGAGCCCCTCCACTCCTGCCATCCGTCCCAATCAATAAAGGGCAGTTAGCAGCGCCCTGAAAGTCGCACCGGAGCTCGCACGGTCTACGATGGCTAAAGTGAATCCCGCAGAATTCGCGCGCGAGGTCCGCCGCGAGGTGGCCAAGGTGACTTGGCCGACCCGCAAGGAGACCGGCGTGACGACCGCCATGGTGTTCGTCATGGTGGTGGTGGCGGCACTCTTCTTCCTCGTCGTGGACCAGGTGCTGGCGTTCTCCGTCCGAATGATCCTTGGGCTGGGGGCCTGACGAATATGGCCGCGCGCTGGTACGTCGTTCACGTGTATTCGGGCTTCGAAAAGAAGGTTTCCCAATCGATCCGCGAGAAGGCGGCTCAGAAGGGGCTTGAAGACAAGTTCGAGGAAATCCTGGTCCCGACCGAGGAAGTGGTCGAAGTGCGCCGGGGTTCCAAGATCAACACCGAGCGGAAGTTCTTCCCCGGCTACGTCCTGATCAAGATGGATCTGACGGACGAGTCCTGGCATCTCGTGAAGAACACGCCGAAGGTGACCGGCTTCCTGGGCGGCGGCGGCAAGCCGCAGCCGATCAGCCAGCGCGAAGCCGAACGGATCATCCATCAGGTGCAGGAAGGCTTTGAGCGCCCCAAGCCCTCGATCACCTTCGAGGTGGGCGAGCAGGTGCGTGTGAGCGACGGCCCCTTCACCTCCTTCAACGGCATCGTCGAGGAAGTCGACGAGGAGAAGGCCCGCCTCAAGGTGGCGGTGTCGATCTTCGGCCGTTCCACCCCGGTCGAGCTGGAATACACCCAGGTCGAGAAGGTCTGACACATCGAGTTTTCCCGGAGCAACTGATCGCGAATCAGTTGCTCCTTTCTGCTGCGGAAGGCCCGCCATAGCCGCACCGCAGAACCCCGCGACGCCGCATAAGGCTATCGTGGCGTCGTATTTGGAGGTTGTGACATGGCAAAGAAAATCGTCGGTTACATCAAGCTGCAGGTTCCGGCCGGCAAGGCGAATCCGTCGCCGCCCATCGGTCCGGCGCTCGGTCAGCGCGGTCTGAACATCATGGAGTTCTGCAAGGCGTTCAACGCCAAGACCGCAGATCTCGAAGTCGGCATGCCGATCCCGGTGGTCATCACCGCCTACGGCGACCGCACCTTCACCTTCGTCACCAAGACCCCGCCGGTCAGCTACTTCCTCAAGAAGGCTGCGAACATCGACAAGGGTTCGCAGACCACCGGCAAGGGTGGTTTCGCCGGCAAGGTGACGATGACCCAGGTCCGTGAGATCGCCACCAAGAAGATGGCCGATCTGAACGCCCACGACGTCGAGGCCGCCGCGCGCATGATCGCCGGCTCGGCCCGCTCGATGGGCCTCGAAGTGGTGGAGGGCTGATCCCATGGCGAAGCTCGGCAAGCGACTGACCGACAGCTACAAGAAGGTCGACCGCGACGCGTTCTACAAGCTGGAGGACGCCGTCACCCTGCTGAAGGGGCTGCCCAAGGCGAAGTTCGATGAGACCATCGAAATCGCCATGAACCTGGGCATCGACCCGCGTCACGCCGACCAGATGGTCCGCGGCGTCGTGAACCTGCCGAACGGCACCGGCAAGACCGTGCGCGTGGCCGTGTTCGTCCGTCCGGGCCCGAAGGCCGACGAGGCGCTGGCCGCCGGCGCCGACATTGTCGGTGGTGACGATCTGGCCGAGAAGATCCTGGCCGGCAACATCGACTTCGACCGTTGCATCGCGTCCCCGGACATGATGGGCGTCGTCGGCAAGCTCGGCAAGGTGCTCGGCCCGCGCGGCCTGATGCCGAACCCGAAGCTCGGCACCGTGACCCCGGACGTCGCCGGCGCCGTCAAGGCCGCCAAGGCCGGCGCCGTGGAGTTCCGCGCTGAGAAGACCGGCATCGTGCACGCTGGCGTGGGCAAGGCCAGCTTCTCGGAAGAGGCGCTGGTCCAGAACATCCGCGCCTTCGTCGACGCGATCAGCCGTGCCAAGCCGACCGGCGCCAAGGGCCAGTACATCGAGAAGGTCTCCCTCTCTTCGACGATGGGCCCGGGCCTGAAGCTCGACATCGCCACCCTGGCCCAGGCCTGAGTGGTGTGAGTTTCGCCGCCGGTTCTCCTCGGAGGGCCGGCGGTGATCGGGTGCCCCTGCGGGGGTGCCCACCCTGTCCGAGACCGCTGGTGCCGACGCCTTCGCAAGAGGCCGACGCGTAATACCAGCCAGCGCAGACGGGAGTTGAACCGTTAACCACGCGGGGGCGACCCCGACAAGGAACGGCTCGAACTTCTGGGACAGGTTCGCCGGGGCTCCGACCCGACAGGGAAGGGGCCTCTGTTAAACCTCTGTGCAAGGAGGCGATCCGTGGATCGTACACAAAAAGAAGCGACGATCGCGGACCTGCATTCGAAGCTGCAGGACACGGGCCTGGTGGTGGTGACCCATCACCTCGGCCTGACGGTGGCGGAAGTCACCGACCTGCGTGGCAAGATGCGGGCCGCGGGCGCTGGCTTCAAGGTGACGAAGAACCGGCTCGCCCGCCGCGCCCTTCAGGGCACGCAGTTCGAAGGTCTGGACGGTCTCTTCAAGGGACCGACCGCGATTGCCTATTCGAAGGATCCCGTCGCGGCCGCCAAGGTGGTGGCCGACTACGCCAAGTCCAACGAAAAGCTGCAGATCGTCGGTGCCGCTCTCGGCAACCAGGTCCTCAACGCGGAGGGAGTCAAGGCGCTCGCCACGCTCCCGTCGCTGGACGAACTGCGCGCCAAGCTCGTGGGCATGATCCAGACCCCGGCGACCCGCATCGCCGGCGTTCTCCAGGCGCCGGGCGGCCAGGTCGCCCGCGTTCTGGCGGCCTACGCGAAGAAGGACGAGGCGGCCTGAGCCGCTTAAGCCTACCAATCTACCCATCCCAGAAATTCGAGTTGTTGGAGCATCAAAATGGCTGATCTGCAGAAGCTGGTCGACGATCTCTCGGCCCTGACCGTCATCGAGGCCGCCGAGCTGTCGAAGCTGCTGGAAGAGAAGTGGGGCGTTTCCGCCGCCGCTCCGGTGGCCGTTGCCGCCGCCGCCGGCCCGGCCGCCGCTGCCGCCCCGGTCGAAGAGCAGACCGAGTTCACGGTGATCCTCGCCGACGCCGGCGACAAGAAGATCAACGTGATTAAGGAAGTCCGCGCCATCACCGGCCTGGGCCTGAAGGAAGCCAAGGACCTGGTCGAAGGCGCCCCGAAGCCCGTCAAGGAAGGCGTGTCGAAGGACGAGGCCGGCAAGATCAAGAAGCAGCTTGAAGAGGCCGGCGCGAAGGTCGATATTAAGTAAGACCGTCTTGCTGCGACGGATACCACATATCCACGCCGGACGGCGGCTGGTCCCTGAAGGGGCCTGCCGCCGCACGGCGTTTTCTGCCTTCCACCGGACCGGGCTTCCCGGTCCGGCTCTTTCCGTCCCTATCTAGGGGGCGGGTCGCGCGATCGCCGCCGCACCCCGGCCAAGCGCACCAGGTCGAGCGTACTCCGGTCGAGCGTATTCACGATACAGACGTTTGGGGACATCCATGGCCAAATCCTTTACGGGTCGAAAGCGTGTTCGGAAGAGCTTCGGGCGCATCCCGGAAGTCACCCAGATGCCCAACCTCATCGAGGTTCAGCGCAGCTCCTACGACCACTTCCTGCAGATGGATGTCCCGCCGGAGAAGCGGGCCAACCTCGGCCTTCAGGAGGTGTTCCGGTCGGTGTTCCCGATCAAGGACTTCTCGGACCGCGCCGTCCTCGACTTCGTGAAGTACGAGCTTGAGCCGCCGAAGTACGACGTGGAGGAGTGCCAGCAGCGCGGCATGACCTTCGCCGCGCCGCTGAAGGTGACGCTGCGCCTCTCCGTCTTCGACGTGGAAGAGGACACGGGCCTTCGCTCGATCCGCGACATCAAGGAGCAGGACGTCTACATGGGCGACATGCCCCTGATGACGGCCAACGGCACCTTCATCATCAACGGCACCGAACGCGTCATCGTCTCCCAGATGCACCGGTCGCCGGGTGTGTTCTTCGACCACGACAAGGGCAAGACCCACTCGTCGGGCAAGTATCTCTTCGCCGCCCGCGTCATCCCCTACCGCGGCTCCTGGCTGGACTTCGAGTTCGACGCCAAGGACCTCGTGTACGTGCGCATCGACCGACGCCGCAAGCTGCCGGCCACCACGCTGCTGTTCGCCCTGGACGGCGCGGACACCCAGGCGCTGCGCGCCGAGCGCCGTGCGCAGAAGAAGGACCTGCTGCCCTATGAGGCGCAGGGCATGTCGAAGGAGGAGATCCTCAACTTCTTCTACGACACCATCACCTACACGCGCGCGTCGGGCGGCTGGAAGACCCCGTTCAACGCCGACCGCATGAAGGGCGTCAAGATCGCCTCCGACCTCGTCGACGCGGCCTCCGGCCAGGTCGTCGCCGAGGCCGGCGCGAAGATGACCCCGCGCCTGATCAAGAAGCTGGTCGAGGCCGGCCTGACCGAGCAGCTCGTCTCCACCGAGGAGCTGACCGGGCGCTATCTCGCCGTCGACATCATCAACGAGCGCACGGGCGAAGTCCTGTTCGAAGCCGGTGACGAATTGTCGGCGAGCGACCTCGACAAGCTGGAGAAGGCCGGCGTCGACGAACTGCCGGTGCTGGCGATCGACCACCTCAACGTCGGCGCCTACATCCGCAACACGATGGCCGCCGACCGCAACGCGTCCCGCGAAGACGCGCTGATCGACATCTACCGCGTGATGCGCCCGGGCGAGCCGCCGACCCTGGAGTCGGCCGAGGCCCTGTTCGCCGGCCTGTTCTTCGACAGCGAGCGCTACGACCTGTCGGCCGTGGGCCGCGTGAAGATGAACTCGCGCCTCGGCTTCAAGACCGACGACTCCATGCGCGTCCTGCGCAAGGACGACATCCTGTCGATCCTGAAGGTCCTGGTGAACCTGAAGGACGGCCGCGGCGAAATCGACGACATCGACCACCTCGGCAACCGCCGCGTCCGTTCGGTCGGCGAGCTGATGGAGAACCAGTACCGCGTTGGCCTGCTGCGCATGGAGCGCGCGATCCGCGAGCGCATGAGCTCGGTCGAGATCGACACGGTCATGCCGCACGACCTGATCAACGCCAAGCCGGCGGCGGCCGCGGTGCGCGAGTTCTTCGGCTCCTCGCAGCTGTCGCAGTTCATGGACCAGACCAACCCGCTGTCCGAGATCACGCACAAGCGTCGTCTCTCAGCCCTCGGCCCGGGCGGTCTGACCCGCGAGCGCGCCGGCTTCGAGGTGCGCGACGTGCACCCGACCCATTACGGCCGCATCTGCCCGATTGAGACCCCCGAAGGTCCGAACATTGGTCTGATCAACTCGCTCGCCACCTACGCCCGCGTCAACCAGTACGGCTTCATCGAGAGCCCGTACCGCAAGGTCGTGGACGGCCGTGTCACCGACGAGGTGGTCTACCTCTCCGCCATGGAGGAGGGCCGCTACGTCGTCGCGCAGGCCAACGCCGAGCTGGACGCGGACAACCGCTTCGCCGCCGACCTCGTGTCGTGCCGGCAGGGCGGCGAGTACCTGATGTTCCGCCCCGAAGCCATCGACCTGATCGACGTGTCGCCGAAGCAGCTGGTGTCCGTCGCCGCGGCGCTGATCCCGTTCCTTGAGAACGACGACGCGAACCGCGCGCTGATGGGCTCGAACATGCAGCGTCAGGCGGTGCCGCTGGTCAAGGCCGATGCGCCGCTGGTCGGCACGGGCATGGAGGCCACGGTCGCCCGCGACAGCGGCGTGACCATCGTCGCCAAGCGCAAGGGCATCGTCGACCAGATCGACGCCACCCGCATCGTGGTCCGCGCGACCGACGCGTCGGACAGCACGGCGCCGGGCGTCGACATCTACAACCTGCTGAAGTTCCAGCGTTCCAACCAGAACACCTGCATCACCCAGCGTCCGCTGGTGAAGGTGGGCGACCGGGTGGCGGCCGGCGACATCATCGCCGACGGCCCGTCGACGGAGCTGGGCGAGCTGGCGCTCGGCCGGAACGTGCTCGTCGCGTTCATGCCGTGGAACGGCTACAACTTCGAGGACTCGATCCTCATCAACGAGCGCATCGTCAAGGACGACGTCTTCACCTCGATCCACATCGAGGAGTTCGAGGTCATGGCCCGCGACACCAAGCTGGGCCAGGAGGAAATCACCCGCGACATTCCGAACGTGGGTGAGGAAGCTCTGAAGAACCTCGACGAGGCCGGCATCGTCTACATCGGCGCCGAGGTCCGTCCGGGCGATATCCTGGTCGGCAAGGTCACGCCGAAGGGCGAAAGCCCGATGACGCCGGAAGAGAAGCTGCTGCGCGCCATCTTCGGCGAGAAGGCGTCGGACGTCCGCGACACCTCGCTGCGCCTGCCGCCGGGCGTCGCCGGCACCGTCGTGGAAGTGCGCGTCTTCAGCCGCCGCGGCGTCGACAAGGACGAGCGCGCGCTCGCCATCGAGCGGGCGGAGATCGAGAAGCTGGCCAAGGACCGCGACGACGAGCGCGCGATCCTGGAGCGCAGCTTCTACACCCGCCTGAAGGAAGTGCTGCTCGGCCAGACCGCGCAGTCCGGCCCGAAGGGCATGAAGGCCGGCACCGTCATCACCGACGCCGAGCTGGGCAACCTGACCAAGGGCCAGTGGCGCCAGATCTCCGTGGCCGACGAGCAGGTCATGGAGACGGTGGAGAACCTCGGCAAGGTCTTCGACGACAGCATCCAGGCGCTGCAGAACCGCTTCGAGAACAAGGTCGAGAAGCTGCAGCGCGGCGACGAGCTGCCGCCGGGCGTGATGAAGATGGTCAAGGTCTTCGTCGCGGTGAAGCGCAAGCTGCAGCCGGGCGACAAGATGGCCGGCCGTCACGGCAACAAGGGTGTCGTGTCGCGCATCCTCCCGCAGGAGGACATGCCGTACCTGGAAGACGGCCAGCCCGTCGATCTGGTTCTGAACCCGCTGGGCGTGCCGTCGCGCATGAACATCGGTCAGATCCTGGAGACGCATCTTGGCTGGGCCTCGGCGGGCCTCGGCAAGCAGATCGGGCGCGCCATCGACCAGTATCGTCTGGCCATGAAGGGCAAGGGCGACGCCGCCCGGACCGTCGACGGCCTGCGCGAGACGCTGAAGGCCTCCTACGGCGAGAAGATCTACAACGAGCAGATCGCCGACATGACGGAGGCCGAGCTGCTGGAGCTGGGCGGCAACCTGCGCAAGGGCGTGCCCTTCGCAACGCCGGTCTTCGACGGCGCCCGCGAGGAGGACATCTGCCAGCAGCTGGAGAAGGCGGGTCTCGACCGGTCCGGTCAGGTCACGCTGATCGACGGCCGCACGGGCGAGGCGTTCGACCGCAAGGTGACCGTCGGCTACATCTACATGCTGAAGCTGCACCACCTCGTGGACGACAAGATCCACGCGCGTTCGATCGGTCCGTACTCGCTGGTCACCCAGCAGCCGCTCGGCGGCAAGGCCCAGTTCGGCGGCCAGCGCTTCGGTGAGATGGAGGTGTGGGCGCTCGAAGCCTACGGCGCGGCCTACACGCTGCAGGAAATGCTCACGGTCAAGTCGGACGACGTGTCCGGCCGCACCAAGGTCTACGAAGCCATCGTCCGCGGCGACGACAACTTCGAGGCGGGCATCCCTGAGTCCTTCAACGTTCTGGTCAAGGAGCTGCGCTCCCTGGGCCTCAACGTCGAGCTGAACCAGCGGACGTACTGAGCCACACAGACTTGAACTCGCCGGAACGCGGGCCATGTTGGCCCCTTCCGGCGAGAACTGCCCTTAACCGACAACGCGGCGCTGCCAGCGGGAGACGGTCATGAACGAGTTGATGAACATTTTCGGCCAGGTCCAGGGTCCCCAGAGCTTCGATCAGATCCGCATCCAGATCGCGAGCCCCGAGCGGATCCGGTCCTGGTCGTTCGGCGAGATCAAGAAGCCGGAAACCATCAACTATCGCACTTTCAAGCCTGAGCGCGACGGCCTGTTCTGCGCCCGCATCTTCGGCCCGATCAAGGATTACGAGTGCTTGTGCGGCAAGTACAAGCGCATGAAGTACCGCGGCATCATCTGCGAGAAGTGCGGCGTCGAAGTCACGCTGTCGAAGGTCCGGCGCGAGCGCATGGGCCACATCGAGCTGGCCTCGCCGGTCGCGCACATCTGGTTCCTGAAGTCGCTGCCGAGCCGCATCGGCCTGCTGCTCGACATGACGCTCAAGGATCTGGAGCGCATCCTCTATTTTGAAAACTACGTCGTCATCGAGCCGGGCCTGACCCCGCTGAAGCTGCACCAGCTCCTCAGCGAGGAAGAGTTCGTCTCCGCCCAGGACGAGTATGGCGAGGACGCCTTCACCGCCTCCATCGGTGCCGAGGCGCTGCGCATCATGCTGTCGGCGCTCGACATGGAGGACGAGAAGAAGACCTGCCGTGAGGAGCTGCGCGACACCTCGTCCGAAGCCAAGCGCAAGAAGCTCGTGAAGCGGCTGAAGCTGATCGACGCCTTCCTGTCCTCGCAGTCGCGCCCGGAATGGATGATCCTGGAAGTCATTCCGGTGATCCCGCCGGAACTGCGTCCGCTCGTCCCGCTGGACGGCGGCCGTTTCGCGACCTCTGACCTGAACGACCTGTACCGCCGCGTCATCAACCGCAACAACCGTCTGAAGCGGCTGATCGAACTGAAGGCGCCGGACATCATCGTGCGCAACGAGAAGCGCATGCTGCAGGAGGCCGTCGACGCCCTGTTCGACAACGGCCGCCGCGGCCGCGTCATCACCGGCGCCAACAAGCGTCCGCTGAAGTCGCTGTCCGACATGCTGAAGGGCAAGCAGGGCCGCTTCCGTCAGAACCTGCTCGGCAAGCGCGTCGACTACTCGGGCCGTTCGGTCATCGTGGTCGGCCCGGAGCTGAAGCTGCACCAGTGCGGCCTGCCGAAGAAGATGGCGCTGGAGCTGTTCAAGCCCTTCATCTACGCCAAGCTGGAGCTGTACGGCCTCGCCTCGACCATCAAGGCCGCCAAGCGCATGGTGGAAAAGGAGCGTCCCGAGGTCTGGGACATCCTGGAAGAGGTCATCCGCGAGCATCCGGTGATGCTGAACCGCGCGCCGACGCTCCACCGCCTGGGCATCCAGGCCTTCGAGCCGACGCTGATCGAAGGCAAGGCCATCCAGCTTCACCCGCTGGTCTGCACCGCCTTCAACGCGGACTTCGACGGCGACCAGATGGCCGTGCACGTCCCGCTGAGCCTTGAGGCCCAGCTGGAAGCGCGCGTTCTGATGATGTCGACCAACAACATCCTGTCGCCCGCCAACGGCAAGCCGATCATCGTGCCGTCCCAGGACATCGTTCTGGGTCTCTACTACATCACGATGGAGCGGCCCGGCGAGAAGGGCGAGGGCATGACCTTCGCCAACGTCGGCGAGATCGAGCAGGCGCTGGACGCCAAGGTCGTGACGCTGCACGCCAAGGTGAAGGCCCGCTACAACGGCGTCGACAGCGAGGGCAACCCGGTCACCACCATCGTGGAGACGACCCCGGGCCGCATGCTGCTGTCCGAGATCCTGCCGCGCAATCCGGCCGTGCCCTTCTCGCTGATCAACCGCCTGCTGACCAAGAAGGACGTCGGCAACGTCATCGACGCCGTCTACCGCCATTGCGGCCAGAAGGAAACGGTGATCTTTGCCGACCGCCTGATGAAGCTGGGCTTCGGCCACGCCTGCCGCGCCGGCATCTCCTTCGGCAAGGATGACATGGTCATCCCCGAGGCGAAGAAGAAGCTGGTCAACGACAGCAAGGAGCGCGTCAAGGAGTTCGAGCAGCAGTACCTCGACGGCCTGATCACCCAGGGCGAGAAGTACAACAAGGTCGTCGACGTGTGGTCGGAGTGCACGGAAAAGGTCGCCACCGAGATGATGAAGGTCATCTCCGACACGGCGCCCGGCAAGCCGGTGAACTCGGTCTACATGATGGCCCACTCCGGTGCGCGTGGCTCCGCCGCCCAGATCCGCCAGTTGGCGGGCATGCGCGGCCTGATGGCCAAGCCGTCGGGTGAGATCATCGAGACGCCGATCATCTCGAACTTCAAGGAAGGCCTGACCGTGCTGGAGTACTTCAACTCCACCCACGGCGCCCGCAAGGGTCTGGCCGACACCGCCTTGAAGACGGCGAACTCCGGTTACCTGACCCGCCGTCTCGTCGACGTGGCGCAGGACGCCATCATCGTCGAGAACGACTGCGGCACCGACAAGGGCATCACCGTCAAGGCGGTCATCGACGGCGGCGAGGTCATCTCCCCGCTGGGCGATCGCATCCTCGGCCGCACGGTCGTGGGCGACCTGATCGACCCGCTGAACGGCGAGCTGATCGTGCCGAACGCCGGCCTGATCGACGAGGCCACGGTGGACCGCATCGAGCGTTCCGGCATCGACAGCGTCATGATCCGCTCGGTCCTGACCTGCGAGACCAAGGACGGCGTGTGCGCCAAGTGCTACGGCCGCGATCTGGCCCGCGGCACGCTGGTGAACGTCGGCGAGGCGGTCGGCGTCATCGCCGCCCAGTCGATCGGCGAGCCGGGCACGCAGCTGACGATGCGCACGTTCCACATCGGTGGCGCGGCGCAGCGCGGTGCGGAGCAGAGCCAGGTGGAGGCGGCGTTCGATGCCACGGTGCGGATCAACAACCGCAACGTCGTCATCAACTCGTCCAACATCCCGGTGGTCATGGGCCGCAACACCGAAGTGATCCTGCTGGACGAGCAGGGCCGCGAGCGGGCGCGCCACCGCGTTCCGTACGGCGCGAAGCTGCTGGCCGACGAGGGCACCAAGGTCGAGCGCGGCCACAAGCTGGCCGAGTGGGACCCCTACACCCTGCCGATCATCACGGAGCGCGACGGTACCGCCCACTACGTCGACCTCGTGGAAGGCATCTCCATGCGCGAGGTGATGGACGAGGCGACGGGCATCTCCTCGAAGGTGGTCGTCGACTGGCGCCAGCAGCCGCGTGGTGCGGATCTGAAGCCGCGCATCACGCTGCGTGACGAGCGCGGCGAGATCATCACGCTCGCCAACGGTCTGGAAGCCCGCTACTTCATGTCGGTGGACGCGATCCTCTCGGTGGAGAACGGCGCCCATGTGAAGGCCGGTGACGTGCTGGCCCGTATCCCCCGCGAGTCGTCCAAGACCCGCGACATCACGGGCGGTCTGCCGCGCGTGGCCGAGCTGTTCGAGGCGCGTCGTCCGAAGGACTTCGCGATCATCTCGGACCTCGACGGCCGCGTGGAGTTCGGCAAGGACTACAAGACCAAGCGCCGCATCGTCGTCCGCAACGACGAGACGGGGGATGAGCGCGAGTATCTGATCCCGAAGGGCAAGCATATCTCCGTGCAGGAGGGTGACTATGTCCAGCGCGGCGACCTGCTGATGGACGGCAACCCCGTCCCGCACGACATCCTGTCGGTGATGGGTGTGGAGGCCCTGGCCAACTACCTCATCAACGAAATCCAGGACGTCTATCGACTGCAGGGCGTGAAGATCAACGACAAGCACATCGAGGTGATCGTCCGCCAGATGCTGCAGAAGGTCGAGATCACAGACGCCGGCGAGACCACCTTCCTGGTGGGCGAGCAGGTCGACCGGCAGGAGTTCGACGAGGAGAACGAGAAGACCGTCGGCGAGGGCCTGAAGCCTGCCAGCGGCCACCCGGTCCTGCAGGGCATCACCAAGGCCTCGCTGCAGACCCGGTCCTTCATCTCCGCGGCGTCGTTCCAGGAAACCACCCGCGTCCTCACGGAAGCGGCGGTGTCGGGCAAGACCGACAACCTGGAGGGACTGAAGGAGAACGTCATCGTCGGCCGCCTGATCCCGGCCGGCACGGGCTCCGTCGTCAACCGCCTGAAGCAGATCGCCGCCGAGCGGGATCGCGAAGCGGCCATCGCCGAGGGTGGCGAGGCCGAGGCTCCGGCCCTGCCGCAGCCGGGCGAGAGCACGGCGGCCTGACGGTTGCAGGCTCAAGGGTAGGGGAGGGGGCGCGTTCCGGATGGAGCGCGCCCTTTCTCTTTGGGCAATCCTGGTTCGAGACTCGCAAAACGAGCGTTTACGGTACCCCAAACCGTCATTTGCGCGCTTGACGGGGCAGGGGGCGCCCCATATAGTCCGCGAACTTCAATAGGACCGCCGTGGGTGCGCATGCGTCCATTTCCGGGGTCCGCTTGAACCCAAGCGACATAGCCGCGCAGTTCTGTCTGACGGCGTTCGATCATTGGGCCCGCTCGAAGCCTGTTGGGTTTCGCTGGCGGGCTTTTGCATCGTCCGGCTCCGCCGGACGGTAATCAAGGTCGTCCGGCTCCGCCGGGCGACAGACCAGAATCGACCGGCTTTGCCGGCCGAGTGACCTGAAGGGATGAAGGGCAGATATGCCGACGATCAACCAGTTGATCCGTAAGCCGCGCGAGCCCTTGGCCGCGCGCAACAAGGTTCCCGCGATGGAGGCGTGCCCGCAGAAGCGTGGCGTCTGCACCCGCGTGTATACGACGACCCCGAAGAAGCCGAACTCGGCGCTCCGTAAGGTCGCCCGCGTTCGCCTGACCAACGGCTTCGAGGTGACCTCCTACATCCCCGGTGAGGGCCATAACCTCCAGGAGCACTCGGTGGTCATGATCCGCGGCGGCCGTGTGAAGGATCTTCCCGGTGTCCGTTACCACATCATCCGCGGCACGCTCGATACCCAGGGCGTGAAGGATCGTAAGCAGCGTCGTTCGAAGTACGGCGCGAAGCGTCCGAAGTAAGGAGTATTCACGATGTCCCGTCGTCGTCGCGCCGAGAAGCGTGAGGTCCTGCCGGACGCCAAGTATGGCGACCGCGTCCTGACCAAGTTCATGAACTGCCTGATGCTGGACGGCAAGAAGTCCGCCGCCGAGCGCATCGTCTATGGCGCCCTGGGCCGCATCGAGGTCAAGACCAAGAACGACGCCGTTCAGGTCTTCCACGACGCCCTCGCGAACGTGAAGCCGCACCTCGAAGTGCGCTCGCGCCGCGTCGGTGGCGCCACTTACCAGGTTCCGGTCGAGGTCCGTTCGGACCGCGCCCAGGCCCTGGCCATCCGCTGGCTGATCGGCGCCGCCCGCGCCCGCTCGGAAAACACCATGACCGAGCGTCTGTCGGGTGAGCTGCTGGATGCTGCCAACCAGCGCGGCACCGCCGTGAAGAAGCGCGAGGACACCCATCGTATGGCGGAAGCCAACAAGGCGTTCTCGCACTACCGCTGGTAAGGCACCCACCGACCCAGGTGCTTGTCATGCCCCGTTCCCACCCACTGGACCGTTACCGCAACATCGGCATCATGGCCCACATCGATGCCGGGAAGACCACGACCACCGAACGGATCCTGTACTACACTGGAAAGTCGTACAAGATCGGCGAGGTGCACGAGGGCACCGCGGTCATGGACTGGATGGAGCAGGAGCAGGAACGGGGCATCACGATCACGTCGGCGGCCACGACCTGCTTCTGGCGCGATCACCGCATCAACATCATCGACACGCCGGGCCATGTCGACTTCACCATCGAAGTCGAACGCAGCCTGCGCGTGCTCGATGGCGCCGTTGCGGTGTTCGACTCCGTGGCGGGGGTGGAGCCCCAGTCCGAAACCGTGTGGCGGCAGGCCGACAAGTACGGCGTGCCCCGCATGTGTTTCGTCAACAAGATGGACCGTGTCGGCGCGAGCTTCTTCCGCTGCGTCGACATGATGAAGGAGCGGCTGGGCGCCCACCCGCTTGTGCTCCAACTGCCGATCGGATCCGAGTCCACTTTCGTGGGTGTCGTCGATCTGGTCACCATGCGCGCCATCGTCTGGAAAGAAGAGACGCTGGGCGCCGAATTCTATCACACCGACATCCCCGAAGAGCTGATCGAGCAGGCGCGTGAATACCGCCAGGCGCTCATCGACAGCGCCGTCGAACTCGACGATGCGGCGATGGAAGCGTATCTCAGCACCGGGGAGGACCCTTCGGTCGATACGCTGAAGGCTTGCATCCGCAAGGGCACCATCGGGCTGAAGTTCGTGCCGGTGCTGTGCGGTTCCGCCTTCAAGAACAAGGGCGTGCAGCCGATGCTGGACGCCGTCGTCGACTACCTGCCCGCGCCCGTGGACATTGGCGCGGTCAAAGGCCACAAGGTCGACAGCAGCGAACCGGACGAGCGCGAACCCAGCGACTCCGCGCCCTTCTCCGCGCTCGCCTTCAAGATCATGAACGATCCCTTCGTCGGGTCGCTGACCTTCGTGCGCGTCTATTCCGGGACTGTAGCCGCCGGCAGCGCCGTGCTGAACCCTGGCAAGGACCAGAAGGAACGCATCGGCCGCATGCTGCTGATGCACGCCAACAGCCGCGAAGAGATCGACGAGGCCCACGCGGGCGACATCGTCGCCTTCACCGCGCTGAAGAGCACCACCACCGGCGATACGCTGTGCGATTCCGCCAAGCCCATCGTGCTGGAGCGGATGGAATTCCCGGAGCCGGTCATCGAGGTGGCCGTCGAGCCGAAATCCCAGGCCGACCAGGAGAAGATGAGCATCGCGCTGTCGCGGCTTGCGCAGGAGGACCCGTCCTTCCGCGTGACCACGGACCACGAGAGCGGCCAGACGATCATCAAGGGCATGGGCGAACTGCACCTTGAGATCATCGTCGACCGCATGAAGCGCGAGTTCAAGGTTGACGCGAATGTCGGCGCCCCACAGGTCGCCTACCGCGAGACCATCACCAAAACCGCCGAGGTCGACCACACCCACAAGAAGCAGACGGGCGGCACCGGGCAGTTCGCCCGCGTCAAGCTTGCGTTTGAGCCGCAACCGACCGGCTCAGGCTTCGCCTTCGAGAACAAGATCACCGGCGGCGCAGTGCCCAAGGAATACCTGCCCGGCGTTCAGAAGGGCCTGGAAGCGTCGCTGAACAGCGGCGTGATCGCCGGATTCCCGGTGATAGACCTGAAGGTTGCGTTGGTGGACGGCGCCTATCACGACGTCGACTCGTCGGTGCTCGCTTTCGAGATCGCAACCCGCGCCGCCTTCCGCGAAGGCGTCCAGAAGGGCGCTCCGGCGCTGCTGGAGCCGATCATGAGGGTTGAGGTCGTCACGCCCGAGGAATACATGGGCGACGTCATCGGTGACCTGAACAGCCGCCGCGGACAGGTCACGGCCATGGACCGGCGTGGCAACGCCAACGCGATCTCGGCCATGGTGCCATTGGCCAACATGTTCGGTTATGTGAACACCCTGCGCTCCATGAGCCAGGGGCGCGCGCAGTACACGATGCAGTTCGACCACTACGAGCCGGTGCCGCAGGCCATCGCGGAGTCCATCCGCGCCAGGATGGCCTGAAACCGCTGGAACGACAAAGAGACGGAGAGAGCACACCATGGCGAAGGCAAAGTTCGAGCGGAACAAGCCGCACTGCAACATTGGCACGATCGGCCACGTCGACCACGGCAAGACGTCGCTGACCGCGGCGATCACGAAGGTGCTGGCCGAGACCGGCG
>NZ_JBPXMQ020000076.1:0-15185 GCF_053470405.2 Azospirillum mesophilum
GATGTCTGCGCAGAATATAGCTTCATGCCGGATAAAATACCGTCATACTGCGTAAATTAGTCTCATACCGGGGAAGCTTCCTTGCGCGTCTCGGGGAATCGTCCCATCCTCGAAAGAGGTAGCCGCACCCCGGAGGCGTCATGGCTCGTCGCCGCTACGCGTTCGATGAGGACAAGATCGCCCTCTTCCACAAGGAGGGGCGCGGCAAGGGGCGTGGCGCCGACTACAAGCCCTGGCTTACCGTCCAGGATGTCCCGTCCTCCGGCCGTACGCACCGCCTGCGGGGCTTGAAAACGGGGCGGCAGCACCATCTGCTGTCGGACATCGAATGGCGCTTCTTCCTGCTGTTCGACTGGGCGGACGATGTCAAGGACATCCGCGAGCAGTTCCCCCTCGACCGCGCTACCACCAGGCGAATCGCTGACGAGATGGGAGTTCGGCATCCAACCGACTCGGCGACCAAAGTGCATGTGGTGATGACCACCGACTTGGTGGTCGATGTTGTGCGGGATGGCCGCCTTGTAACCCTGGCGCGCACGGTAAAGCCCTCGGCCGAATTGGCAAAGCCAAGGATCCTTGAGAAGCTTGAGATCGAGCGTCGCTACTGGGCAGAACAGCGGGTCGATTGGGGAATCCTGACCGAAAAGGAGGTCCCTATGTCCGTAGCGACGTCCATCCTCTGGGTCCATAGCTACGGGTATCTGGACAATCTGAGCCAGCCTTACCCCGGCTACTACGAGGAAAAGGCAACGCTGATCCGCCGGGAGCTGCCGAGCTGGCCGGGCCAGCTGCCGCTCGGGCGGTTCTGCACGGAAATGGACAACCAACTGGGTATGGAAAGGGGCGTCGCCTTGTTCCTGGTCCGCTACCTGCTAGCTACCAAGGACATCCGTTGCGACATGGCCGAGCCGCTTGACGATTCGGTGCCGCTGCATCGATTCGAGGCTGCCCCCATCCAGCGCGCGAGGACGGCTGGATGAACTGGCCTGTGGTCAACCAGCTCCTGCAGGCGGCAGACGACGGCCCCGTCGAACGGGTCCTGTGGGTTCATCCCGAAGGTGGTGGCTGTTACGTCATCGATGTGCGTGACGACTCGGCTTTCCCAATCTTCCGCTCGATGAGGGAGCTTACCGAACACCTCGAACAGGGTGCGCTCCGATTCCTAAAAGACGATTCCTGGCTTGCCCCTTTGTCCGATGCCGGGATACCGGCCAAGCAAAGGGAAAAGCGGGATGCGCTATGGACGATGATCCGTCCCCTGGTACTTGATGAGCCTGCCATCTTCGAACCTGCCTCGCGAGGCCGCGCTATCCTCCGACTCGTTCTGGAGAAGCAGGCGACCAAGCAGACCATCTACCGGCTTCTGCGCCGATACTGGCAGCGGGGCATGATCCCCAACGCCCTGCTGCCCGACTTTCACCGATGCGGTGCCCCTGGCAAGGAGCGACCACCTGGCGAAGTGAAGAGAGGACGACCGCCAAAAGGCGGCATCAAAGGCATCAACATCAACCGAGAGACACGCGACATCTTCCGCACGGCGATCACAAAATATTTCGCTGAAAACGAGAAAATCGATCTGCGCGGTGTCTACGATTTGGTGATAGCCGAACACTACAGCGATCGCGTGCTCAACGACGCGACAGGACGAATCGAGTTGGTGCCGCGGGAGGACATCCCGCAATTCTGGCAGTTCCGATACTGGTATGAGAAGGACAACGACGTCTTCCAGGTGGATCGCATCCGGCGGAAGCCGCGGGTGTATGACAAGGACCGTCGAGCGCTGCTCAACACCTCGACCTCGGAGGTGCTGGGTCCGGCCTCCCGCTACCAGATCGACGCGACAATCGCGGACGTCTACTTGGTGTCGCGCCTGCGGCGGACGAAGATCGTTGGACGGCCTGTGCTCTACATCGTCATCGACGTCTTCAGCCGGATGATCGTTGGCGTCTACGTAGGGTTCGAGGGACCGTCCTGGGTCGGAGCCATGATGGCGCTGGCCAACGCCGCGTCGGACAAGGTCGCCTATTGCCACCAGTTCGGCATCGACATCGAAGCCCACGATTGGCCGTGCTGCTCCCTGCCGGATGTCCTGCTTGGTGACCGCGGCGAAATCCTCGGCAGCATGATCGACACACTGAGCAGCAACTTCAACGTTCAGATCGAGAATGCTGCCCCTTATCGGGGCGACTGGAAAGGCATCGTCGAGCAGCGCTTCAGGCTCATCCCGGCCAAGTTCAAGGCCTATGCACCGGGGTATATCGCCCAGGACTACAGAGCGCGTGGCGGAACCGACTACCGCTTGGATGCGACCCTTGATATCGACCAATTCACGCGCATCATCATCCACTGCATACTCTACTACAACAACGCCCACCTCTTGCGCGACTACGACAAGTCAGCGGCGATGATTGCCGACGCCGTGCCTGCCATTCCCGCTGACCTGTGGGAGTGGGGCGTGGCCCGACGCAGCGGCAAGCTCCGGGTATTTCCCGAAGAGCAAGTAAAACTGAGCCTGCTCCCCTCTGACGAAGCGGTCGTCACCGCCCAGGGTATTCGATTCCAGGGCTGCTTCTACACTTGCCCGCAGGCGATCGCGGAGCATTGGTTCGAGCGCGCCCGCCAGCGTGGCATCTGGAAGGTCCGGGTTTCCTATGAACCGAGGTTGATGGACGAAATCTACCTGCATGAGGACACCGGACGAATCCGATTCATCCCCTGCGGCCTGACGAACCGCAGCCGAGCCTTCCAAGGCCGGACACTCTGGGAAATCGACCAGATACGCCAGGAGGAGCTGCTCACGGACAGCGCCAATCAGCCGCGCGAGCTTGCCGGCCGGGTGAACCTGACCGACACCGTCAAGACCATCGTCGGTGAAGCCAAAGCCATGCGGCCAGAGGTGACCGCCAGCAACCGGGAACGAGTTGCTGGTATCCGCGCCAACCGGCAGGAGGAACGGCGCGAAAATCAGGCGCGTGAGGCCTTCCGTTCCGACAAGGCGTTGCCAGAACCTCCGGCGCCGGACAACGTCGTCCCTTTCACGCCAAACCCGCCGGCGGAAGAGGATTACAGCTTACCCAGCATCGCGGACATTCTGAACCGGTTCGGAGAAGGAGGCGACGATGGCCGAGGATGACGCTGACCTTCCCGAGTTGCCGGAGTACCGCGACAACTCCTTCATCAACCGGTTGCCGCCGGTCATGTCGATTGCCGAGGCCCTGCGGAACCTGACGCGGCTGCCGATCCATAGCGACGAGGAGCGGCAATACCCGGCCCACCTTCGCTGCCACTGCCTACAGCGTTTGGGGCGCTACTTCGTACCGCTCGAACGTCATCTACAACTGGAAGTCCGGCTGTCGGCACTCATTCGACAGGGCTACGTCGGCCGCAACCCCAACACCACCGACTACCTGCACCGGCTGCACAATGACCATGAGCGGGTTCTGAAGAAGGACCTGTCCGCCGTCATCCACCCCGTCGAAACCACAGCGTCCGGGTTCGCCCTGATCGGCTGTTCCGGCATCGGCAAGTCCAAGAGCGTCGAGCGCATTCTGCAACTCTATCCAAAGCTCATCCACCACCAGGAGCCGTTCAGTCTGGAGCAGGTGGTCTGGCTGAAGCTGGAATGCCCGCACAAGGGGTCGGTGAAGCAGCTCTGCATCAGCTTCTTCCACGAAATGGACAAGCTTCTCCGCACCCGGAACGAAGCGCGCTACGGCTCCAGCCGGCTGTCGATCGACACGATGGTCGTCCACATGGCGGAGGTGGCCGACCGGCACGCCCTAGGCCTGCTGGTCATCGACGAAATCCAGCATCTCATGCGGGCGCCCGGCGCTGGTCGGGACGACCTGCTGAACTTCCTGGTGGCGCTGGTCAACACCATCGGTATTCCGGTGATGATCATCGGCACGCCCGCCGCCATGCCGCTGTTGCAGGGCGCCTTCCGCCAAGCGCGGCGGGCCAGCGGGTTGGGGAGCCTGATTTGGGAGCGACACGCTAACGACGCCACGTGGAACCATTTCATCGACCGGATGTGGCGCTATCAGTGGACGCGCGAACCGACACCACTGACCGATGAATTGCGCCATGTCCTGTACGAGGAAAGCCAGGGCATCGTTGATCTGGTCGTCAAGCTGTACATGCTGGCGCAGCTTCAGGTCATCCAGCTCAACGCCCTGACCGGCCGGGACAAGGGCGAGCAGCTGACTGTCGGCCTGTTCAAGCACGTCGCCGGCGACGCGTTCCGCCTCTTGGCTCCGATGATCACCGCACTGAAACGGAACGACCGCGCCGCGCTGGAAAAATACGACGACCTCCAGCCTCTGGACGATTACGTGTTCCAGGCCTTCCAAACGGCGATGGTCCGTCTGTCGCCGACTCCAGCAAAGGAGGCAGCGACGCCTGTAGAACCCACGTCCGCTTCTCCCAACCAGGATGGGACTGATGCCGTCCTGGCATCCCTGGAGGGACTCGGCCTCGCCCGTGATGTCGCCCAGGTTTTGCTGGCCCAGGTCAAAGCCGAAAACCCAAACCTCAATCCTCTCGACCTGGTCGCGACGATCGCCAGCAAACTCCGCGAGCGTGGACCGGAGGTAAAGCCGGTGAAGCCCCGGAAGAGTCGGGACAAAGCGATCGTCCCTGTACGGGCTGTCGATCCAGCCGACCTTCGGATCATTGTCTCCACCGGGACGACATCCGGCGCGCCTGCCTATGAGGCGCTGCTGGCGTCCGGCGCCATAAAACCTCCACTGCGGGACATCGCGGTCTGAGGAGTGCCAGCGATGCTCCCATATTTCCCGGCGTCCTATCCCGACGAACTGCTGTACAGCGTGCTGGCCCGCTTTCACCGTCACACCTGCTCGGTCAGCCCGAAACGGACGATGGACGATCTCTTCGGCAACAGGAATGCGCGAGCCACGGTGGACCTGCCGGGACATCTTGGCTCGTTGAGCCGCCGTCTACCACCTGACCGCGGCCTTACCCCTGAACGGCTGGCCATTGAGTTCACGCTGCTCCCCTATCACACAGCCTTCCAGCCTTCAGAGGTCGTAGGCGCCGTCCTCGCGGCCATGGCCGATGGCCCGGCCAGCGGCATCCATACGCGCCTCGGCATCACCACCAGCACCGTAGTGACCCCCGCCACCTTGCGGTACTGCCCAGCGTGCCACGCGGAGGACCTTGCCCGCCGGGGCGAGCGCTTCTGGCGCCGCGCCCATCAACTTCCCGGCGTTCTGGTCTGCCTCGACCACGGCATACCGCTGATGGAGAGCAAATCTGCCCCCGGCAGCGGGCATCAAACCGTGTTCATCGCTGCGGACGATTGTGTCTACCAAGGAGAGCTGCCAACGCCGCCATGGGCGAATGACGACAGCTGCCGAGCTATCCTCCTAGAAATTGCAGGACGCAGCGCCGCCTTGCTCAGCGCCACGCCGCGCGGCGTGGACCCGGCCGGTTTGACCGCCGGATACCGTCACGCCCTGACCGACCGACGTCTCGCCTCCGTCAACGGGCGAGTCGATCAACGCCAGTTGCACAACGCCTTCAATGCCGTATTTGCGCCGGCACGCACCGTCGTCCCGGAATTGGCGAACACGGCGTGGCTGTCGCCCATCGTGCGCAAGCATCAGCACGCCTTTCATCCACTGCATCACATCCTGTTCGGACTGTTCCTTGATCGATACAAGCCCGCCCCACCGCTCCCCCTCCGTCCACCCCGGCGCCGGATCGCCACCGCCGAATTCCTTTCCCAGCTCCGCGTATTAGTAGACCGGGGCGATGGAATATGTTCCGTCGCGCAGATCTTGGGCGTGGACCCGAGCACGGTCCGCCTGCACGCGGCGAAGCTTGGCCTAATTACGCCATGGCGGCCTCCAGTCAGACCGCGGATTCCGGCAAAGAAGGATCCGGGACCGGCAATGCGGGAACGCTGGCTGGGGCTTCAACAGAAGGAACCGCATCTCAAACGCAATGCACTGGCTGACCGGCTGCCGAACGAGCACGCTTGGCTCTACCGGCACGACCGGACTTGGTTGGATACCCATTCGCCGGCACCCGCAGTTAGGCCGCCACCAAGCGCCCGCGAAGACTGGACGGTCATCGACCAAGACCTTGCTGTTGCTCTCCGGCAAGCCGCCGAAGCGATCCTCCTTCTGGTCCCGCCGGTGCGGGTGACATTGGCCGAACTGGAACGGCGACTCGGCCACCCCGGATGGATTGGCAATCGCCGGCCCAAGCTCCCGCAAACCCTAGCCATGCTGGCGTCCATCAGGGAAAGTGTTGAAACGTTCCAGTTGCGCCGCATCGTGTGGGCATACGATGCATTGCAACGATCAGGGGAATCGACTTCGCCTTGGAGAGTCCGCCGCGTCGCCCGAGTGTCTAATCGCGTGTCGGAGGTCGTCAACCAGGCGCTCACCTCCATCATCACCAAAAACGGACGCGTCATCCCATGCCGCTGATCAAGGCGTTCGCAGACCAGGGCGAAGACCTGGAACTGATTTGGCTGGCCGGATTTGTCGAGGACCCCGAAAAGGGGTGGCAGGTCCGTGCTACTACCCGGGGAATCGACTCGGACAACGTGGTCACGCATCTGCTGCCCATCGGCCTGCTTTGCGCACTTCCGTTGGGCAAATGCTACTCGGGCGGCGATCTAACCAGCTTGGCGCTGCACGGCAATGTCGTACAGTTTTCGATCCCGAATGTTGCAGATGGCGAGGAGGTCACCGCCGAGTGCATCCCGCCTGACCTGTTTCCGATCAAGGGGCGCACACGTAAGGTTCAGCGGTTGCTTCGCTACTGGGTTAACGGCGTCGAGGTACTGGTCCCGATCATCGAACTGATTCGCAGCTTGTTCGTGCACAACAAGACTATGGCGAACGCCTTGATGCATCGCAGCGGCCTGATGGAACTCTGCCGACCGGAGTTGCCAGGGTTCCATTCCGACCTGCACCTGCACTTCACTAACAAGATGCCGAAGAAGATTTTGAACCAGACCTTCGTTGCCGAATTTGCCTGGACCGCCGTCCACCCGGACGCTCGCCGCTCGTGGGACAGTGTGGCTACCCTGTCAAAGGGACAAAGCTACATCGCTTTCTACCCGCCATCGCTGCAGAACTCTACTTGGACCGTACGATGGATGCGCAAGGGAAACACGGCGCTGGTGCTAGAAATCCTGCAACTCACCGGTAAGCGTCATCCCTGCGACATCTTGCGCTACTCCCACCCATCAATGAGCGAAACGGTCAGCTTCCGTACCAGACACCTGAAAGAAGGCCAGGGAGACACCGACGAACCGCCTCCGCTTCGGGAGATCCGTGACTATGTCGTGGACGATCAGGCCACCGGCAGCCGTATCGATACACACCAATCCGCACTACCGGTGCTGACGAAACTGAGCACCTTCGACCGGGAAATTAAAATCACCAAGGTGGCCGAATCCGCGACTCGAGGGATAACATCGGCCGCCAAAAGCGAGGATAGTGAGTCAGGGCCCGGTCAAGGCAAGATATCGCCCGACATTGTCATCCGGCGCCGTGTTCGCGTTGCCGCCAGTATCGGTGAGGATGTGCCGGGCGCCACGCTACCACCGATTGAGTTCCGCCTGTTGGAACCGGCGAACCCCGAGTACCTGGGCGAATTGGAGCCACTGATCGGTGCGCTCCACCTGATGGCGGAGATGCTGCCAACGGTGAGAATAGCGATGTCGATGTGTGCGCTGAAACGTGGTCGCGCCATCTCCGTGGCTGGCCATCAACGACGCCCCTGCTTAATCTCCGTATTTTGGCCGCAGGCCCGTCCGCCGATAGTGCTGCTGGATGTAGATCACACGGGCGGATTTTCGCTATCCTCACTGGCTCTACGCTACTTAAAGCACTTACCATTTAGAGAGATGGAGGAGCACATCAAGAATATGCTCGACGGCATGGTAGATAACCATGGTCGCTGGAACATTAAAACTGCTGACGCCTTTGCAGACGCAGTTGAGTGCATTCGTCTGCCAAGAGTTTTGCGGCATCGAGAGCGGATGGATCAGAAAGCATATTGGAAGGCTTGGGCGGTACGGCTGGCAGAACGCTTTGGGTGGGAATGTGATTTGGCCTGAGCAACCAGGCGAACCTTCTCCACCTGCTTCAGAGTCACGGCGCTTTATTGGCCTAAGCAGCCATAGCGAGATGTCCTCCAGCGCGGCATCCAGCACCTTGCGGATTTTCCAGGAGAAGAACTCCAGCGGATCACAAAGAAGGTGAACAATTCAGGTCAGAACCAGGGCGTTGAGGGAAACCGCCAAGATGGCCGCAGGAAAGACTTTGAGCCCATTGACCACAAGACATCCATGCGCCTCAATCGGCTGAAGTTCCTGTTTGGATTTAACCAACGCCTCTTGTCGCACAGCGAAGCAAGAACAACGGATATGGCATTCTCCTATGAAACAAAATCCATTGCCTTCACGTTCCGCTTGCTTGTCTCTGAAACAGCCGGCTCCGTCATCAGAATTCTAGAAATCCAAGGACGCTGTTTCGACACGCTTAAATTTAAAATATGTGTAGCAAGTGACGAGTACTCTTCATCGGGAGCCCGCATAAGTGACAACTCATCTTTAATCTGGGTTGCTCTAGCAAGAGCATCTTGCGCAGCCTGATGGTTGCCACTCTTGCTACGCCTCACGTGCATTTCGAGTTGGAGCGTTAGCTCGCCTATCTTCCTACGAATGATCAAGGCCTTCTGTTCACGCCGCCTACGCAGCCAGCCATGATTAAGATTGTAGATCCGTATAGACGTGCGCGCTCTTTCAAATTCGACTGGCTCGCCGATGCGTGATGGCTGCGGAACCGCCACACCGATGTCATTGAAGCCAATCAAGCTTGGTTCGTGACGCTTGCACGGATCTGCCAGCGCTGGATATTCGTCCTCAAGAATGTCACTAGGCTTCACAGCCCTGATTCCTCCTTCCAGCAGCGGAAAGGCACTCCCCTTTCCCCCGGCTTCTTCACCATTGATACCACGCCGCCGCTGATTACAAAAACGACAGGAAAAATACAAATTGCTGGCATCAAACGCCAACCACCAATACCCCGAATGACCGTCACTCGATGTTCCTGATTTTGGCCGGAAATGATCTACTTCATAATCATCACGAACACGAACCGTTTCGCAATAGTAACATTTATAATGAGATAGCTTAGCAAGTGGCTCCTTCAGAGCACGCCATACATGAGAATAGCTCTCGATGACATCCGCACGGTTGCCTTTCGCCTTAGCAACCTCCCCAGCGGCTAATTTTGCCTGATCAATCCAACCTACAGGCAAGGAAAGAGAGCTAGTGTCGATAAACCTCATCTTAATTTATCTCCCCAAAAAGCTCATCAATCACAGAGTTCATTATGGCATCGCGCTCAGCAACTTCATTAGGTGAGAGGCGCTCATTATTCTGGAACAATTTGCTTTCGCGTTCCAAAATTTTACTAACGAACTCAGCATAGAGCGGGTCAGGCAAAGTTGAGGACATATCGACCTCACGCAGACGCTTTTCAACCCGAACAAGCTCCTCAGAATCCTTTGATGTTCTTTGCGCTCCCAGAGCGATAAGTTCATGCTTACGAGTTATATCATCTGCCACGACCGGCGCCATTACGGAAGGCAGCCCAAAAAGCTCACTAGTCAGAACTCCGGGAATTCCGATTTTTATCGGGTCATCCAGAGGTTCATGCGAACGGACTTTCCCGTCTTCCTGCTTTGCCAGAAGGCGCACCTGATCACGATTAGCCATCGCGACAGCCACAGGGTCATGAGTAACAAAGATGAGATGCCTCGTCGCATCCTTACCAACCACCAAGTTGACCATCTCAAGAAATTTCAGCCCCCATACAGGATTGAGATGGGTATCAGGTTCATCCAAAAGAAATAAACTCTCTTCGTCACGACAGAAGCGCAGCAATCCCAGCACCATGAGGAGCTGCTGCTCTCCTTCACTTAGCTCTCGGAAGCCTATGCCGTCACCTGTGTCAATCTTTTTGATTTTTACGACTACGTCTTTGATAAGGTCAGAGACAAAAGCACTTTCAAGAAGCCGAAACAAAATCCTTGACCTGGGCTCGCTTTTTGGGCGCAAACTATCGACAACATCCTGAAGAACTTTAGCGTTACGAATAAACAAATGCAATCGCTGCCGACGAACATACGTCTTAATTCCAGTACGTTGTCTTATATCTAACTGCAGCGGTCCGAGAGATTCTGCGTAAAGTCGCGCCAAAAACTTTCGCACGACACCTTTCGCTTTCCAAAACTCTGATTTACGAGTAACCGGCTGAGGCTTAGCCCAGTAAGGCTGTTGAAGAACAAAAAGCGCACTCTCTAAATCTTGAACCCCCAACTCTTTCGCGAGGACATTGAAAGCTTCGGGATCATCATCAATAAGAAACGCCAAAAGAACAAAGCGGCTGTGAATTAGACGCCCATATATAAGTCGTTGGTGGGCCGAAATGTCCCCCTCGATCATAGAATTACGAAAATCAGCGAGTGAACTGTCGAACAGGTTGCTCAGACGGTCACTAGGACCAGAATAATACGCAAATACGGTTTTTGGAAGAAACTGATCCCCCTCGGGTGGAGAGAGCGCCGTTAAAGAGGATGCCTTTCCATTGACCTTGATGGCTGTGCGCGCGCGAGAACGCTGCGGATCATGATCCACTTCAACAAGATTTTCCTGTATTTTATATTCAATCTGATAGGCAAAGGGTGTAGCAATCGGCGCCTTGCGCTCTGAGGCAGCAATAAGATCGCGAAATATTGTTACAAGGGCCTCCATGAGGTTGGATTTACCAGACCCATTGTTGCCAACAATCAACACGTCCGGCTCACTCGGAGAGAACCGAATCTCGAAGTCATTAAAGTTTTTGTATTTCGGCAACCTTAAAAAAAGGATTCTCATGACGTTAACTTCTCCAAGTTTGTAACCACAACAAGCTTCCAGTCGTCAGTCTGAGCAAGTATTTTATTATCGACGGCAGCACTAAGGTCCTTATAAAACTCCTCTACTTCATCGGCCACGTACCCGGCGCTTGTGAAGAGCTGCTCCGGGGTAACAGCATAACCATTATTGCCAATGGCATCAGCGAGGGGGCGCTTGCGTATAGCTTCGCTCATCTTCACTCTTTCTGTTACCGCATTCGTCACTCCAGCGACCCACTCATCCTCCGGTCGGCAGTAGCGGTCTGGAACTTCGGCAAATGCGTCCTTCCCCTGTTCAGTAAGCTCCCCGCGCAGTGCGGTCGCTAAAAGTGCGCTGCGGAGAGATTCGATGAGCTCCCGTGCCTGAGACACCTCACGACGAACGTCCGAGGCGAACTGATCCGCGCGATTCAACTCCTCATCGATAATAGCAGCTATGCCTTTCGGCGGAACCGGTATTCTCATAGCGCCAATGTTGCGGGCGCTGATAGACGCCAGATTGCTGGTTTGAGTTCCAACTGAGTAAAAATATTCGTGACCCACATAATTCGTATAACGAGCTACATAGGCCGGTGTGACGTTCTCGTCGATTAAGCGGAGTCGAAATACGTGATTTTGATGAATGCAGTTTGGGATCTGTTCCTCCCATAGCCAGCCCCTACCAAGCTTGTCGCGGTCACCGCCCTCGTTCATAAGAATATCGCCGCGCTGTAAATACAGTTTTTCGGCCTCAGACGCGCGCAGACGGACACTTCGAACGTCATCTAAGTTGAGCCTGCCACGCTGAACATTGGCCACTCTTAAATAGGGCCGCTCAACGAGTTGCTCGTCAGGAGCGTACCTGCGCCCCAATGTTAGCCCAGATTTAATCTCTCCAATTTCTGCGAGAGATCGGGAGCTCCAACCTGGCCCAGGAGTGTAAGCACGCCGTATGGTGGCGTTTAGGAACGCCGAGCACAAATCTAATGTCTCATCCAGGTCGTCCGCAACTTTCTGCCAGACGTCGGCAAACTCCCTGAGCTTCTGCACTATTCGACGTTGCTCGTCAAGACTGGGAAATGGAACCGGCAGCTCTTGTATAGACCTAATTGAAAGATGCCGAACAGTGACAGAGGACGTATTATCTTGGAGCGCTTTTAGGTAAGCAGGAAGGATAAGTTCTAAAAAATCGCTGCTGTATACGGCGGGGTTTGCAACTATTTTTGACACACGTTGATTTAGCAGCGCGCGTTCGCGGTCCCACCGGTAGGTTCGAAAATCGCCGTCCATTCCGACGAGCAAATCTCCCGGCTCGACCCAGTATCCTGAAGGAATCGGCCCGGAATAAAGAGTGATATTATCGCGCGGCCCGAGATCACGGATTCGTATAACCGGCACTCCTTCAATGTCATTGAAGTAGCGTGATAGAAATGGATATCCCCCTTGGACAATAGCGATTTTTCCAAGCTCGACCCTCTTCCAACGCGCCGCGCAGGAAAGCAGAGGGCTCGTCTCACTTTCAGCGAGCTTATCAAGCGAAATGCGCAGTGTCATTCTGAGCAAGCCGAGTCGATGAGAGTGGACAAAGCGTCGATACCCGCAAAAGCGCGTTGCAGATGCCCACGCATTGCTTCAATCAAGTCCTGTGGGTCCTCCAAAGCCTCCTCGCTAGCATCGAGCGCCGAGAGCCAAGTAAGATCAAGGTTATCGCCACCAAGAGCTATTTCCTTTCTGGTAAAGCAACGGAAACGGTCTTCTGTTGATTTAACATTGGCTCGCGATGTTCGTCCGCATGGATCGGCGCCAAAAAGAGCTATAAATTCTTCGAAATCCGTCGCTCGGAGAGGGCGATTGCGTCCATAAGCCGGCTGGCCGGCTCGCAGGTCGTAAACCCAAACCTTTTTTGTCGCATTGCCCGGCTTAGTCGCACGAGTGAAGAATAAAACGCTAGTTTTGATTCCTTGCGCATAGAATATTCCTGATGGAAGGCGCAATATCGTGTGCAAATTGCATTCTTCCATTAGCCATGACCGCAAGTCTCTTGCTTGTCCGTTTGCGAACAGCACATTATCAGGAACGATAACTGCGGCCCGCCCTCCGGGTTTCAGTGTCCGGACGACATGCTCAACAAAACACAATTGCTTGTTACTCGTATCCGCGGTAATCGTGAAGTCGGCGCGCGTTGGCTTACGCCCCCCCTTTCCAGAGCCGAAAGGGGGGTTTGTCAGAACAATATCCGCCCGAGCCAAGCTTTGTCCGGACTTTGCTAATGTATCACCAAGCAAAACACCATCCGGCGCAATATTATGCAACACGAGATTCATTAGTAACAGCCGGTATGTTTCAGGAACAAGCTCCATCCCGCAAAGCAATGCTCTATGAGCGGATTCATCAACGTGAACCGCTCGCTGCTTCAAATATCGGTCAGTTGCAACTAAGAATCCTCCTGTCCCGGCAGCAGGATCTTGCACCACTTCACCGGCTGTTGGCTTAATGACTTCAATCAAGCATTCTACTAGAGGTCGTGGCGTGAAGTACTGACCAGCGCCACTTTTCCGGTCAGTCGCTACACGCTCAAGCAGACCTTCATACATATCTCCTATCCGCTCTGCTTGCTGACTAAACCACTCAATCCCATCTATGGCGGCAATAATTTTCTGGAGGTTAGCATCATGTCGTAACGATGTTCGCGACTCGGAAAAAATGGAGCGAACCAAACTATTGGGAGATTCCGCAAACAGCTTTAGCATATTCCTATAGAATACTAGGGTATTGTCCCCGCCGGTTGCGCGTAGATCATTCCAGCGATACCCTTCCGGTAACAGCGCTTCTCGGCCAGTCTCCCGCATCATCTTCAGAAAGAGGATATAGCTCAACTCGGTGACATACTCCTGTGACGTTACTCCATCGTCGCGCAACACGTTGCAAAGAGACCATAGCCCCTGGATCGTTTCGCGGAGCGTGCCAGTTTCATCATTCATGAAGCAAAAAATCCCTGATGTAACGGCAAGCGCGCCCGTAGCCCGCAACATAGAAGGACGTCACATGGCATTAAAGGTTAATTGTGCGGCTTGCCGATTCAGATGGCTGGGGAGGCGGCGAGGTGAGCTGCGACAGAGGATCTAGTGGTCCGCGCCTGACGCTCGTTTAGCTTTGTTGATGCTGGCGATGATGCGGTCGGGATCAGCGGTCCAGACGAAGCGCTTGGCCGTGTTGTTGTGCTCGGCAATGAAGCGGTGGATGGCGGCCTGGAGGTCCACGATGCCGCGGAAACTGGCTCGCCGCAGGCGTTTGGTCGTCAGCTTGGCGAAGAAGCCCTCCACCGCGTTCAGCCAGGACGCCGAGGTCGGGGTGAAATGGAAGACCCACCGCGGGTGCTTCTCCAACCAAGCGCGCACCTTCGGGTGCCAGAAAGCACTGAGACGGTTTGCGACGATGAATATCGCCGCCGTGCGCAGACCACGGACGTACGTGATCAGCGGCAGGCCATCGGTGGAGGCGCGCCACCCGTCCCGGCGGCGGCGCGGGGTGAGGCCCGAGGCGCGTCCCTCCACCGCCCGCAACTCGCTCCACTGGACGCCCTCGCGCACGAAGAAGCGGAGCGTCCGGATCACTTCCACGGTTGGCACCGGTGGGTGCCCCGCGCCGAAAGGCCGATCCTCGATCCGGTCGATGATGCTCGCCACCAACTCCACCGCCTTTGGTCTCATGTCTGCTCCCATGCCAAAGGCACGGAATCCGCGTGGCGGCGATCTGAATACACTCGTAATCAGCACAATGGGTTTCTGAAAATCGTCTCTTAGACGCTGCAATGGTGATGATAAAGCGGTTGGGGATCACATTCCTTCTACGTGAGCCGTAACCGATGCAGGCTCGGCGACTCGGTCGTGCTCTCGGTGACATTCCCCCTGCGCCCTTGGTCGGCTTGGCAGGAACACCGATCCGCAATCCGTGCTGATGTGTCGCTCCAAACGGAGCTTTGTGTGGCGCTGCAGAATATGCGTTGCCACCAAAAGCGTTTGATGAGATCGGAGCGACATGGTGGTCTGGAGTCACTGTACTTAGTTTCCCCATGCCAAGCGGCATCACCATGGCTTGACGATATGTCGGAAAATGGTCTGATACTTTATTCTTTTCTGTTTGCCGGATTGAGCCTAATCCGCAGGCAGCGGTATGATACTTTCTAAAAGTCATTCTCATCGGCCCTTGTGGCGTGAATACGATACGAGAGGATCGGTATGAAAGATCATTCTCCGCCCACA
>NZ_JBPXMQ020000077.1:0-14405 GCF_053470405.2 Azospirillum mesophilum
CTCACGTCCGGCCAACCAAACGCAACACCGGATCGCCAACCACCCCCAATGCGCGCAGCGCCTCGACAACAGCCCAGGCTCAGCCAGCCCCGTGAGTAGTTACTCCCGCATCGCCGGAGTACGCGGCGGCTTATGCCCACCTCACGCAGCCCAAGATCATGCCCACGACCATGCCCGACGGCTCCGTGCAGATGATGGCGGTAACGCCGCAACTCCCGCCCGACATCCGGCGACCGGCATGGATGCAAGGCGGCCAGCAACAGGCCGGAATCGCACCGGCCGGACAGTCAGCACCGCAGGGCCAGCCCCAGCAGCCCGCCGCGCCCGCACAGGTCCCGGCGGGTGCCGCTGGCCCCGGCTACACCGTCGCGCCGGTGCCCGGCATGCAGAAAGACCCGAAGTTCAACGAAGGCGAAACCAACGCCTACGGCTTCTTCCGCCGCATGCAGGATGCCGAGAAGATCATCCGCAGACTCGAAGACCAGGGCGCGGCGGCACCCGGCATGTGGGATCGGTTCGTCACCATCCTGCCGGGAGCTGTGGAGAACAGCCTCCATACCGAGAAGTACCAGCAGCTTGACCAAGCCCGCCAGGACTTCATCAATGCCCAGCTCCGCAAGGAATCGGGCGCGGCTATCGGCGCGGCGGAATTCGACAATGCCTATCGGCAGTACTTCCCGCAGCCGGGCGACTCCCCGTCGGTGATCGAACAGAAGCGGGCCAACCGCGCCAATGCCATCGACGCGATGATGAAGGCCGGAAAGCCGCTGGTCGACTTCTACGACAAGGGCAAGGGCGGGTCTGCTCCGTCCTCTGGCGGCGTCGAATACGACTGGGACCCCGAAACCAAAACCCTGAAGCTGAGGAAGTGAGCGATGCCCACCGTGAACCTGCCGAACGGCGACCGCATCAACTTCCCCGACGGCACGCCGGAACAGGAAATGACGGCGGCCGTCGGGAGCTTCTACCCGCTGAACAACAGCCGCGAGGTGGAGTTCCCCACCCGTGCCGTAGCTGGGATCAAGATGACCCCGGAGGGACAGGCCGGGTTCTATGAGCACAACTTTGGCAAGGGGAACGTCGTCACCGACCCATCTGGATCCATGTTCATCGTGGATCACGAGCGGAAGCAGGTGTTCCCGGTGAACAAACCGGGGTTGAACCTGAATGACGCGGCTGATGTGTCTGGCATGGCACTCCAGGCCCTTCCCACCTTTGCTGCTGGCACCAACCCGTTGACGGCCGGTGCCGCGGCGGGCTTCGGCAACGTCGTGCGGCAGGGAGCGTCTGCGCTCCTGCCGGGTGACGATCAGATGTCGCTTGGACAGCGCGCGGGAAGCCTCGCTCTCGACTCCGCGCTGGGCGCCGGAACGCAGTTTGGGGCGAACAAGCTGTTCGGGAAGGTGGTGGATGGCGTCCGGCCCAGCAATGTCGCGGCCCGCTACATCGACAAGGCGGAGCAGACGCCTTTTGGTCAGCAGGGCCGGGCGCTGGAAGACCTTGTCGGGGAGCCTTACACGCCGGGGCAGCGGACGGGTTCCCGCACCCTGCTGACGGTGGAGGGCATGTTCCGACGCAACCCGGTGACTGCCGACATCATGGCGCAACACGATACCCACCAGCTTAACCACGCGCTCGGCTTTCTGAACCAGACGTTGGACACAGCATTCGGCCCCGGCGCCGTGGGGGTGGAGAAGGCCGGCGGGTCGGTGCGCGGCGCCTTCGACCTGGCGCTGGGTCGCGCGGTCAACCTGCGCCGAAGCGTGGCGCAGCAGGACTTCAACGTCATCAACCAAGCCACTGGCCTGGAACCCGTCATACCCACCAACAACATCGTGACGGAATTGGACGACCTCATTTCCCGCTTCGACGTGCCGGGCGGCGGTGATGCCACGGCATCCCTCGTTGGCAAGCTGAAGCAGGTCCGATCCAACTTCGAGCCCGAAACCATCGTCAATCCGGACGGCACGCAAACGACCGTGCCCCGCAAGATTTCCGGCGCTCAGCTTGAACGGTTGCTGGAAATCTACGGGGCGGCAGCAGAGGGCACGTCATCCGTGTTCAAGAACATCGACACCGCCCAGCAGCGCATGATCGCCGGCCGGGTGGTGGACGCGCTGAAGCGGGACATGAACGATGTTCTCGACACCGGCGGTCTGCCGGAGGAGGTGGCTGGAGCGTTGCGGCAGGCCCGCGACAACTACAAGGCCAACAGTGAAGCCATCGACACCCTGCGCCAATCGGTGGTGGGGCAAATGCTCGGCGGCCCGATCCGGCCGGCGGATGAGAACATTGCGTCCCGGATCGTCTCGCTTCCCCCGAGCCAGCTCCGCGCCACCATCGACCTTGTCAACGGCATCGACCCGACAGCCGGGCAGCAGCTCAAGCGCGTCGCCTTCGAACAGGCCATGGCGAAGGCCGGCGTTCCGGCGGGCGACGCTCCACCCGTCACGATGCCGGACGGTAGCACGCCGCTGTGGTCGCCGAAGAAGTTCGCCACTGCCATGCGGCAGTCGCCAATCTGGAGCGTGATGGATCAGAACGAGCGCATCACCTTCACCTCGGTGATCCAGCACCTTGACCGTCTGGCCGACCGGGCGGGAACGGATGGCTCCCCGACAGCGCCGCTGCAACAGGCATGGGATCTGGTGAAGGGCGGGGCATCGGGAGCGGTGACGCCGTTCCTCTACGCCTTGGGGGCGCGGCGTCTGGCGCAGGCGATGACCGACCCGGAGGGACAGCGGGCGTTGGTCGCCCTGACCACGACGCAGCCGGGGACGAAGAGCTTTGCGGGAGCGCTGGGCTACTTCGGGGCACTCACCGGAGTTGAGCCGGCATCGGAGGATGTACGGCCGATGCCCGGCTTTGTGCCCGGTCGCGGCGCCATTGTTTCAGGCCCTCGATAAGGCCCCCCAACATGAAAAAGACGGGAGCGCCGTAAACGAGCGCGGCAAGGAATGCTTCGCTTTTGGTGCCCTTTTGGGTGGCTGCGAGCGCGACGATCAACAGCGCCATCGCCACGCCCTTGGGCACGTTGAAGTAACGCTTCAGCCATTCTTTCATCGGCGCGTCCTCCCTCGCTCGCGTGAGTAGAACAACACCGAAACAAACGTCCGTCAACGGGCCGCCCTCTCCGGGCGGCTTTTTCTTTGCCCACTGCGCGCGCTCCAGCGTTGAGCCGTCATCCTGAACAGGAGGACGCCATGCTCTCACGCCGGGACGTGCTGAAGCGCCCATTGGCAAGCGCCTGCCTTGCCGTTGCGCTCCCTCTTCTCTCCGGAGATCGACGCATGAGCCTCCTCCCGACACCGCGGCAATTCGCGGTGGACCAGAACGGCGTACCGCTCGCTGGCGGGCGCCTGTCCTTCTTTCTCACCGGCAGTTCGACCCCGGCGACGGTGTACAGTGATGCGGCCCTGACCACGCCCCACACGCAGCCGGTCATCGCCGACTCGTCCGGCGTCTGGCCCGCGATCTACCTGGGCAGCGATACCTACAAGGTGGAGCTGAAGAACCCCGGCGGTGGAACGGTCTGGACGCAAGACCCGGTGTCCGGATCGGCCGGCGTGCGGGCGATGGACAGCATGACGGCCCTGCGCGCCCTCACGCCCGGACAGGGCGCGGCGTACGGCACTGTGATGCTGCGGGGCTACTCGTCCGTGGGCGACGGCGGGGCGGGACTGTTCGTCTGGGACGCCTCTTCCGCCGCCGCCGATGACGGCGGGACGGTGATCCGGCCGTCCAGCAGCACGGCCGCCGGGCGGTGGCTGCGGGTGAAGGTCGGGCCTGTGTCGGTCAAGTGGTTCGGCGCCAAGGGCGACGGCAGCACGGACGACACGGCGGCGATCCAGGCTGCGCTCAACCGCACCGGCGATGTGCTGTTCCCGCCGGGCGACTATCGGGCGAGTCAAGCTCTGGCGGTACCGAGCAACACTCACGCTCGGGGAGCCGGACGTGGCGCTACGACGGTGACGTTCACCACGGTAACCAGCGACGGCTTCGTGTTCCGTGTCGGGGCCACGCCGTCGTCTATGTCGTCCATCGCCGACATGACGATTGACGCCGCCGTAACCAAGACGGCGGGCGCCGCCGTGTACTTCAACGGCGCCACGGACTGCAACGCCGAAAACCTGAAGATCGGCAACCATGCCATTGGCATGCGGTTCACCGACAGCTTCCTAAACTCCGTTCGGTCCATCACCGTCGCCGCCCTGACCGCCGGAATCGGCATCGGGTTCCTGTTCGATGGCGCCATCGGGCACAACTCTGACCAGTACCTTACCGACTGCTTCGTGGCCGGGGACTTCGACCCCACCAAGGCTCCGGCCGCCGGCTACCGCTTCGAGCAGTCGGGCGGAACGTGGCTGGACACCTGTGGTGCCTTGGCTTGCAACAACGGCGTCGTGCTCGCTCCGCCGTCGGGTAAGGAGGTTGCCCACCTCTTCACAACGCGCTGCGCCATCGATACCTGCCACGGCCACGGGTGGTTGGTGGCTCCGGCGTCTGGTGGTCGGGTCAAGCGCTGCGTGTCAACGGAGGACTGGTCTTGCTCCAGCAAGGGCGGGCACGGCATCTATGCGCAGGCGTCCGGCGGTGACATCCACGCCTATGACTTCATCGGCATGCGGTCGAACGGAAACGCGATGGGCGGGGCCTACGTGCAGGCCGGCGTGGATGTGCGGTTCGACGGCGGGCAATTCCTGGCGAACGGCTCGTCCATCAGCAACATTTACAACGGCATCCACATTGGAGCCGGTGTGTCCTATTTTTCGGTGACCGGCGCCAACTGCGGCGCGTTCCCGGAGTTCGCGAATACCCAGCGCTATGGGGTCTACGTCGAAGACGGCGGGTCCGACCACTATTCGATCATCGGAAACGACCTCACGGCAAACCTCTCGGGTGGCCTGTACGACGGCGGCGCCGGCCGTGACAAGCACGTTCACAGCAACGTCGGCGTGATCGCGGGCTTCCGGCAGAGCGGCGCCGGGCTTGTCGGAGAAGCCGGGCAGGCGCTGAAGGTCGGGATGAAGGCCGCGACGCCGCATCAGGCGGGCAATGTCGGATCGGTCGGCCTAACCGTCGAGGACGGCGGCGGAACGAGTGGCCTGTTCATCGAGAACACCCATGACGGAGCGTTCTCGTCGCAGCGGATCGTCGGCCGGGTGAGCTGGGGCGGCGTCGTCGGAGCGACGAACCGCTTCACGATCGAGCGGGACGGCGCGATCACCAACGGGTCCATCACACTGTTCACGGCCGGCGGTGAATGGGCAAGCGTGTTGCGCTCGTACACGGTCGGGACAGTCCCCAGCCCCGCCGCCGTGGCACAGATGATCTACGTGAGCAACGAGAGCGGCGGCGCGGTCGTCGCCTTCTCGGACGGGTCCAACTGGCGCCGGGTCACTGACCGCGCCGTCATTTCGTGAGGAACACCCCAATGGCACTGACCGACATCACCCGGCCCTATGAGGTGCTGATCCGCTATCGGGAGGACGGCAGCATCGCTGTCCACCGGCAGGAAATCAGGGAAATCCGGGACAACGGCATCACCCTGCCGGGCGGGGCCATCCTGCAGCCGCCGGAGCCGCTGAGCGTCGCCGACCTGAAGGCGCTCGTCGCTTCCCTGCCGGACTGACCGGCCCGCGACTAAACTCCATCCACTCCACCACGGCCGCCGCGAGCGGCCTTTTTTGTGCCCTGGAGAAACCAATGGAAATGCTTGTTTGCGACGCGGAGGCTAAAGGCTCCGCGCGCAATCGCGTGGGTGATTATCGCCTTGTCGAAACCTGTAACTTGGGCTCCGGTCCGCTTGTCCCTGCGGTGGTCACCGCGCGTGACCGTCTGTGCGCCGATGCTATTGCGCGCGGCGTGACGCCGATCTTGTGTGAAGGCTGGGAGTCGCTGGAGGAGCTGAACGCGACCAATCGGGACAGCTGGTTCCCGCTCCTGCCGAAGCCGGCGAGCGCCCCCGCGTTCTGGCTCGGGCTGGTCGACGGGGAAGGGGAGGTGATCGCTACTCACGGCGTGGTGTTGGTCGACTGCTCGTCCGCCAGCTTCGGTGCCCGGCTGGCGGACCTGTCGGCTTTCCATGACCCCGCTGACGTGCCGGCGGACGAATGGGCGTTCTGCGCCAGCGAGGCTGCGCACGACACCCGCGGTGCGGTCGCCTGGATCGTGGCTGGGTGGACCCGCCCGGACTGGCGTGGGCGCGGGCTGTTCCACAACCTGGGCGCTCTCGCCCGTCTCGTGGCCTTGGCGCGCTGGAACCCGCGCTGGATGGTCGGGCTGGTCGACCCGGAGACGGTACCGGTGTGGAGCGGGCGCGGGGCAGGGCGCCGTCGGCTGGAGGAGAGGCCCGGCGTCCTCTACTGCCAGCACGGCATCGGGCGGCTGCCGCTGCACTTTATGCGCTGGAGTCGGCCGGCGGTAGTTTTGGACAATTGACGAAAAGCAGTAAGCCCCACAGATTAAAGTGAGAATTTGGCTTCAATCTGCTAAGTGAAGTGGCTTCGATGAACCACTTCACTATCTTTCATGCATTGTTGGTGCCTTAATATGCTCCCATTTGTCTGAGTGAGGAAATGGCTTCCGCATTTCCTTGTTTCGCGGCTTTGCGGAGCCATTCGACTGAGAGGTCGTGGTTCCGCGGAGTTCCCCATCCGTTGTAATATGCCTTGGCCAGATTAAGTTGTCCTTCTACATCCCCTTGCTCGGCAGACATCTTCAGGAGGTCAAACCCAATTTTCTCGTCGCGAATTACGCCGGCACCTTTTATGTACATAAGGCCGAGATTCGCGCGTGCGCTCGCGTCGCCTTGATCTACTGCTTTCTTGAGCCATTCATAAGCCATTTTAAAGCTTTGGGGTACACCTTGACCAAGTATGTATGCTATTCCAAGCTTTCTCTGCCCACTGGCGTCATCGCGAGCGGCAGAGTTTGTAAAAAGTTCAATGGCCTTTTCGATATCCTTGGGAACACCATCGCCAGTAAAATAAAGAGACCCCAGAACGGACTGGGCCATCGCATTCCCTTTTGCTGACGCTTTTGTGAGCCACTCTGCCGCGGTTTTGCTGTCCTTGGGAACCCCCGCTCCTTCGAAATAGGCGTAACCAATGCGAAAGTAGGCGGAATCCGATCCTTTTGCTGCTGCTTTTCGCCAATAGGAAAGTGCTGTTTGGTGGCTTTGTGTGACTCCCTTTCCGAGTGAATACATGTTTCCAAGGAACAGCATGCCGACTGGATCATCAAGCGCCGCTAATCGCTCCCACAACTCTTTTGCTTTTGAATAGTCTTGTTTTACTCCATTTCCCTGTTCATAATCCATCGCAAGTAGGGCCATTGCGTTTTTGTCGCCCTGATCGATCGCTTTCTGAAACCATTGCGTCGCAATTTCATTATTTTGAGCGCCACCCTTCTCTCGATACGTGACCCCCAATTTGCGCTGGGCCGTCGGATCGCCCTTCTTTGCTAAATCCTCTAAAGATTCAGCGCTGTTGGCGTCTTTTTTTATCTCTCTTGACGCGGATTGAGATTTAGGTGTTTCGATAAAGTCCTCAGGAGATATCAAAATTTGTACGCTTAGGTTGTCTCCATGTAAGCGAATTGGTGCTTTTAAATGCTTGCACTTTCGAAACGTGTATATGAGAGATTGACCAACCGACCGGTATACTGGGTCAGCCATTGCGGACCGATCAACGAGTGACATTCCGGAAAAATCTCCGGCTTCGTTGAACATGAGATTTACCGGAATAGATTTGCCTCCAAGTTTTGCGAGCTCATCTGCGCTCCAACAGGAAGCTATTCCATACTTCAAATAGTTCAGCTCTGATGGGGTGAGTGCGGGCGCTGACGTCTGTGCAATGGCACAGTCACCCGAGATTGCAACGGCTGCGGCAACCATGAATGCACGTCTCAATAGCAACGATCTGCTCCGTAGCAGTGCGGAAAGGTTGTGGAGATTATCTAGTTCGCCGTTTATCAGATCAAGCGTGATCGAGCGCTTACGTATGATGCATATCCTGCACGCCGCGCATGGATTCTGATGTGTTGCGATCGTATGTTCAAGCCCTCACGGGCTTCAATGAAGTGAATGAACTGCGATGGCCGACAGCACCGCGCGCCGGCCGCGATCTTCCCAGCCGAACAGCGCCTGGGTGTAGACGAAGGGCCGGCCAAGCCCGGTGACGGCGATTCTGTTGAATAGCGCCTCACCACCGCCGATGGCTTCGGCGTACTCCAGCCCGATCCGGTGCGCGAACTCGCTGTGCGGGTCCACCTCCTCCGGCTGGCCGATGACGGAGCGGCCCCACGCGCCCCCCATGACGCTGAGCGTCGGCGTGCCGATGTAGCGGAAGCGCAAAGGATCGGACGGGCCTTCGCTGGCGAGGAAGGTGCAGCGGTCCAGTAGGCCGCCGTCCTTCAGGTAGGCGAAGACGGACGGGTTCAGGGAGCGTTGCCGGCGGCATTCGGTGATGATGTCCTGTTGCCAATCGGCCGCGCTGGTCATGGCGAGGCGACGCGCCTCGATGTCGAGGGAAGCGGGGCGCGCGGCGCCCCGGTCCTGTATCGGGAAGGTGATGACGGACATTTACGCGGCCTCCTTCCGGTAGGCTTCGACCATGGCGGCGAACATCAAGCGAGCCTGCTCCGTGTCGATGCCAGCGGCGGCGGCCCCGGCCTGGACCATGCCGTCGGTCGGGGTGTCGGGGATGGCGAGTGGCTTGGGCGACGCGCCGTCGAAAGCGGCGATGGTATCCATAAACGGGTCGGGCTGGCCGGTGCCCATGGCGGCATCCACCTCCGCCAGATCGGCGGCGAGCTGGTCGCGGTAACGGCCCAGCGTGTTGTCCAGGCGACCGATTGCGATCTGCGCGCTGTGGGCCTTCTCCTGAACGACCATCAGGGTAAGGCGCTCGAAAAGGCGCTCCCGCTCGTCGTCCGGAAGAGCGGCCACATTGTCCAGAAACGTGGCCTCCCTTGCGGACAGGTCGGCTCGCGTCGTGGACGTGCACCTCTGCGTCCAGCGCTCCCGCTGTTCGGTGCTGGCGTACTTCAGGAACGTGGCCTCCAGGCGCTCCCACTCGGCCGCCATCTTCCAATCCCTCATGCGCCCGTCGGTTTCGGCCTCCAGCGCGCGCACGGCGCCGGCCAGAGCGTCCATGGTGGCGGTGGCGACGGAACGGGCCGTCTGGTCCGGAAGCTGCTCCGCCGCGCTCATGGCGGTTTGCAACGCCAGCGTACACGGGGCGCCCGGCGTCCGGATGTCCGGGATCCCGTCCGGCATGATGGACAGGATGTCCGCCACCTTCACCAGAATGCCAAGAAGCCCGACCGGAGCGCTGGACGTGACGACCTTTAGAAGCGTGTCGTGCTCCTCCTCCATCTCGTCGGTGCAGGTGCCCGCGTTCATCAGCCCGTCGATTTCGCGCATGCGCAGGAAGGCGCGCGCAAGGTCCGTGTCGTCACCGGGCGCGACAGCTTGCCCCGGCAGTCGGGACAGAAGCGCGGCGACGTTGCGCAAGGCGGTGGAGTCGTGCGGCCCCGTGCCGCCGTCAATGCCATCGTCGGGATCCGAAAGCCTTTCCAGGATCACCCGTGCGTCGGCAATCGTCTGCGGCGGGGTGGTGAGGATGGCGACCACAAGGCGGGAGCATTCCGCCGCAATGCGGTCTTCGTCCTGCCGGCTGGCGTTCTCGGCCTCCTTCCACTTCCGCCGGATCAGGTCGGCGGCTTCGTGGAAGGTCATGCCGATGGGCGGGATTACGGTGGACCCGCCTTCGGCCTGCTCGAACGCGGCGCGGCCGGCCTTCATCACCTGATAGACCGTGTTCCACGCCCCATTCAGGAGCTTCAGCTTCACGTCGTCGGGGAGTTCGGCAGCCGCGATGTCCATGTCCACGTTGGCGCTGATGTATTCGATTGCCGCGAGGGCTTCCGTCAGCGTGGCCGGCGCGGGGGCCGCTTCCGCAGCGGCGCGGAACCGCTCGCAAATGCCGTCGTATTCCTCCGAAGGCTCGCCTTCGCCCGTGATCGCGTCGGAACCAAACTTGGAGAGATGATCGCGTTCCGCCATCCGGCAGGCGTCGAAGGCAGCTGCGAACGGCGCCGTCGTATCGAACAGGATGCGGCGCAGCGTGTCGTGGTTCTGCTGAGCGATGGCGGCACGGAAGGCGTCTTCGCTGTGCAGGCGCAGCGCGTCCAGGGCCGGGAACACGCGCAGCGCATCCCACACCATGCTTTCCTGCATCTTATCGCTGAGCGCGTCGAAGCTTTCGATGTCCTGCGGCGGGTCGATGCCGTTCGGGTTTCCGGCCGGTTCCCCGGCATCCTGTTGGCGCCGCAGATACGCCTTGATCGCCATGCCAAGCGCGCCGCTGGCCGGGGTCGCGGCGATGGCCTTGATGAAGGCGCAGTCGCGGGCAATCAGCGCTTCATAGCCCGCGTCCCCATCAGGGGCAGTCAGCCCGACCTTGTGCATTTCGGCCTTGTTCTCGACCATCTGGCGGAACAGGTCGAGAATGGCTTCGTCTCCCGCTCTTCCCGCCGGTCTGGGGGATGCGATATGATCGTGTTCAGTCTGCATCTTATTGTCCCTGGTGCGGATTGATGCTTGGGCGGCGGCAACCGCCCGGCGAATGGGCGCCCGGCCTCGGCAAAGGTCGGGCGTTCGTCTTATGCGGCGCCCTCATCGTCGGCTTCCCGCTCCACCTCGTCCGTCGGAGCACCGCTGCCGTTCTCCCTCAAAGCGCCCCGGATCAGGGACACGATGTCGCCCAGCGCGTCACGGATCGGGGTGGGGGTGGAGTGCAGGGCCTTCCGGTCGGAGAGGATGGCGTCCAGGCGGTCGGCGACGTTGCCCAGCAGAAGCGCGTAGCGCTCCGCGGTGGAAGCGGGGGCAACGGTGGTCATGGGCTGAACCTCTTCCGCGAACGGCGCGTCGTGATTGATGCCGGCCTCGGTCAAGGCGTTCTCCAGGTCGATGACGTGCGGGTTGGCGGCGCCATCGCGGTCCCGCAGAACTTTCGTGATGGTGGCGAGCTGGCGCAGGACCAGCGGCATCGCGGCGATCATGCCGGCGAGTTCGGCACGGCGCGGGCCGGTGGTGGTGACGGACCCGAAGCCGTCGAAGCTGACGACGGCGTGGTCGCCTTTGTGGATCGTGACAGGGCGGGGCGGAATGGCTCCTAGCGGCGTGGTGGTAGGGAACATGGCGGTCATTGAGTTTTGTCCCTCATAGGCGTTGCGCTGTCGCTTTCGATAGGTACAATGTACCGACGAAAGGGTTACCCCGTCAATACGCAATCGCCATCAACCGATACAGGGTACTAATTTATGATTACGGGCGACCAAATCCGTATGGCTCGGGCCGCGCTCCAATGGGGCGTTAGGGAACTCGCCAAGGCGGCGGGAGTGACGCCCAATACGGTCAGCAGGATCGAGAGTGGCGGCGATGCTTTGGCGGGCACACTCGGAAAGCTACGCTCGGCACTAGAGTCAGCCGGCGTCGAGTTCATTCCCGCCGGTCATTACCAAGGTAACGGCGGGCCGGGTGTGCGGATGAAAGCGCCGCAGGACTGACAAGCCCAGAGTGGCAATCACCGATGGTCCGGTGGTGGCAATCGCCGATGCCACCCCTCGTTTGCCCCACGGGCCACCTCCCGCCCCATTCGGCTATGCCCCTAGGACGGACGGGTGTGCCGGTGGCGCCTGACTGGTGGAACCGCACCATTCCGCGCATCGGCGATTGCCACCAGCCGCTCCTGCCGACCTGCGGCACGACGACGCCCCAAGCGGCGTATTGTAGGGCATGGACTCCCCCAGATTACCCCTGCACACTCGCCCCGGTGGCGCATGGCTGCGCCTATACACACTCCGGGATGCGTGGGGCTTAAATGAGGATTATCGCCGCGGTGCTGGCCGCTATGACGTTGACGGCCTGCTATTCGCCATTCGGCAACCCCGCCGTCCAGCAGCAAGGGCGAAGCTGGGTGCGGCAGTCATGGGCGACCATGCCCGTCGAAGCGGCTATCGCGCAGTGCAACTACGAGGTTCCGGCCATGGTCCAGCAGCGCATGCAGCGCGGCGATGGCCCCCTCATGGAAATGGCCTACCGCAATCAGGCGGCAGCGCAGTGCATGGCGGCGAAGGGTTACCAGTGATCCGATGCGAGGCTACCGCGCTCGCGTAGTCGAGGTGAAGGAGGGGTGAGGGGGCGCGGCTAGTCCGCGCCTTTCCCTTTTTACGGAAATGCGCCGCGCCTAGCGGCGCCTGATCGTCGGCGCAGGTTTTTAGAAAAATCTCACGATAATCAATGCGGTCGGCCCAATCATGCCGGGCCAACATATTGCCGCGACTCGGCCTCATTGCATCCATGCTGTGGATAAAACTGTGTGTAACATTGTGGATTGTAGGTTCGCGTGTTGCGCAGAGTTGCTATACCAAACTGATATTTAGGTATCGCCAGGGGTAGGTTATCCACCACAACGGGCGTTTATCCACAGGCATAGCGTTTGTTTTTTTGCCGATCCATCTACGTGTTATTGGAAAATGCATTGGCCTTTTGTCACGCTCTCGCGGCGTGTATGATAGACCTTACATGCAGCACATATGGCGCGACGCGCCGCCTTGCGTTCGGCTCCGTCGTCGCAGGGTCGAGAAGCTTAGGAAGTGCAACGGCGGGGGTTCTTGCCTGAACGCCCCGCCGTCTAAAGCCGCTCCGGCCTTGTGCGAGGCCGGGCAAACCATGAACTTGCATGAATGGAGTAGCAGCTCATGAGTGGGTTCGACCTTACCACAGTAGACTTTCACGGCGCTAGGCTCGTCGCGATCAAGGGCGAGACTGACGCAACCACGTTGGTGGCGATGAAGCCCGTATCCGAGGGGATGCGCCTCAATTGGGATAGCCAGCGGAAAAAGTTGGTCGGTCATCCAGTGCTCAGCGTCTGCACGGTGAATTTGACCGTTCAGATGCCCGGTGACGACCAAGCCAGAGAGTGGGTGTTCCTCCCCCTCAACCGCCTGAACTTCTGGCTGGCAACGATCCACCCGAACAAGGTTCCGGATGCCGAAACCCGGATAAAGATCATCGAGTATCAGACGGAGTGTGCCGACGCCCTGTACGAGCACTTCTTCGCCAAGGCCATGCGGGCGGCCAAGGCCCGGCGCGTTGTCAACGATAGGCGCGCGGAGGAAGCGCATCTGCTGAACAAGATGCGGGGGGTACAGGGCTTTGCCGGTGAACTGCGCCGCTGTTGCGGGCAGAGGTACGCGGCGGCTGTATTCCCTCAGCTTTTAGGTAAGCTTGGCTTGCAAGTTCCGGACCTGACACCTGAGCCAATGCGGCAGGGCGAGATTTTCGGTGGCGCTGGAGACTTCCCCGAACCCGCCGACAAGCGACCGAACTGATTGGTAGGTAAGGGCGCCTTCGGGCGCCCTTCGCATTTCTGCGATGCGGTTTAGTGCCTCCATCGCCTATTGCTCTTGTTAAGTTCTCATAAAGACATCGCAACCATGACCAGCCATGGCGCGCCTCTCTCTTATCCTCCAGTTAGGCCAGGATGTTATGTACCTTGCGAGATAAAACTAAAAATCTCCTTTGATGGGTGAAACCACTCACCTGAATGCCTGTGCTTTGCAAATTTGCTATGAAGGGCTGCCTCAAGCATTCTTCCACCGTTAGGTATTATATGCAGCATCTTAATGTAAGACGAATTTTGACGATTTATTTCTTTCCTTCTTCTATATGGCTCTGAAGAAACGCCAATTTTTATGAGATTAGTTTTATTGCATTGCATAAAATAGACGTGTCTTCCGCTTCTGCTGTAATAAAGAATGGGGTATCCTCCGTTGTTGCTGACCAGATGTGGCTCTATTTTTTTCCATGCACTCGTAATTCTATTTTGTTGATCAGAAATAATCCTATTAGCAAAGTTGTGTGATATGGATTTTGTTGAGAATTCAGGTATATATCCGGCGACACTGCCGTCGTACAAGAAGCGCCCAGTGAATACGGCGCATCTTACAACCCGGTAGTCGTCGGCCTTCTGGCTCATATCCGATAAAGTCTCATTGCTTCCGCCAATATGTATGTAATTTCTTATAAACCACTTCAGAATTGGTATGTGGTTATAAATTATGTTCTCTTCTCTGTATATATATCTGTATTTTTGGCCGTTATCGTTGATCCAGTACTGGACAGCAAGAACTGCATGCTCTCCATAAGTGGCTCGATTTAGCGAAGCTATCAAACGTTCCGTAGCTCTGTTCATAATGCGGCGCCCGGCATGATCAATGCGGAGGTTGCCTTAGAGTCCGTTTGACAACCTGTTCAGTGGCAGACACGCCGGAGTAGCAGGCTTGCCATGGCGAGTTGTATCATGCCGCTGGAGACGTCGATCCGGGCTTCATAG
>NZ_JBPXMQ020000078.1:0-13545 GCF_053470405.2 Azospirillum mesophilum
TCGTTGTCGCCAACGAGCCCGCCATCACCGCTCTACCCTCGGCAAAGGCGCCCTGATCGACCACGCACATGACCACCTCCCAATTTCCACCACCTTGACGGACGTGATCGGACATATCGCGGATGGAGAGGGGAACGTCGATGCGTACATCGCCCTGATCCCGGAACCCGACCGGCACCGCTCGCGGGTCGCCGCCGAAATGGCGCAGTGTCTGCTCGCGGCCGGACGGGCGACCGAAGCTTTGGCCGCGCTGGAAGCGGCCAAGCCGCACCGGCGTCCTGCCCGCGGCGGGGCGATCGACGACCTGGAACTGCTCGGATACCGCGGCGGCGACGGCGAGTGGGAAACAGCCTGCATCGACGCGCTCGACGCCCTCGGCCACCGCGAGCGGGCGCAGGCCTGCCGCTGGGCCGCCTTTGAGGAACGCCTGTCGGTGGAGCGCCTGCGCGCCTATCTCAAGGCGCTGCCCGACTTCGACGATGTGGTGGCCGAGGACAAGGCGATGGCCCACGCCCGCGTTTTCCCGCATGTCCTGACAGCCCTGCACTTCTTCCATGAATGGCCGAACCCGGCGAAGGCCGCCGAGCTGATCCTGGCGCGGCCCATCGAGATCGACGGCAACGCCTATTACCTGCTCGACCCGGCCGCCCGGTGGCTGGAGGGGCGCTACCCGCTCGCCGCGACGCTGCTGCGCCGGGCCATGATCGAGGACACCCTCGACGGCGCCAAGTCGTCCCGCTACAAGCACGCCGCCCGCCACCTGCTGGAATGCCTGGCCGTGGCCCCGACCATCGGTGACTTCGGGTCGTTTGAAACCCACGACTCCTTCACCGCGCGCCTGCGCGCCGCGCATGGTCGCAAAGCCGGCTTCTGGAGCCGTTACGCGGAGATCGCCGGTTCCAAACCCTGACGGGGACCCTGCGGATGGCCACCTCGCACGCCGGGGTGGGCAGGACGGTCAAATGGCGGTTCGTGACAGAAGTGTTGGGTGCGGGCCTTCACCAAGCGTGGGCGTCGGGATGTATGAAACAGCAGCACCACGTGAGCCGGTCGAACCCGGTCACTCGCCGTGCTGCCAAGAACCTTCCATTCCCGAATCTGTCCCCGCTTCCTATTGGACTCCTTCTTCGAACTCCTTGCTCGTATTTGACAGTCCTGCAACTCAGAGCGGCGACCACGCCTTCGTTTCGAAATCGAAGACCTTGTCGATGCGGGCACCGTCCCAGTGGTACTCCAAGTGTTTCGTCTGCACCGGAATGCCGACCGCCTTGGGACGGAACGCTCCGATACAGGCACCGCCGGGATGGCGGACGCTCGGGTAATGGACGCCATTCGCCCCCTCCTCCCGAAGCGCTGCCGCCAGCGCCTGCCCGGCGCTGTAGTCGTCCGGATCCAGAACGCGGGCGCGCTCGGCCTCGTCCAGGCTTCCGACGTCATGGAACTCGGCGTCGATTGTTCCGACCAGCACCCGCATCGCTTCGGAACGGATGAGTCCCTGGTCGGCGTCGGCGTAATACTGCTCGTAATGGAAGACCGTCTCGCGCAGTGCTGTATCGAATGCACGGGCCGCGTAATAGACGCCATGGCGCCCATCGGAAAAACGCGACCCTTTCGGGTTGACGTGGGTGAACGCGCTCATGACGTAGCTGGCCCCGGGTCCGGCCACGCGTTCCTCCGGCGGCACCAGCGCGATTTCTCCGACCTCCTGGCGCAAACGCGGGTTGACCAAGCTCTCCAGCGCGATGAAGGCTTCCCAATCGCGCGGGTCGCCGGACAGACGCTCGAAGAGGTCGATGGGTGGAAAGCGCGAGGCGATGATGCGCGTCGCCGACGTCCAGGACACCGCCAGCCGCTTCACGACCAGGCTCCGCGGTACGCATCGAGATACTGGTGGACCGCCGCCAGATCGGTCACGTCGCCGCCCGCCATCCGCTCCAGCGGCGCTTGCCCGCCAAACGCCCGGTTGGCACGCGCCGGCCAGCCGTCCGCCTGCTGCGGATTCGCGTACAGGATCTGCAACGACTTGTAGATGCCCAGCACGTAGCCCAGCCGGCGCACCGTGTCGTGGGGCACCGCGCCGACCCTGCCCGCCTTCCAGGCGTAGAAGGTGCGCTCCGCCGGCGAACCGAGGATACGGCGCGCCTGCTCGTTGCTGGCGCCCCACGCCTTGAGGATGGTGAAGACCCCGGCCATGCCCCGCGCGACGGTGTCGTCGACGATGCCGGCCTGCTGCCGAGCTGTGGCGACCATGGCGACCTCCTGCTGCCTATATGCAGAATATATCTTGGAACTGCACGGACGCAACATGGTTCCACAGGTCACCACCAACGGAGTATGGCGGCAACCACTCCAGAAGCGAGCCATTGGCCCGTCGCGCGATCCGCGGCAAGGCGCGAAAGGCTTCCGCGATGCGGCAACCGTCTTCACGTCCGCCGATGGAACTCCGGCCATCGGGCGACGCCCCCGCAATGCTCCTCGAGCGCCCTCACCAGTTCGACGGCCGCGACGCCGCCCCGATCCGGCCCCATCCGCTCGAACCACGCCGGCAACGGCGCCAGCAGGTCGTGGACCTGCCCGTCGATCACACCGCCGGCCACCGCCGCGAGATCGAGGATCACGGCGGCGGCGTCGCAGTAACCGTGCAGGTCGTCGGCGTTGCCGCTGTCCAGGCCCCGGCGGTGATGGTCCAGCGCTTCCCGGGCCGCTGCCGGCGCGTCGTCGCTCCCAAGGGCGGCCAGCGCCATGGCGCGGTTGACCAGGGCCGGCCCGCGCCAGAAATCCTGCCCCGCCGCCGCCATGGCCGCCAGGGCCGTTCCGGCGCAGGCCGCAGCCTCGTCATGGCGGCCGGCCATGACCAGAAGGCGGGACCGTGCAACCGCCGCCCCGGTGAGGGATTGGCGGGCCGGCAGCCAATCGGTCGCAAGCTCGCCGATCAGGTCCGGGACCCGTTCCACCGACGCCAGTCCATCTGCCACCCGCCCCGCCATGGCGTAATAAAGGCCGAGGTTGACGAGACTGTCGGCCACTTGCCGGCGTTCGTTGACGTCCTTCTGCGGCAGCCGGTCCAGCATGTCCGCCGCCCGATGCTGCAGGGCGATGGCGTCCTCCAGGGCGTTGGCGGTCATCGCGATCATTGCCGCGTTGTGCAAACCGTTCGCCAGATCGGACACGAATCCCTCACCGCTTTCCGCGACCAGCCGTTCGTAGAGCGCAACCGCTTCGCCGATTTCCAGTCCCGCGCGATCGACATCGCCCGCCCGGTTGGCGAGGATCGCGGAGAATTCCAGCGCCGCCGCGAGATCGGCCAAGCCGCCGCGTTCGTCCCGGCCGATCCGACGGCGATTGAGGGCGACCGCCCGGTCGAGCACCGTCCGCGCCGCCGTCGTGTCTCCCGCCTGCCAGAGGATGTTGGCGTGGGTGTGCAGGGCGGTGGGCAGTTCCTCCTCCGCCCAGCCGGGATCATAGGCGGACAGCCGGTCCAAGATGCCGACCGCCTCGGCCGCCGCGGTCAGCGCACCGTCGAGATCGCCCAGGTCTGCCAGCATGTTGGCAAGGTGGACCAGCGAATGCGCCGGCATGGCCGAGACGGTTCCATCGGGCGGTTCGGCGGCGATGGCCACCGCTTCGCGCACGATCGCCACGGCCTCCGCCGTTTTCCCCTCCTCCGCCAAGCGCTGCGCGTAGATGTCGCGCACGCCGATCCGGGCGTCGTGATCGATCCGGTACCGCCCCTCGCCCACCTCCCCCTCGCGCAAAAGACGGTACGCCTGGGTCGCCGCCTCCAGCGCCGCGCGACGTTTCCCCAACTTGGCGTAAACGTCGCTGAGGTTGGGCAGCAGGACCAGCGCGTTCAGGCCCATGTCGTCGAGGGGCAGCCGCGCCGACAGGGTCATCGCCCGCTCCCCGGCCGCCCGCGCCTCCGTCAGGTAACCGCCTTGCAGGCCGATGTTGCAAACGGTGCCCTCCGCTTCCGCGGCGGACGGCAGGAAGCGGTCCCCGAACGCGTCCACAAGGCGCCCGGCCAGCGCCGCCGCCTCGGTGGCCATCTCCATGGCGTGCTCCGTTTCGCCCAGACGCTCCAGGTCGATGGCATGATTGATCATCCCGGACACCATGGCGCCGCCGTGGGCCGCCAGCGTCGCTGCGGGCAGACGCTGCGCTTCCGCCACGGCCCGCCCGGAACAGGCACGGGCGGTCGCCACGTCACCCTGTGTGGCCATGATGTGGGAGGCGTTGATCAGGGTCTCCACGAGCCGCGGGGCGTGGACGTCCGGGTCGCGGGCGGCGAGGCGTTCGTTCAGCGAAAGCGCCTTCCGCACCGCGTCGGCGGCGGCGTCGACGTCCCCCGCCTCCAGCAGGATCACCGCGCCGTTGGACAGGGCCGTCCCCAACAGGAAATCACGTTCCTCCACCCAGCGCGGATCGTCGTCCGGGGAACATTCCAGCAGCGCGATCGCACGGCGCACAGCGTCGAGCGCCCCATCGGTGTCCAGAAGCTTGGACCGCACGGTGGCGAGGTTGATCCAGTCGTCCGCCGTCTGCCACGCCGGCAGGCCTGCTTTCGCGGCAGAGTCCAAGGCCTTGAGCAGGATGGTCTCGGCGCGGCGATGATCGCCGGTGGCGATCAGCAAAGCCCCCAACTGGCACATCAGGCTCAAGGGCGTCGCCAGTTCGGCGCGCCGGAACGCGGCCAGAAACCGCCGCAGCACGGCGATACCGGCATGCGGCCGCCCCAGGTCGTGCAACCGCTCCACCAGATCGGCAGCGGCGTCCACCGCGCCCGCCGGGTCGCCATCAACACCCGCCGCCAACACATCGTCGACAATCAACCGGCGGCAGACCACGTCGAGTTCGGTCACGCGGCCCTTGCCTTCCCCCAGCACGGCGATGACCCGGCGCGCCGTCCCGACGGTCCCATGCCGCCGGATCGCCGCGGCCAGCAGGTCGGTCATCGGCGGGCCGGATTGCCGGGCGACGGCCGCGGCGCCCTCGACCACCTCGTCCAGATGCGCGCGGAACAGCCGCCGCAGGCGGCGGGCGCTGGCCCCACGGGGCCGTTCCGCCGCGGCGAAGGCCAAGCGGGTCAGCATCGCCACCCGTTTTTCGAACGGTGCCGCAAGAACGGCGGCGAGCACGGCGTCCGGAGCCCCGGTTTCGGTCGTCGTCACGGGTATGCGTCCTCCAGCGCGGAAGCGAGCAGGTCGGGCTGCACGGCGTTCAGCCACTGCGGTCCCGGATAGAGGTCATGGAACAGTTCCGCCACCCGCCGGACCGTGTCGCCGCCACAGCCATACAGCGCGTCGCAGCCTGCGAGCAGATCGACGGCATCGCGCCGGGTCGCTGCGCCGCCGTTGGCGCAGACCCAGGCCAGCGCCTGCATGATTGCCTTGGGCTTCACGGGAAGATCCAGCTTGGCCAGATAAGCCCGTTCGCGGCGGAGCACGGCCATCCAGGGATCCCGGCCGCCGTCGTCTGGCGCAAACACCGCCCGCCAGACTTCGGCGAGCAGCAGCAGGACGCGGTCGAATTCCGGACGGGTCAGGTCGAGCCCGTCGGCCAGCCGCCGGCCGGCTTCCGCGGCGTCAACGCCCTCCGCCGCGCCAAAGGCCTGGGCCGCCGCCAAGACGAAGGACACGCGGTCGCGTTGCCGCGCCGCCCGCTTGACCGGAGCGGCGGGAGACAGCCGGATCGGTTCGGCACGCCCGGCCGCACCCAGGACCTGAGCGACGGCACCGCCGTCATCGGCCAGTTCGGTCAACCATCCTCGGGCGTTGCGCGCCAGAAGGACCAGACGCACGCGGTCCAGCGCATCGAACTCCAGCATCAGGCGGCAAAGCTCGTTCAACTCCTTCGTCCGCAGTTCGGCGTAATCGACGACGATCAGGCCGTTCCCCGGGCCGGCCAACCGGCCGCCCAGCCGCCGGGCGTCGGTGAAGACGGCGTTTTCCCGCAGGAACCCTGTCCGCCAGCCATCGCCGCGCAGCCCCCGGCAGATCTCCATCAGCAGACGGGTCTTGCCCATGCCGCCCTCCCCCGTCACCACCCTGACACTGGACCGCGCGTCTTGCGCCCACACGCTCCATTCGGCGACATCGTTTTCGCGGTTCATCAAGGGTACGGCCCGGTAGCGCGCATCGAGCAGCGCCGTTGGCGAACGGCCGCGCCGGTAGACGAGCGACGGATCGTAGACCGGCCACCCCGGTGCGTCGCCGGTCATCTGCTCGCGCAACGCCGCCCTGGCCTCGGTCCATGGCGAGTGCTCGGCCAGCATCGCAAGCGGCGCGGCCGTGGACGGGAACGCCGCCGCCACCGCTTCGCGTCCGGCAACCAGGGCCGCCGCCAGGGGCGGAAAGCCCGCGGTCGGCCAGTCGAGCGCCACGAACCGGATCAGCCGACTGCCGGCCTCCGCCTGGAGTTCCTCGACCGCCTGCAGCGGCAGCGACGCCGTCGTCGCCACGACCCAATGGGTCAGGCCCGGGTTGGCCAGGGCGGCCCCCGCCAGCCCGCCCAGAAGGTCGCGGACCGGCGGCGTGCCCCGGTCGTAGCGTTTGGCCTCCACCGTGATCGGGCCGCCCCCTCCGTCTCCCCAGGGTTGGCGCCCGGCGCTTGCCCGCCGCATCGGGCCGTGGGCGAACGCCGCAACGCCGAGCATCGCCACCCGTTCGAAGTCGCCGGGGGTCAAGCCCAGCAGGTCCTGCCGGAGCTGTTCGAGAAGAGCGGCCATCGTCATGTTTGTCGCTCGATGATCGTGCCGCGTCCCAGGGCCGCGCGCTGGCCCCGGAACTTTACGCCACCCGACGTGGCGACTCCATGATCCCACCCGGGATGCGATGAGTCGACGCATCGGCCACAGCGTCAATCCGCGCCGGTGGACAGGCCCGCACTCCGGCTATGATCGAGGCGGCGCACCGTTCTCCGTTCCCTCCACATCCTGTCCATGGGTCACCGGCCGTGATGCGAGTCGAGCTTCCTCCCCCCGCCGACTGGCAGGAGTTTGAAGAACTGTGCTGGTCCTTGTGGCGGCGGATCTGGAACGATCCCAGCGCCACGCGGCCCGGCCAGGAGGTCACCCATTATGGTCAGCGCCCGATTCGGTTTGGTCATGCCAGAGCCGCCAACACCGCGCGCCCGAAGCCCCGCGTCGTACTCCGGCCAGTTGCAAACCCGATGCCGCTGCTTCGGGATGCGTTCACTTGAACGGCATGATCAAACCGAGACGGCAGCTAAAGGCTGGCCTTCAAACGCAATGCCCCAAGCCCCGCAACCGGCCACCTCGATGCAACAAGGTAACATTACAGCTTCACTTGCATGCATCGACACTTCTTATCGTCACCTGTCTCAAATCCGTAGTTCATTTCATAATTCCGGACTCGGTCTCAGGCGGGCATCGTTCGTCCCAGAGGCCGGACAGGATTTCGGAAGGCGGATTCCCGTTCAGCCAGCGTACCACTGCATTGATCGCCTCCTCAGTAGACAGGCGGCCGCGCCCCCTGAGTGCGCATTCCCAGACGATCATCACACGCCAACCCAGCCCCAGCAGGCTTTCTACGGCCATGCTGTCGTTGACGCGGTTGCGCTCAATCTTGCAGGCCCAAAACTCACGGTTAGTGGCCGGGAGCTTGAACATCGGACAGTTGTGACCATGCCAGAAGCAGCCATGCACAAACACCACGGCCTTCCGGCCCGGAAACACGAGGTCGGGGCGCCCCGGGAGGTCTCTGCGGTGTAGACGGAACCGGAGCCCGCGGGCATGCAATCCCTTGCGCACGACCATCTCTGGCTTAGTGTCCTTACTCCGGACGCGGCTCATATTAAGCCGACGCTGGTTGGGCGTTAGGACGTCGACCATCATCAGTCCTTAGGCGGTCGGCCCCGCCGCTTCGGGGCAGTGGTCCTGGTGGAAGACTTCTTCGCGGTCGCCCGGCCGGCAGCGGTCTTTGTCACCAATTCTTTGGTCGAAGTAGCCTTGGCGCCCGGCGTCGCCTTTTCCTTAGGCTCGGGCTTCCTTCGACTGGCATTTACCTTGGCGACGGAAGTCTCCATTGCACTCCGAGTCCCGGTCTTCGGATCGGGCCTCCAAGCCTCCACCTTCTCGAAGAAATCCTCGTCGCCGATCTCGGACGCGAGCAGATCGTCGTCCATCCGCACGCTGACCGGCAGCGGAAAGCGGACGACCTGGCCGCTGACAATGCCCTGACCAGGCCCGAAGCCGGGGATCATGCGGGCGTCAGATTCGGTCAGGTTCTCCATGATCGAGCGGACGAAGGTCTGGTCCTTCGGATTCACCAACCGCAGGATCAGAAACGAGTTGCACTGGGAGACGATCGTTTCGTCCAGGCGGCTGGGGCGCTGAGAGATCAGCATGAGCCCGGTGCCGAACTTGCGGCCCTCTGTGATGATCCGCCTCACCACCGGCAGTGATACCGCGTCCTGTGTTCCCTCGCGGGCGGATGGGATGAAGTTGTGGGCCTCTTCGACAACGGTGAAGAACGGCGCGATCCGGTCGGTCAGGTTGGCACGGAACTCGAACAGGGTCTCCAGCGTGATCGCCGCGATGGAGCATTGGGTGACATGGTCATAGCCGCCGAGGTACAGGATTGAGACCTGCCGGGGGCGAATAATCTTCTCGGGCTGACTGAAAGGGTTGGGCAGCGGCTCGAAGGACAATCCCTTTAGCTTAGGGCTGTTTCGCATCGCCTCGCTGGTCTTCTTCATTCCCGAGAGACGATCACGGACGATCCTGAGTGACCGGCGGACGGCGTAGATGGTCGGGACCTGACGTTTGTCACTCTGGCCGGCCGCATCGCTTTCCGCCCTTTGGATCAGGCGCTCAATATAGTCGATGGCTGGTTCGCCCTCGCGGGCGGCCATGCCATTGAACACGGAACGGAGATAGTCCGACTGGGGCTCGCTGAGGCCATCGGTCATCTGGCCGATGATCTTCTCGATCAACCCCTCGCCGCCCCTTTGCATCAGCAGGTCTGGATAGAACAGGCGGATGTCGCAGCCGGGAGCCTCTTCCTGCAACGTCTCGCGGCATTTCCACAGGCCGATGTAGTCGCCGTGGGGATCAAGGATCAGCAGGGGATAGCCGTGGCCGATCAACTCGCGGATAATCCTCCGGGCGGCCACCGTCTTGCCACCGCCCGTCATCGCCAGGATGGCAAGGTGGCGAGCGACCAGGCGCGGCGCGGACAGGGACACCTCGACATCGGAGCGGGCGATCAGGCTGCCAATCATCGCACCCCGTTCGTTCTCGCGCCCTCCCACCAGAAGCTGGCGCACCGCTTCGGCAGGGGGATGGTACACCGTCGACGCGGGCTTCACCGGATAGGTCAGCGGAAACAGAGCAGAGAGCTTGTCCTCTGCCGTGGCACCGAGAATGAGTGCCCTGGCCTCCAACTGGTCCCGTGTGCCCGAAAGGACAGTGTCCTCCAACGACAGGCCTTCGCCTGCGATTTCCTGTGCCGCCTCGAAGGGGAAGAATGGGTTGAATCGGCGAATCTCAGTGACACGGGCCCACACGTATATGCGCGTCTGCCTGTTGTAGGAGCCGTCGGGCACGTCCATACCCAAGGCCACGATGTCGCCCACTCGGGCCTGGAACTGCCGCAGGATAAACGTAAACTCCGCAGTCCCCGCATTGCCGACCACAGTGCCGACGGGCCGCCAGCCGTCAGCGCTGTCCCCGATACGCGCTTCCTCGTCCAAGTCGAGCACCCTGCCACCTCCTACCTGAATATTCCCGGACGCAGAAGCCACTCGCGTCCAGACCCGCACAGCATCCGCCTCAAGGCGTCAAACAGCCGAGCGTCCCCGCTGTCCAGTGCGTTCTTCAGTGCAAGGACCGCAGTTCGCGTGTTGACCGGCCGGCTCATCCAATCCGGGATCTTTGCGAACTTATCGACGATATCCAGCCCCACGGGGAAGGCATAGTTGGGCAGCAGAAGCGCGCAGTGAAGCACCAGGGACGCCGCCTCCCGGAACTGCGGGGCGTCCTTGGCGAACATCTCGATCCGGATGGGCGCTGTCCATTCGGTGGTCTGCATGTACGATACGACCGGCTTTGGATATCCGGCGATCACGGTCTGCCAGGCGCGTGGCGCCTTGCGCAGCACGTTGCGGTTGATGGAAACCGGGGCGAGGGCTTCGCCGGGTTCGAGGACGCATCGGAACAGGAGCGAGTCGGTGATCCGCTGCCCCTCCATTCCGTCGTCGTCGCCAGAAGGGTCTATAGCTTTCCTGAACCAATCCTTCCACATGTCCAGCGGCATGGGCAGGAGATCCCGGATGGCATGGTCATTGAGGCTGTCCAGCACCGCGGCGCAGACGGTGGAAGAGGCGCCCTCGCGCTCCACCACGCCGCATACCACCGCGGACGACGCATGGAGCGCCTGCAATTGCCGCAAATGGACGCTGATGAAGTTTCTGTCACGCCCCTGGGGAGGCGGGCTTTCCGGCGGCAGCAATTCGGCCAAAGCGGCGTCCGAGAAGTCCGGGAAGCGGTGCCTGACTGCTCCGTCCTTCATGATGTCGGTGTAGCGGGATACCGGATTCACCAGAGACCCGTGGAGCATGATCCACGCGATACCGGGGTTTTCACTGACCATACGGACGGCACCCGCGGCCTCGATCGATATCCTTGCCGCGTCACGCAGCGCCCCGACGTCGGGGAAAGTATCTTCGTAGACCCCTCCCTCCACATGAGCGTAAAGCTCATCAATGAGCTGCTTGAGCACGATAAACCGCTCGCGCGAAGGGCCGCGCTCGCCGGGTGTCACGACATATCCACCCACACGGGCGGCCACAGGTGCCGAACCGAGCATCGACAGGTTTGCAAGGCCGCCGTCGACGAATCCAATCGGCTTCCCTGCAACCGCGCTCCATGCGGCGCGGTGGTCCTTTTCTATGCGCACTATGCCGCCCGTCTCCAGCAAAACCGTACGGAGTTGCGAGGCGAGCTGCTCGACCGTTTCCATGAAGCGAAGCTGTGCCGGCGCGGACAGGTCCCCAGCCACCTTCAGCATGCGTTCGAGGATATGTGGCTCGCGGACCTTCTCACGGATAGTGCGTCTGCGAACGGTGCTCTCCAACGCGGATGGGGACGGCATGGGCGGAACGGGCACGGGGCTGTGGTCACCGGAGCAGGCAGGCGGTACTGGGGCTGTTGCCCTTGGCGGCGGTGGCGGGCAATGTTTGGCGATCGCCTCAAACCGAGAGGTCCCTTCCTCGTAGACAGCCATACTCCCTTCGAGGGAACGTTCGACGAAGGCGACTAAGCCGGCGTGGGCGAGAGGGTCGACCTCACGGGCGATGAATGTGAGCGTAACAGGATAGGTGCCATCGTTGCTTTCCGGCGAACGGATCAGCATAAAGTCCTTGCAGTCGACGGCATCGAAGGCTTCCCCGCCGATCTTCGTTCCGCCGAGGCGCCAGTTCTTCTGCGACTTGTTCAGGCGCCTGCTCTCACGGTTGGTGGCACCATTGAAGATGCACATACAATCAAGCGTTGCCTCGCCCGTCTCGAAAAGCTCGGGACTGAGCAGCCGCCGCGCTACAGAGGCGTTGATGTTGATGGCCCGCTGCCGGCCGCGGAGGCCGGCGCGATGGGACGCGAACAGTCCGAGGTCGGATTCGGTCAGCGAGCGGACGACCACCAGCTCCTTCTGCCGATCGCTCCCCATCAGCGCGCTCCGGCGACAGCGGCGATTGCTCCACCGCCGATGGCTTCACGAATCTGGTCGAGGAGACGCTCGGCCACCGCTTGCGCCATCAGTGGCGGAACGGCATTACCGATCTGCCGGAAGGCAGGGTTCATCGTGCCGCAGAAGACGAACCCGTCGGGAAACGACTGAAGCCTTGCGGCTTCCCGGACCGAAATAGTTCTCGCTTGGGCGCTGTCGTAATGGATATGGCTGTAGCCGTCCTTCCCCAGGTGGGCCAGCAGGGTGCGGGCTGGCTTGTCGGCCTCCATCTTTCGCCATTTGTTTGGGAACTTCCCGGGGTCATACGGGGGGACGATGCTGTCGCGTAATGCCGTCCACGCTGTCGAGCCCTTCCGCGGTCGTCGTTCCATGCGGGCCAGGGCCTCCTCGAACATGAGTTCGGCGCACTTGTAAGCCTCAGGATATTGGTCTCCCGCCTTCAACTTGGCGAACAGCTCGTAGTCGCGGGGGAGATAGCGGATGACATGGTCGACGAGCGTATCCTTGCCAGAGAAGCCGGGCCACTCGCGCATCAGCTTCCCGTACTTGGTCTGCCGCTCCTCGCCTTCATAAGGGACCGGGGCGTCGAAACGGCGCGCTCCTCTTCTGAGCGTTCCGTCCTTCAGTTGGGCGCGCGCGTCGATCGGGGGAAGGTCCACAAGTGCGTCGAGGGCAGTTACCGCATTCTCGATGACGTTCCGGTCGGCTTCCGGGGGGGGCAGGTAGTGGTTCGTGCCAGCAGAGGTATCGGTGTGGGCGAGCAGCTTCAGCGCCACCGCCCGGGAGCCTTCATAGCCGGGTGGGAGATCGATCCAATGGGTCGGCGCGGGAAGGAGCACCTCGTCTGCCAGTTCCCGCCTGATCGCGACGAGGAGCATTCTCTCTCGCATCTGCGGGACTCCGTAGTAGGCAGAATTCAGCAGGGTGTAGCCGCAGGTGTAGCCCCTCGCGTCGAGAATCTCGGCGACTTCCTCTGCAATGTTGTGGCCCCCGTGGTTGAGCATGTCGGGAACATTTTCCATGACCACAGCCAGCGGGGCACAGACGTCGACGTAGTCGAGGTATTCGATGTAGAGCCGCGCACGCGTGTCGTGCCGGAACGCTTCGGGGTGGTCGGCGACCTCACGCAGCTTCGAGCGGCCGACTCTTGCGAACGCTTGGCAAGGCGGGCCGCCGACGATGACATCAAACGCAGCTTCGGGCTTGCCCAGGCCCAGTTCTGCGGTCAGCTTCGCGGGAGGGGTGGCGGTGATGTCGCGGGCTTGGCAGTGGGCCTGGGTGCCGCCATGGAAGTTGGTGCCATGAGACTTCGCCGCGTCACGGTCGGATTCGACCGCTGCCGCGATTTCATAACCTGCCGCATGGAATCCGAGCGACAGGCCGCCACACCCCGAGAACAGGTCCAGCACACGGAGCTTTGCGCCCGCGTTCAAGCGGGCGATCTTGTGCCGAATGATGCGGGCGTTCATGGCCGCGACCCGTCACGTGCAATTGGCTTGTGGCGATAAGACAGGTCCATTTTCCCGGTCATGGTGGTTTAACAACCGGAATCCTACCATACTTGGTGGTTGACGCACCACCCTGCACCTGGTGGATCGTGTCTGACACTCGTTTCGCTTTGTTAACGTTCTTGATGATGCGATCGGGACCGGCGGTTCATATGAAACGCTTGGCCGTCGTGTTGCGCTCCTTGAGAAAGCTGTGGATGGCTGCTTGCAGGTCCACGATGCCGTGGAAGCGTAACTGCTCACCTGGCTGGCGGCTGGTAAGTGGTCAGGCGACGACGAAGGTTCCGTCGATCAGGTCGCGGATGGCGGTCCAGGCGGATTGGCCTTGCCGG
>NZ_JBPXMQ020000079.1:0-12867 GCF_053470405.2 Azospirillum mesophilum
GCCACCGCGCTTACGCTTGGTGCCTCTGGGCGCTCGCCAAGGGGGAAGCCCCCTGGACCCCCCGCCAGCGTCCCGTTCGCTTCGCTCATTGGGACGGCTGGCGGCCGAAGATGGAGAGTGGAGAATGCGCGGATCGAAGCGGCGTCTGACGGCGGAGGAGTTCGAAAGGGCCGCCGCGAAATTGCCGAGAATGACCGTCGAGCTTGCGACCGTGACGCGGCGCGTTCTGGTGGACGGCGCTCCGCAAAAGGACTTCACCACGCCGACCAGAAGCAAGTCGGCTGTGTGTCAGGCCGTGGCTCGGGTGTGGAACGCCGCAAAGGATACGCGGTGTGCCGTGCCGGCGGGGTACAGGCTCGTCACAGCAGTTCTGCCGGACTTCCAAGCCTTTCAAGTCGAGCAGTGGGCCAAGCAGGCGAAGCGCGCACGCAAGCTGGAGGCAGAATGAGCAGCGGGAGTGACAAACGCCAGCGGACGGAGATCCTTCGCGTCCGTCTGTCGCCGGCCGAGCTGGAGGCGTTGGAAGCCCGCGCCCAGGGAGTCAACCGGACGGTTGCCGCCTTCGTCCGTGAGGTGGCGCTAGGCCAGTCGGTGCGAGTCAAGGACACCAGCGCCACCATTGCCGCCCTGTCCCGTGTCGGGAACAACCTGAACCAGCTTGCCAAGCGTGCCCACCAGACCGGCCATGTGCCAGCGGCCGAGGCGTTGGCGCCTCTGCTGGACGAGGTGCGCGCCGCCATTGAAGGGCTTGCCGGATGATTAGCGGAGTGAGCCACGGTCGCGGCTTCGCCGGCTGCATTGCGTACGTGACCGAGAAGGACGACGCCCAGGTTTTGGAGATGCGCGGCGTGATGTCGGAGCGCACCGCCGCCGCCGAGATGCGCGCCGTTGCGGCTCAGTCGGAGCGCGTTCAAAAGCCGGTCTATCATCGGTGGTTCCGTGTCGCTGACGGCGAGCGGCTGACCGATGAGCAGTGGCTCGCCACGGTCGACAGGGCCGAGCAGGCGCTAGGGTTGGAGGGGCACCAGCGCATCGTCGTTCGTCACTCCGACCGCGACGGCGACCACGTGCACGTCGTCTGGAACCGAGTGGACCCGGAGAGCTACAAGGCCGTGCGCGTGTCGCACGACTACGCCAAGTGTGAGCAGGTGTGCCGGCAGGCCGAGAAGGAATACGGCCTTCAGATCGTCCCCGGCCATCACTCGTGGAAGGAAGCCGGCGCCGACCATCCACCCGCGCCGGCCCAGGCCACGCACGCGGAGCGCCAACACGAGGACCGCACCGGCCGGGAGCCGTTCGCGCGGATCGTGGCGGAGAGCGGCGCCCAGGCGTTCCAGCACGCCACCTCTTGGGCCGATCTCACCGACCGTCTTCAGCGCGCCGGCTTGCGCCTGGAGCCGTACCGCCAGGGCTTGACCCTGACGGACGGCCAGGAGCGCGCCGGGCTGTCGAAGGTCACCGGCAATGAGTGGACGCGCGCCAAGCTGGAGAAGCGTTTCGGCCAGACGTTCGCGGCCTTCCAGGCCGGCCAGAGCCAGGACCGCCCCGCCCGTGACGACCGGTATGAGCGTTTGGTCGGCTCCGATCCGGTGCCTCTGCGTCAGCGGCCGAGCCAGAGCCAGAGCCGGCAGGACGCCCAACAATTGCGTCAGCAGTACCAAGAGTACCGGACGCAGTTCTACCGTCAGGCCAACCGCGAACACCGCAGCCAGCAGGGCGCGGCGGCGTGGCGGAAGGAGCAGGCCAAGCGTGCGGAGGAAGCGGCCGAACGGCGCGCAGAGGCGCAGAGGCGGAAGGCGATAGCCCGCGCTGTGTTCGGGCGTGGCATGGCGCGCAATCTCACCTATGCCATCATCGACAGACGGTTTGAAAAGCGGTCGCGTGAAGAACGCGCCGTAGCGGCCCAGCGATGGCAGGCGACGAAAGCGGAGTTGCAGGCCGCGCCCCGGCCCGAAGTTAAGGCGCCGGAGTTCAGAACGTGGCTTGCAGATCGCGCACGAGCTGGTGATGAGACCGCCCGTCGCCATGTCGCCCACCTTGAGCGGCAGCCGACCGTCCAGACCGTCAGCACGGCCGAGCAGCGGCCGACCGCTGCCCAGGCCAAGCCCACGAGCGAGCAGGACCGGCCGGAGGTGGCCGACCGGGAGACGATGGCCGAGTGGGAACGCCTGATCGCCGCGCGCCGGGCCGACCTACAGAAGCGGGCGACGGCGCTTTTGGACGAGGCAACGGCCATTCGCCGGGAAGCCGACGAGCGCCTTGCGGCCTACGAGCGCCATCAGCCGGCCGAGCTGCGCGGGCTGGCGGCGTTGGTGCCGGGCGCCCAGGCCCGGTACGAGCAGGCTCGCCGGGACTGGTGGACCGACATCGAGGCGGCCCGGAAGGAGCGCAACGCCCACCTTGGCCGCGAGCAGGAGCTAAGGGCCTTCCTCGGCCACGACAGCAGCTATGGGCAGGTGAAGGAGAACATTCACCTGCGCGCGGCTCGCGAGGTGGCCGAGGAGCATCCGGAGCTGGCCAAGCGGATGCAGGCCGTGCGCGAGCGCCAGGAGGCCGTGCGCCGGAAGGAGATCGAGCAGCGCCGGCAACAGGCCCTCAACAGGTTCGGGCAGCAGCGTGAGCGCGATAACAGCCACGGCCGAGGGGGCCGAGGCGGCATTGGATGAGCAGGAGGAACCTATGAGCACGCTACAAGTCACAGAGGATGCAGACGGCAAGCTTGAACTGGCGGTGAAGAAGACGCCGGGCGAGCAGCTGGAGCAGGCGTTCGGGAAGGCAGGCCCGAACCTGTCCATTTTCAACGAAATCGTGTCCGACAAGATGCGGCACGAGACGGCCGAGGCCGCGGACAAAATGGGGCAGCCCCAGGACCGCGAGCAACGGCGGACGGCTGCGATGGAACGCTTCACCGCCAAGCGGGCGGCCGAGCGGCAGCAGGGCGCCGAAATCGGTTAGCCAGGTCGTGCACCAGGCCGGCCGGCACCGTCAGCAACGACGGTGCCGGCCGGTTTCGTTTTGGTCCTCACGCATGGCTCATTGAGCCGCCAACAAAGGTGGCGATCAGGGAGCTGAGTAGCAGTGGAACAGGGAACCGATACAGGGCGCTAAAGCTTATTCTGCCTCGGTTGGGGGCATTCACTCCAATCAGCCAGCGGGGAACTGGGCACCCCATTGAGGGGTTGTGCACACGGATGGGGGGCGTTATATATGGGCTCGTGGGGTTGACCCCATCTGCGACTAGTCCGGCCGCGTGCTTGGCTAGCGCTGTGATCACCCGAAAGCCAAAAGCTGACGGTTGACGATCACCTACCCCACCCAGTTTCCCGGATCGGGCGGCCCTTGGGCCGCCCTTTCTGCTTCAGCATACACGAATTCCAAAACGATCCCGCAGGGCATCCGCCCGAACAGCTCCTCCAACGATCCACCGCCTAGTTGTCGCAACCAGATCCGCGATCTGAAGCAGCCGCGATGCCGCGGAATCGATGCAGCTAACCCCATCCACACCGCGAAAGCTTCCCTCTGAACGTGATTTCTGCATCACCGCCTCAAACTGAGGATGAGTGTTGTGCTGATTGCGATCCAGTATCAAATCCAGGTTGTTCAGCACTCGTCGTTCATTCTTCAGCTTGAACGTTAGTTTTTCCGTGCGGAAAGTCCGCATTCCAATTTTAACAAGTTCAACAACAGCGTTTCCATAGACATGTGGTGCGGCGCCAGTGGTACCTGTGATCCGCCGATTAATCATAAGCAGGTGAGACGATGGGCTGGCCTTAAAGAGTCCATCCAGCAACCCTTCGATGGTTGCATCCTCTAGGTTGACGCCGTGGACCTCATTTGCATTTGCCGGAAGCAAATCACTAAAAGTCTTATCAACTCGGCCAGCTTCAGCTGCAGGCACGAAGACTGCTCCGAGGTAGAGGTCGCTCGTATTCCCCGGAATGTATTCGTCGATGAAGCACAGCAGCTTTTTGTTGCGAGGCGTGGCCATGGGTTGATCTCACGTGTCAGGCTGGCAGGCACCTCCGTTGAAGTTGGTGCTGACAATTTTTAGAATGAATCACTTGACGGGATTGTACTCGCCGGGAACCATCTTCTCGACCTCAGCGCGTTCTGCTTTGGCCTTTTCCTTTGCCGCTCGATACTCGGGTTCAAGCCTCTTCAGCTCGGCGATAAGGCCGCTCAGGTCATAGGCGTTGCTGGTTTGGCTCCCGCTTCCATAGAAGCGTTCTTGCCGCTTAATGAAGCCGCGCTTTTCCAGCTTGGTCAGTGTCCTCTGAACTTGCCGCTCCGTAACCCCGAGTCTCTCAGCCAGCCGGGCTTTCGAAGGCCACGGTAGACCACCCTTGGCCCACCAGAATGTCATGATCTGCAGCAGCATTGTCACCTCAGTGCAGCGCAGCCGGAGTCGCCCCTGGAAGGCAAGGAGCATCTCCGGAACCATGACGTAGCCATGATCCGCCACCTTCGCGCCCCAACGCTTGGGAAACGCCTTGTCAGCCTCCGGAGGCGTGGCAGCTTTCGGGGGAAGGGTGACGACATTGCTCATGGCCAAGACCTCGCTGTGTTGAGCTACCACAGCCGAGATACGCGGGGGCGGCCCAGCTTGCAAGCCATGCTCAGGCTTTGAAGGGGAGACGTTTTTGTCTAGGGCTTGGGGTTACCGATGGTTAGTCGGTTACGGGCTATTAGCGACTGAGGCCTCTGCTTTGGGAGACATTGGTGTCTCCGCAGCTCAGACATTTATGTCTCTCCCGGGGAGGAGAAGATGTCGCCCCGAAAATGGCTCGCGCGCCCCATTCTGAGGGTACCAAAGTCGATCCCAGCCTGCTGCTGGAGTGGCCGGCGTCCAACGTCGCCGGCCGATCGACTTGGAACAACCCTAGTCTATTGCCCAGACCAGTTTGGCCGGACGGCGCGCGAGCAATCGAACTCACGGTTCGTGCGGGCGGCACACAGCATCAGCTGCTTGGCGTTGGTATCGTAGATCCATAGCAGCGAGGAGATTTGGGACTGCTCCACCAGAGTGGTCGACGGCTGGATGGCCTGCATGATGATGCCGTTGGTAGGCTGGGGCGTCTGCAAGGGCTGCGGGAGAACCGGTTGCCGGGCGGGTGCGTCGGCGGCGTGAGCAGCCCCTGAAACCAGAGAGAGCGCCAGAGCGGCAATGGGAACAGCACGGAACATCATTCGTCCTATACGCGAAAGTGGAGCGTGACGATCAACACAGTGGCGATATGGCGTCAAGGGGGGGATGCTAGACCCGCTATGGTGCAGGCCCTCACTGTCAGATGCGGCGATGTGTCCTGTCAGCTGTCACTTTGCACACGGAAGGGGGCGCGGAAACCGGCCTTGCGTGCCCCCTCCTCCACCCATTCCATGAGGACGTCGTGCATCCGCCGCTCAGTGTCTTGGGCATAGCGTTTCAGGGCTTTGTGCCCCTCGGGGTTCAGGTAGAGAGGGAAGGGTTTGGCCGCAGCGCGCACCTGATCCCGGTCAGTCTTGGGGCGGCCTCGACTACGCCCCGTCGGTTGCTTCGTGGGGATCGAGGGAGGCCGTGCTGGCGTGGGGAGATCGGCAAGGGCCGCAGGAGGCGACGGCACTTCCACCTCGGGCGGTTCGGTGGCTTGGTTCTCGTTCAGATCAAGCGTCGGGTAGATTGGTTTTCGTTTAGCTGCCATGGAGTTCGCCCTCATTTGGCGATTTCTGGATATTTGGATTTCCAAATATCCAGAATTAGAGTTGGAACGTTGCTGCGATGAACTCCCAAGCTGCGGCAACCTCAGCCGCGGCCTTCCCCTTTGGCTCATACTCCTGGGCAGTCTGTCCGCCGGCTGTGGCGTAAGGGTGTGTGATCCGGTCAACGATATCGTGCGGCAGGACTGGCAGACCGAGGCGCGCGAGTTGCGCGCGGGCTTGGGCTGACGCCTGAGCGCGAGCCGGCGCGGCATTGATGACCAGCACGGCCGGCCGCCCCATGTCGCGGATAATCTGCACGGTCGCCGGCAGAGCGTCCAAATCGTCGGGGTACGGCTTGACGGGGAGGATGACCCCGGCCGCATGTTCGGCCGCGACCTGAACGGCCGCCATAGTGTGCGGCGGTGTATCGATCAGCACCACCTCAGCGCCGCGCTTGGCCAGCTTGTCGAGTTCATCCGGCAACGTCGCGGCCGTGGCCGTCACAACGGTCGGCGCCGGCACTGATCGACGCTTTGCCCACTTCGCAACACTGCCCTGGGGGTCCATGTCCACCACCCCCACCCGTTTGCCCGCGACCAGCGCGGCAATGGCGAGGGCACGCACAATCGTGCTCTTGCCGACCCCACCTTTCTGCATCACTACAGCCAGACACTTCATATTGGATATCCTTATATCCAAAAATCATAAGTTCTAAAAATCATAGCAGTGTTATGGCTTTACCTCAATATATCCATATATCCAAAATTACCGCTTCCCTCTTGCCGGCAGCCTGTCGTGCTCAGCCGGATCGATGAGATCCATTTCCTCATGCTCATCGTCGCGCGGAGGGCCGACGACGACCGACTCCATGCCCGGCAATTGAGCTTGCGAGCCAGGAGGCCACTCACCGGCAGGCAATGCCTCTTCCGGTGGATGGATGATTGGTACACGGCGCAGCTTGCCCGGAGACAGGGCCGCTTGTGACTGGTCGGCGGCATCCGCAACGATCCGTGCCGAGAATATGGCAAGCTTCTTGTTATCGCGGTAATCGGCCCAGGCGACCCGTTCATTGATGACGTAGGCGTTTACAGTGCCACGAACCCCTAGCTGAACAACTTGCACCCAGTTGTTTTTCTCAAGGTACTTCAGCGCCCGCTTGACGGTGGTGTAATGACAGCCAACCAAGTCGGCCAACGTCTGATGTGAGATACAGACCGCGTTGTTGCGATCCATGATCGCCACGAGCTGGTGCATCACCGCAGCAGCGAGGGGATTGCTGACTACAAGCCGTCCCCACTGCACATGCGCCTCACGTTCGGTCTGTACCCAGGTTTGCGCCCTAGGGGTGACCTTCTTTCCAACTTCCCTGCTCATGAACCTAGACCTCCTAAGGAGTCTACGGGTGGACTCCGTGCGCTCAAAAATCGAGCGCGAGAGTATCCCGCCCCCGGATCAAACAGCAACGGTTTTTGAGCGCTTGCGCTCGATTTTTGAGCAAACCTAGACCTCCTAAGAGGTCCAGGGTTGGACTCCCTAGGGAGTCCAACCCCCCCCTTACAACCTATTGGAATCAAACAGTGTTTAGGTCTGCTCTCTCTATGATCTCTAGCAAGCCCCAGTCCTTAAAATAAAATTTCAAAATATTTCAATGTTGGTTGCGGCTGTGGGAATGTGGGCAGAGGGGAGGTTGTCCCCGGAACGAGCCGCGCAGCGGCGCCGGGGGCAACCTCCCCGGTCGGCCGAAGGCCGACTGTCCACATTTCCATAGCCGGCAGTTCGACCACTTCGCGGCCAGTGTGATGTCTCAGCGCGCGCAGGCGCGCGAGGCCGATTTTGAATCGGCTTAGCCCCCCAAGGGGCTGTGCCCCTCTGCCCCCCGCTGGGGGGCATTCACCCCTGTATCGTACGATACAGAGCCATCACTTATCGGGCATTCATTTCAGGTGCTTGACCACGCTCGGAACAAAAGGACAGGTAGTCCTCAATGCCTTCGCGGAATGAGGCTAACAACTCATCCTCGTTCTTGCCACGAAAATGGATCACGTCACGAAGGCCAGCAACGATACCTGTATAGATCCCCGTATCAGAATCGAAGTGAATAGGCCCGGAAACGTACCCCTTGTATTCCATCTTCATGCTTATCCATGCCGCGCAGACGTGTGTTTTACGCCAGAATGAGGGAAAGTTTTTCAGCACGCCGCCAACCCACCCCGCCGGGTCACGCCTGGAGGCGCTTACGACGGGCTAGCGTGCCTACTTCCTCGTAGGGCGGTCCGAGGGAGGTCCATGATACACGTTACGGCCCGATAAATCGCCCAGGAATGGGCTCCACGAAAAAGGGGCGGCTTACCCTAGCCGCCCCCTCCTAATCGCGTTGCACGGCCTTCTTATAGGCCGTAGCGTCACTGTCCGATGACGCCGGCCCGCATAGCAGCCCAGCGACGCTCATCACTCACTCCCCATCCTGCCTCGCAGCAGTAGACGGGGCTCCGGTCAAAGCCCACCAGGGCCGCCGTGGATGCTCCGTGGCGGTTCTCGACCACAGTCGAACCACCCGAACAGGCGGCAAGGGTGGAGGTCACGACCAGGGCGGCGCCGAAGCGGCCGATCTTACGCATGTTCAGCATCTTCAAATCCTCGTTCAGTGCATCAGGGCAAAAAGAAATGCGTCATAGGACACGAAGACACGAACGACCTGATAGCCCAACGCCCCGACTGCGCATCCAAGAACAGTATTCATGACAATGCTATCAGTGCGAAGACCAACCAAGTTAGCAATCATGACCAGATCACGCATTTCCCGTTCTCCTGCCTTTTCCGTTTTAGCCGCTAAAAAGTTACGGCGACATCTCCAAAACACTTGAATAACACTACACGAATACCGCCACACGGTCAACATTAATACTTGTTGCGTTGCCGGTAATGTGAGTGAATATTCAAAATCTTCCTCTGCATTGTTTAGGTAAACTCATCAGAGGACAGATTTTGCTTTTGCGGTGTTATGGTTGGATCTTCCAAGAGCCGTCCGATTGCTGGCAGGCTGTCCCGTAAGCGTTTTGCGACTTGCCGCCGATCGCCAACGTAGTCAGGAACTCCCGGCAGACGTTCCCCCCCGCGTCGGTCCCCTCGCGGATCGGCGTGACGGAGCCGCTGTTGCCCGTGCCCGGGTTCTTCCAGCGGATCGGCTCGCCCAGCTTGGCCCGCAGCGCGCGGCTTTCCGCCTGAGTGGCGTGTGCTTCGTCCGCCTTGTCGAGCGAAGCGCCCAACTCGCGGCCGGCGAAGGCGCCGGCCAGGACGCCCAGGCCCGTCGCCAGCAGCTTCCCGGAGCCGCCGCCGAACTGGGAGCCGATGAGGCCGCCGGCAGCGGCGCCGCCCAGCGTGCCGATGGTTTCCTTGGTGCCCATCTGGCCTGTCTGACAGCCGGCCAGGGCGCCGGCCAGGATCAGGGCCGCGACGGCGCGGCGCGTGTTCTGTATGCTCATTGGTGTCACTCTCTCGCTTGCAGTGGGGGAAGTGTCGGGAGTGGCGGGGGATTTGGTTGGCGCCTTTCCCCGCCCCTCACCGAAGGGATTGAATCAGCCGCCCAGCGCGGCCAGCCGGCGGAACGCGACCATCCAGCCGCCGTGCTGGCGGTACTCGGCCTGGATCATCAGTTCCTCGGCCAGGGCGACAATGGGCGCCAAGGGCGCCCGGTCAGCCGTGACGACGAGGCGCCGGACCTCCGCATCATCCAAAGTGGCGGCGTAGCGCTCGACCAGGGCGGCCAGCTCCTGCCGCAACGCCCACGCGCTGGGAGCCGGGGCCGCATGGATGGCCGCCGCGCCAGAGACGCGGCAGCCGTATTGAGAAACAGTCTGTTGTTGCATGTAAAACTCCGTCATTCTCCGGCTCTTTAGCCGCTAAAATCAATGATATGGGTTGGGATCGTGCTGCCCTTCGTACTCTTCGTCTTTAAGGTAATTTATGCGCGCAAGCATGTATGGTGGTTCACCTCTCACGATGATTATGGGCTTGGGGCCAAGCCGCATCACTTCATCTGGCGTCAACAAATCCCGTCCCGTGTACTGGACGTTTTCGGAGTTTGAGCCCACCAGTTCCGTGATTTTCCGCGACGACCCGGCTGTTTCATATTCGACGGTGGCCTTGCCAAGCGTCTTGCTGATGTATTCCGCAGTATCGAAGTCGTCAGTCCCGAAGAATTGCTTTGCAGCGTTCGCCATGAACGTCTGCCACCTTTCTTCGTAAGCGTCCTTCAGTTGGCTAAGGTCTTGGATGAATAGCCAAAAGACGATGCCGTACCCGCGAACCAGCGAGATTGCTTTTTCAATCGACTGCATTCGACCAAGCTGCGCGAACTCATCCAAGAAGAAGGCAACACGGTAAATCGGCTTCTTCTGCGTCTCGGTCAGAACACCAAGCGCTGTACCGATGAAAGCGCGCAGGTATCGGAAGTAAAATTCTAGACGATCCGGCGGAATTACCAGATAGACCGTCAACAACTCCGTCTTGAGCCTGGAGAAGGCGAAATCTGTTCTGGAAACCGTGGCAATGATCCGGGGATCATCGAGAAATGCCGTGGACCGTCGAGCGGTGGAGAGGATCGAGCCGCGTTCACGATCCCCGGTGCTCATGAGGGTGTTGGCCGCCCGCGCCGGCACGCCATAGGCCGCGTCCGGATCTGCCACCATGTCCGCCATGACGCCCAGGAAGTCCGGCTCATCCAGAGTCAGCAGCCGGCGCACCTCGCCCAGGTGGCGCCGGTCGCGATCCGGCAGGCCGGCGACATGAAGCATGAGGCCCTGGAGGAGGCCGCGCGCCGTTTCGTCGAAGTGGGCGTTCTCGCCTTTGCCGGCGATCACAAGGCATTCGGCGAGGGCGGCCGAGCGGGAGATGCAGTCCGGGTGAGTGACGTCCAACCGATCCATGAAGTTGCAGCCGGCCGAGGCTGCGCCGGTCACGCCGAAGGGATCGACCACGTAGACCTTGTGCCCCAGCTCCTCGCGCCGGCGAGCCGTGACGGCGTAGTTCTCGCCCTTCAGATCGACCACCAGGGCCGAGCCGGGGTATTCGAGAAGGTTCGGGATCACGGCGCCGATGCCTTTGCCGGCACCCGTCGGCGCACAGGTCACCACATGGCCGAGAAAGCGGAACCGCTCGTCTATGCCGGCCGGGACCGCATCGAGGCGGCCAAGGGCGAAGCCCGGCTCATCCAGCGCGCCCAAATGCCTGCCTTGCTTGGCGTCGGCGTAGCCGCCCCAGCCGGCCGAGCCGTGCAGGATGTCGTCGGCCACCTTCAGCCCATCCAGGCCGACGCCGGCCGCCGGGGCTGGAGCTGCGCCGCTCCGAAAGCCGGCTAGGAATGGCATCGAACCATCCTTCGCGGCCTTGGTGACGAGGACGTAGCCAAAGAGCATGACAGCCGCGGCGGCCAGGACGTTGACCAGCAGCGCCGGCAGGGCGAAGGCGATCACGAAGCAGACCATGCCGGCGACCACCAGGGCGGCCAGGGCCAGCTGCGGGTTCGGCATCCGGACCATGGGGGGCTTGGCGCCCGTGCCGAACAGGACCCGCACCGGCCCCAGCATCGTCGCGCAGACCGCGAAGGCCAACGGCCCGAGGTAGGGGACAGCGGCGGGAACGAAGACGTAGACCAGCCACACGACGGTGCCCAGGGCGAAGCACGAGGCCGCGAACTTGGCGGCATTCTTCAGCCCAGCGCGGCCGATCAGACCGAGGACGAAGGCCAGGAACGCCCAGCCGGGGACCGCGCTGAACCGGGAAAACCGTTCACCCATGCCCCACAGCCAGCTCGCCGCCGGATCAGGCTGCTCAACCCCGCTGGTGACGCCGTTTATGGCGCCGCCCGTACTCGGCGCCGCCCCTTGTGCGAGGGAGCCGGCAAGCTCCTGCGCCCGACCTTTGCTGTCTTCTTCCGCAAGCTGCATGACGGCTTTCCGGAAGGTCGTAGACACCTTCACCGACAGGCCGTTCGCGTAACTGATGACAGAACCGCGCAGCGTCCGTGACAAGGTGGCGAGGATGGTCGCCGCCTTTTCCTGTTCGCCGTCTTTGGTTGAAGCCCGGTCGAGTTCCGCGAAGGCTTCATCCAGGTTCTGCGGCAGCTTCAGACGGGCATTCTGAAAACGATAGCCAAGATTGGTTGCTGAGAGTTGCGCGACGACATCGGCCGCGCCTGCCACGTCCGGATTGTCGGTTGCGGCCTTCAGCGCCTTGTCAATGACAGGGCGAGCCTTGACGAGCAGCGCGCGCAGTCTGTCCCAATGGCGCGCGTTGGCCGCGCTGGTGGTGTCATCGGCAATGCTGGCGAGCGCATCCGCAGTCTCCGTCCATTCCTGCATTGCCGCATCGACCGCTTTGCAGCGTTCCTGCTCAATCTGCATGACGCGCGGCTTGGTTTCCGCTCTGGCGTAGGCGCTGACTTCAAGGTCGATTTTGCAGGGGCGGATTGTCTGCGCCTCCGCCTGTCCCATGCCAGCAGCAAGCGCCATCAGAATGGAGAGCGTGGGTAACGTCCTCATTGGCGCCCCCTCAGGCCAAGGTTTCCGCTGGAGTCTTGTCGCTCGCGCCGCCTTCAGCCGCAGTCTTGCGCTTAGTGCGGGGGCGCTTCTTAGCGCCTCCACTGCGCTGCTTATAGTATTGGCGCAACGTTGATGCGCTAATCTTCACATCGGCTTCGGCGAGAAGCTTTGAAATCTCATCGTACGTGTAGCCCTTTTCAATTGCTGCGCTGATCTTGTCATACAGCGCGTCAACGATTGCCATAGCGCCTTTGGGTGTCGTGGGCTTAGGTGTGAGCGCATCCAGTGCGCTTGCGGCCTTCGCAATCTTGTCGTTGTTCGTGCTCATGTTCGCCTAAATGTTTGTCGTTTCCTATGACGCTCATCTTATCAGAATAGTTGAAAACTTTCCACACTTTCCAGTTGCCATTGAAACGTGTTACTCTTCAAAAATGGTGGCTTCATTTTAGCGGCTAAAATTTGAATACGCCTCTTCACAGGTTAGTTCGCGTTTTAGCCGCTAAAGTGCAAAAACAGGAGCGTTGGGTTAGGAGCGAGCAATGCCCATAGGCCACCGCGCTTACGCTTGGTGCCTCTGGGCGCTCGCCAAGGGGGAAGCCCCCTGGACCCCCCGCCAGCGTCCCGTTCGCTTCGCTCATTGGGACGGCTGGCG
>NZ_JBPXMQ020000080.1:0-12030 GCF_053470405.2 Azospirillum mesophilum
CGCCGGCAAGGCCAATCCGCCTGGACCGCCATCCGCGACCTGATCGACGGAACCTTCGTCGTCGCCTGACCACTTACCAGCCGCCAGCCAGGTGAGCAGTTACAACCAAAGGTCGTGTGGTATGGTGCCACCCCCTCCCGGTGCGTGACGTTCACAAATGGCTTGGTGAGCACCATGCCTGTGGTGCAGGCCAGGACTGATCGGCCGACGCCGTTCGCCAGAGACCGCACCATGTAGACTAGACGAAAGGGTTATCGTGATTATTCAAAACTCCAGATTGGACTGACGTCTAGTCTTTACGCAATCTCAACAGGTCGCGACGGACCATGCCACGTCGGCACCGTCGGCGATTATGTTTTCATGACGAATGTTTTGGGCAGGGGCTCGGTCATGTCACGCGCGCAATCGGGAGGGGGTGTCCTGGAAGCTTTCGACGGCACGGACCGGGCCATCGCCTTTGAAAGCCTGCCGGGCTTCGAGCATCTGTGGATGCCGATCTGGGTGTTCGACAGCCAGGCTCCCCGCATGGTCTGGGCGAACCGCGCGGCGCTGGCGCTTTGGGACTCCCCCAACCTCGCCGAATTCTGCGCGCGGGACTTCAGCGACATGTCGGAGGCGACCCGGACCCGCCTTGCGGCCCTGCACGAGGAACTGGTCGCGGGCCAGCAGCCGGTCGACCAGTGGACCTTCTACCCCAAGGGCTGCCCCGTCACGGCCCGCGTGCGCCGGACCGGCATCCGCCTGCCCGATGGCCGGCTGGCCATGCTGCACGAAGCGCAGGTGATCGACCAGCCCATCGACCCCGCCACGCTGCGCGGGGTGGAGGCGCTGCACCACACCAACGTCATGATCACGCTGTTCACCGACGACGGCCGGCCGCTGATGCGCAACCCGGCGGCCCAGCGCGCCTACGGTCCGGTCGCGCCGGAGAGGCGCGCCGGGCAACTGGCGGAGCATCTGGTGAGGGAGCGCGACCGTCGGGACCTGCTCCAGGCGCTCGCCGACGGCGAGACCTTCAGCCGGGAGGTCGAGGTGCGGACCTCCGCCGGGCGCGGATGGCATGGGCTGGACGCCCGGCGGACCCTGGATCCGGTGACCGGCGCCCCGCTCATCCTGCTCAACGAGCGCGACGTCACCGACCGCAAGCGCGTCGAACTGGAGTTGGACGAGCAGCGGATCTTCCTGCGCGCCGTCGTCGATCTGGTCCCCGACCCGATCTTCGTCCACGACCCGAACGGGCGCTACGTCCTGGTCAACCAGCCCCTGGCCGACCTGTTCGGGCGGTGTGTCGAGGACATCGAAGGCCGCGAGAGCTTCGAGGCGACCGGCCACGGCCTGGTGCCCACCTGGCTGGAGGAGAACCGGCACGTCCTCGAAACCGGGGAGTCGCTGCAACTCGAACAGACCCTGTCCGTCCATGACGGCGGATCGCGCTGCTTCCGCATTTCCAAACGGCCGTTCCACCGCGCGACCGGAACCTCCTACGTCCTGGGCTCCGCGGTGGACATCACCGACCTGAAGCTGGCCAAGGAGCGCGCGGAGGCGGGCGAACGCGCCAAGAGCCAGTTCCTGGCGATGATGAGCCATGAAATCCGCACGCCCATGAACGCGGTCGTCGGCTTCGCGTCACTGCTCACGGAGGCGCTGCCCGATGGCGAGCCGCGGGAATGGGCTCAGACGATCGCGAGTGCCTCGAAGGACCTGCTGCGCATCCTCGACGACATCCTGGATTTCTCGAAGATCGAGGCGGGCCGCCTGCTTCTGGAGCCGGGAATCGTCCGGCCGGCGGAGGTCGTGCGCCAGATCGGCGAGCTGTTCGCCTCGCAGGCCGCCGAAAAGGGCAACGCGCTGGTGATCCGCGTGGAGCCGTCCACGCCTCCGATGATCGCGGGGGATGCGGTGCGCGTGCGCCAGGTCATCGCCAATCTCGTCAGCAACGCCTGCAAATTCACCCGGAGCGGGCGGATCACCGTTGCCGTGTCCGGCGATCCGCCGGGCTTCGTTGAGTTCACGGTGAGCGACACCGGCATCGGCATGACCGGGGAACAGCTCGCGCACGTCTTCGAGCCGTTCCGGCAGGCCGACGAGACCGTGTCCCGGCGGTTCGGCGGCACCGGCCTGGGGCTGGCCATCGCGCACCGGATCATCGCCCTGATGAAGGGCACGATCGAGGCCCGCTCGGTCGCGGGCGAGGGCTCCACCTTCCGGGTCCGCGTGCCCTGCGGCGTCGCGGCGACGGCGAGCCTCGATCCGGACGGCGCGGGCGCGGACACCGGCCGCCAGCCGCGCCGCATCCTCCTGGCCGAGGACAACCGCACCAACCGCGAGCTTGTCGCGGCCATTCTGCGGCGCGACCGGCACGAGATCGTCTGCGTGGAGGACGGCGCGGCCGCTGTGGAGGCCGTGCGGGCGCAAGGCCGCCGGACGGCCGCCAACCCGGACGGATTCGATCTGGTGCTGATGGACATCCGGATGCCGACCATGAACGGGGACGAGGCCACCCGCCTTATCCGTGCGCTGCCGACGGACGCGGCGGCAATTCCCGTGTGGGGACTGTCCGCCGACGCCCTGGCGGAGATCGTGGAAGCCTACAAGGCCTGCGGATTGACCGGCTATCTGACCAAGCCGGTCGACCCCGCCCGCCTGCGCGCGGTGGTCGCCTGCCCTTCCGAGGCTTGACCGCGGGGATGCGATGTTCGGTAGCAAACACACCCGACGCTGGAGGCGGGCGACCTGGACGCTATCCGATCCACCAGCCATGCTCTTGGATGGCCCAACAGACCATTTTCAGGGCAGACCGGGTCCCAACAACGTTCCGCCATCAAACAACCAGGCGTCCCGGACCGCCCGAGAAAGGCCGGACGGAAAGGGGCCGTCATCCGGGGGCGGGCTCATGGGCGTCGGGTGCGTCGGCCCGGCCCCGCTCCAACTCGGCGAGATGGGCGAGAAGCCGCTCCAACGTGTCGGTGCGCACCCCGACGGACGGGACGTTGTATCGTCGGGCCGCCGTCAGCGCCGTGCGCAGAAGAATTCGATCCGTGTCGGTCAGGGCGGTCATGATCGGCTTCGGAAACTGCTGGGGAAGCTGCTGGACTGGACTGATGTTAGCGCAAACTTGCGCCGCTTGTCTGTGACGGACATCACGCCCTCGTTTCCGAACGCTCAGAAACCCTTTCACTGCACGGTTTCAAGCTGCGTGAACCGGACAGGGATGATCCGGCGCAAGGCGACGGCCCCGGCCGCGTCCTTGTCGACCACCGTAAGCATCTGGCGTTCCGTGGCGCCGAGCGGCAGTACGATGCGGCCCCCGGGTTTCAACTGCTCGATGAGGGGCGGCGGCACCCGTTCCGCGGCCGCCGTCACCATGATCTTGTCGAAGGGCGCATGCTCGCTCCACCCCCGCGCGCCATCGCCGGTGCGGATGCCGACGTTGCCGTAGCCAAGGCGCCGCAGGAGGGCTTCGGCCATGGTCGCGAACTCCTCGACGACGTCGACGCTCCAGACCTGTCGCGCGAGTTCCGCCAGGATGGCCGCCTGATAGCCGAGCCCGGTGCCCACCTCCAGAACCGTTTCATCCGGCCGAGGGTCGAGGAGGTCGGTCATCAGTGCCACGAGGAACGGCTGCGAGATGGTTTTGTCGAAGCCGATCGGCAGCGGCATGTTGTGGTAGGCGTAGGGAGCGACCTCCGCCGGCACGAAGAGGTGTCGCGGTACCCGCTGCATCGCCGCCATCACCCGCTCGTCGAGCGTTGCCTTCCCTATTTCCTCGCTGGCGAGTTCGGCCTGGATGGCGATCACCTCGACCATGTGCCGTCGCAGAATGGCGAGGTGCTTTTCCGTCATTTCCTTCATGACGGTTCCTTCAGGCGGTGTGCGGTGGGACCTGTTCGCTCCCGCCAACAGCGGACAGGTCCGTGCGTTGGCATCGGTGTCTCCGTATCAACAGGACGCCATTTCAGCGGTTGCGTATATGTTTTTCCATAATGAAGCTTATGGAACATTGATGATGAAACGGATGGATTCTATTCTGAAGTGCAACTCTTGTGTCAGTACAAGGGCTTAACGGCTTCGAGGAGGTCGGGTTGGACACGTGCATCGCTCGTGATGCGGCGATCCAAGGGTATTTCTCGCCACCAACCCCGGTGTCAACGGGGGATGCAGTCCGTTCCGCAAGCGGCGGAAGGCTCGATGCCGCGATGGTCCACGACCCGGTTTCGGCCCGCGCGTTTCGCGGCGTACAGGGCCCGGTCGGCGCGCGACAGGGCCGCGTCCGGTCCGGTCTCGCCCGGCTGAACCTCCGAAAGCCCGATGCTTGCGGTCAGCCGCAGCGTCAGGGGCGCGTTCTCCAGCCGCATCTCCTCAACGGCCGCGCGCAAGCGCTCCGCCACCAGCAAGGCGCCCGGCCCGTCGGTTTCCGGAAGCAGGGCCGCGAATTCCTCCCCGCCCAGCCGCGCGGCGCAGTCCTGCTGGCGCAGCGTCCGTTTGCAGAGCGCCGCGAAGGCCTGCAACGCCCGGTCCCCGACCTCGTGGCCGTAGGTGTCGTTGATGCGTTTGAAATGGTCGAGGTCCACCATCAGGATGGACAGTGGCCGACGATAGCGCGCCGCCCGTTGGATCTCGGCCTCCGCCCTGGCGAAGAACTGGGTGCGGTTGGCGAGCCCGGTCAGCGGATCGGTGGTGGCGAGGCGGGCGAGATGCGCCTCCATCGCCTTGCGGCCGGTGATGTCCACGACGCCGGCCATGACGCTTTCCGTTTCGCCGACCACCAGGGCCGACGCCGCCAGCAGCACGTCGCGGACCGCGCCATCGGCCAAGCGCACCCGCGTTTCGAAGCCGTCGACCCGCCCGGCGCCCTCCAGCCCGGCGAGCAGGGCGGCCCGGGCCTTCGGGTCGTCGTACACCTGTTCGATGGAATGGATGCCCAGCGTCTCCGGCGTTCCGCCGAAATAGGACAGGGCGGCGTGGTTCGCCTTGATCAGCCGGCCGTCGATCTTGGCGGTGACGACCAGCGGGATCGGCACCGCCATGAACATCCGCTCGAACATCTCCCGGCTTTCCGCCAGGGCGTTGTTGGCGAGCCGCTCGGCCTGGGTCGCCGCCCACTCCAGCCGGCGCAGGCGGTTCGACCGGATCACCACCAGCGCCAGCGCGCAGTTCAGCATCAGCATGGCCAGGATCATGCCGGTCAACGTCGAGGACAGCGGCCCCGGCGCCTCGTAGCCCGCCAGCATCATCGCGCTGCACCCGACACCCGACAAGAGCGTCCAGCGGAAGGAGGTGGGCACGCCCAGGTAATAGATGGACGGCAGCATCAGCACGACGAAGAAGGCGATGTCGCTGTGCGAACTGACCAGCGCCGCGACCGCCGCGCCGGTGATCCATTCCCAGGCGAGCATCGTCCTCTGCGCCCGGCGGAAATCGGCGGCGCGCCGGATCAGCAGAAAACAGGCCAGGGAGACGGCAACCACGACCGCACGCGCGGGAATCGCAACCCAAAAATGCGGCTGTCCGTAAAAGCGCCAGTCGCTGACGAAAAACAGCGTGTTCAGGATGACGGACAGCAGGAAAAGAAGACGCGCGTGACGAACCGTCTCGGACAAACGCTCCGATTGGAACGCCGCCTCACGCTCAGGACGGATGAACTCGCCGCTGAAAAGAGAAAGTGGACCTGCGGGCATTCCGGCTTCATGCAGAGGTTGTGGTCTGTGGCGACCGACTTTTATACGGCATGATAGGCCGGCGAGGCCGCAGCATCCATGTCGTAAATTATCGTATCCTGTTACAAATTGGACCTTGCCCGCGGTGAATTGGGCCGCCCTTACGCGGCGGACGGGGCCGTGACCTCGTCGGCCGACCGGGCCATCAGGTCGATCTTGCGTTCCAGGTGCCGTCTCAGCAGCGCCGAAATGGCGGCACCGTCGCGTCGGGTCAGCGCGTCCAGGATCTGCTCGTGCTCCCGCACCGCCTGATCCCACCAGCCGCGCGGCATGTCGGCCACGTAGCGGGCGCGGCGGATGCGCAGGGCCAGCCCGGCGTGGGTGGCGATCAGCACCGGGTTGCCCGACGCCGTCAGGATCATCTGGTGGATGCGCTCGTTCAGCCGGTAATAGGCCTCCAGGTCGCGCCGGGCGTGATGGGCGAGCATTTCGTAATGCAGGGCGCGCAGTTCGGCCAGTTGCTCCTTGGTGATGTTGGCGCAGGCGAGTTCGCCGGACAGGGCCTCCAGGCAGGCCATCACCTTGAAGGTGTCCTCGATGTCGGCGCGCGTCAGCGTCGCGACGCGGGCGCCCCGGTTGGGCAGCAGGACGACCAGCCCCTCGCTCGCCATCACCTTCAGCGCTTCGCGCAACGGGGTGCGGGACACGCCGAAGCGCTCGCACAGCTCGCGCTCGTTGATGCGGGATCCGGGAGCGAGCTCGCCGTCCACGATGGCCGCGCGCAGGCGCGAGACGACCTCCGCGTGCAGGCTGGAGCGGTCGATGGGGGTCATCCTTCGCCCTCCGCCCCGGCATCTCTCGACAGGGCCTGTTCCAGGACCACGGCGACGTGCACCGCCTCGCGCCCGGCGCCGTCCCGGATCTGGTGCCGGCAGCTCGTGCCGTCGGCCACCAGGATGGTGTCCGCGTCGGCCGCGCGCACGGCGGGCAGCAGGTCGAGTTCCCCCATCCTCATCGACACCTCGTGGTGTTCCGCTTGGTAGCCGAAGGCGCCGGCCATGCCGCAACAGGTGGATTGTAGCACCGTTACGGCAAGGTCCGGCACCAGCGTCAGCACCCGTTCCACCGGCGGCATGGCCCCCATGGCCTTCTGGTGGCAATGGCCGTGCACGAGCGCCCGGCGCCCCGGCAGAGGCTTCAGGCGAAGGTCCAGCCGGCCCGCCGCCCGCTCGCGATCGATGAACTCCTCGAACAGCAGCGCATGGTCGGCGATCCGCGACGCTTCCGGGCCGGGCAGCACCGCCTTCAGCTCATCCCGCAGGGTCAGCAGGCAGGAGGGTTCCAGCCCGACGATGGGCAGCCCGCGCTCCACATGGGGAATCAGCGCCGCGACCAGCCGCCGCTGCTCGGCCCGCGCCTCCTCCACCAGACCGGCGGCGAGGAAGGTGCGGCCACAGCACAGGGGGCGCCCGCCATCCGCCGGGGCCGCGGCATGGACCGCATAGCCCGCCGCCTCCAGCACGCGGACCGCCGCCCGCGTGTTGTCGCTTTCGAACCAGCGGTTGAAGGTGTCCGTGAACAGAACGACCTCCCCTACCCTGCCCGGCCTGCCAGCCTGTGCCGGCGCGAAGGGGCGCGCGTGCCAGTGCGGCAGCGGCCGGTGCCGGCTCAGGCCCAGCAGGCGTTCCGTCAGGGCCGGCAGTCCGGGAATGCGCCCATGCAGGTTCAGCAGGGGACCGAGCCGCGACGCCACGGGGGCGTAGCGCGGCAGCCACGCGATCAGCCGCTCCCGCAGGGGAAGGCCGGTGCGCTTGCGGCGCTGGGCAAGCACCTCGATCTTCATCTTGGCCATGTCCACGCCGGTCGGGCATTCGCGCTTGCAGCCCTTGCAGCCGACGCAGAGGTCCAGCGCCTCCATCACCCCGTCCGAGGTCAGCGCGTCAGAAGTCTGGGCGTCGGGGCCGAGCTGCCCGGTCACCGCCAGCCGCAGCGTGTTGGCGCGCCCGCGCGTGACGTGCTGCTCGTCCTTTGTGGCGCGATAGGACGGGCACATCACGCCGGGGTCGGATTTCCGGCAGGTGCCGTTGTTGTTGCACATCTCCACCGCGCCCAGGAATCCGTTCCACTCCGACCAGTCGAGCGCGGTCTCGAAGGGCACGGCGGCGTAGCCCGGCTTGAACCGGAACAGGCTGCGGTCGTCCATGCGCGGCGGATCGACGATCTTGCCGGGGTTGAGCAGGCCGGCCGGATCGAACAGGGTTTTCACCTCCCGAAAGGCGTCGACCAAGCGCTTGCCGTACATGGGCTCGTGAAACTCCGACCGCACCAGCCCGTCGCCGTGCTCGCCGGAGTGGGAGCCCTTGTAGTCGCGCACCAGCGCGAAGGCTTCCTCCGCGATGGCGCGCATTTTCCGGACCTCAAGCTCCTGCTTCAGGTTCAGGACGGGCCGGACGTGCAGGCAGCCTTCCGACGCGTGGGCGTACCATGTGCCGGTGGTGCCGTGCTTGCGGAACACCTCGGTCAGCCGCTCCGTGTAGTCGGCCAGATGCTCCAGCGGGACGGCGCAATCCTCGATGAAGGAGACGGGCTTCCGCTCCGTGCGCATGGACATCATGATGTTCAGCCCGGCCTTGCGCACCTCCCAGATGGCGGACTGGAAAGCCGGATCGGTGGCCTCCACCACCGCGTCGGGCAGGCCCAGGTCGCCCATCAGCTCGACCAGCCGACCGAGGTTGGCGATTTCCTCCTCCCGGTTCTCCCCGGCGAATTCGACGAGGAGCAGGGCCTCCGGCTCGCCCCGGATGAAGCGGTCCATGGTCGCGCGGAACAGCGGGATGTCGCGGCCGAGTTCGATCATCGTCCGGTCCACCAGCTCCACGGCGGCGGGCTTCAGCGCGACGATGGCCTTCGCCGATTCCATGGCCTTGCGGAAGGTCGGGAAGTGGCAGACGCCCAGCACCTTGTGCCGGGGCAGCGGCGCCAGGGACAGTTCGACCCGCTGGAAGAAGGCCAGCGTGCCTTCCGACCCGACCAGCAGCTTGGCAAGGTTGGGATGCTCGCCGCCCAGCCGCTCGATGTTGTAGCCGCCGACCTTGCGCTGCACGGCGGGGAAGCGTGCGGCGATCTCCTCCGCCTCGCGGGCGTAGAGGGCCTTCAGCGCCGCCTCGATCTGGCGGTGGCGCGCCGTGTCGGGCGCGGAGCCGTCGAAGCGGACCGGCGTTCCGTCGGCCAGCAGCGCGTCGATGGCCCGGACGTTGTGCACCATGTTGCCGTAGCGGAGCGAGCGGGTGCCGCAGCTGTTGTTGCCGGCCATGCCCCCGATGGTCGCCTGGGCGGAGGTGGACACATCCACCGGGAACCACAGGCCGAGCGGCTTCAGCGCCTTGTTCAGGTGGTCCAGCACGATGCCCGGCTGGACCAGCGCGGTCCGGGCTGAGGCGTCCACCGCCAGGATGCGGTTCAGATGCTTCGACCCGTCGAGGACCAGCGCCTCGTTCACCGTCTGCCCGCATTGCGAGGTGCCGCCGCCGCGCGGCAGCAGGGGCACCCCCTCCTCCGCCGCGATGGCCAGGGCGGCCGCCACATCCTCCTCGTCGCGCGGCACGACGACGCCCACCGGCTCCATCTGGTAGATCGACGCGTCGGTGCTGTATCGCCCGCGCGTGAAGGGGTCGAACAGCACCCCCCCTTTCAGCGCGCCGCGCAGACGCCCGGCGAGTGCGCTGTCGCCGATCCGGGCGCGTTGACGGGATGGTTCGGTCGCGGCGGTGCGGTTGTCGAGCGGCATGGCGGGGCCTCCCTAAGGCCGTCTTTTGCATTCAAAATTCAGTGTGCGCTCGGCGCAGCGGTGGTCCGTCGGCACGGCGGAAAGCGGGCGATACACCCAGGATCCTTATGGAAACCCCATTGTTCTGTCGAGTATCGGCGCCGTCATAAGCCCTTTGCGAAGCGTGGCTCTCCCAATGGGTGATGCCGGATCACCCTTTTGCCGTTTGCCGCTTCCTCATTCTGCATGCAAAACTTGTTTGGTGGACAAACGAATGAAAAAGCGCCGGCAACACGGCCAAAGGACGGGAGGAGACGCCTTCATGGCTCATCGCAGCGGACGCCACTTCCTTCAGATTCCGGGGCCGACCAACGTACCCGACCGCATCCTGCGGGCCATGGACCGTCCGACCATCGACCACCGGGGTCCGGAGTTCGCCAAGCTGGGGCGCGAGGTTCTGGACGGCATCAGGACGATCTTCAAGACCACGCAGCCGGTGGTGATCTATCCCGCCTCCGGCACCGGCGCGTGGGAGGCGGCCATCGTCAACACGCTGTCGCCGGGCGACCGGGTGCTGATGTTCGAGACCGGGCATTTCGCCACGCTCTGGCGCAACCTCGCGGAGCGCTTCGGCATCCAGTGCGACTTCGTGCCGGGCGACTGGCGCCGCGGCGTCGATCCCGTCGCCGTCGAGGCCCGTCTGGCCGAGGACCGGGAGCACGCCATCAAGGCGGTGATGGTCGTCCACAACGAGACCTCGACCGGCGTGACCAGCCGCATCCCGCTGGTGCGCCGCGCCGTCGACCGGGCGAACCACCCGGCCCTGCTGCTGGTCGACACCATCTCCTCGCTGGCCTCCATCGACTATCGCCACGACGAATGGGGCGTGGACGTCACGGTCAGCGGCTCGCAGAAGGGCTTGATGCTGCCGCCGGGGCTCAGCTTCAACGCCGTTTCCGAAAAGGCGCTGGCCGCCAGCCGCGCCAACCGCATGCCGCGCTCCTACTGGGATTGGGCGGAGATGCTGAAGCCCAACCAGGCCGGCTTCTTCCCCTACACGCCCGCCACCAACCTGCTCTACGGCCTGCGCGAAGCCATCGCGATGCTGCACGAGGAAGGGCTGGACGCCGTCTTCGCGCGCCACGACCGCCACGCGGAGGCCACGCGCCGCGCCGTCGCGGCCTGGGGGCTGGAGCTTCTGGCGCTCGACCCCGCCGAATATTCCAGTTCGCTGACGGCCGTGCTGCTGCCGGACGGGCAGGACGCCGACCGGCTGCGCCGGATCATTCTGGACCGCTTCGACCTGTCGCTGGGCGCCGGGCTCGGCAAGGTGGCCGGCAAGGTCTTCCGCATCGGGCATCTCGGCGACTTCAACGACCTGACGCTGACCGGCACGCTGACCGGCGTCGAAATGGGCTTGGATCTGGCCGGCGTTCCCCACCGCAAGGGCGGCGTCGAGGCCGCCATGCGCTTCCTACAGGCGGAGGAAGCCAACCAAAAAACGGCACGCACGAGGGAGGAACCGAGATGAGCTACACCAGGGCGCTGGTCGCGTCGGTGCTGTTCGCGAGTTCGCTGCTGGCAACCGCGGCGCAGGCGCAGACCGAGATCAAGCTGGGCCACGTGGGCGAGCCGGGATCGCTGTTCGAGCTGTCGGCCAAGGTCTTCGCCGACAAGGTGAACGCCAAGCTTGGCGACAAGGCGAAGGTGGTCGTCTATGGCTCCAGCCAGCTCGGCGGCGATGCCGACATGCTGAAGAAGCTGAAGCTGGGCACCATCGACCTGTCCCTGCCCTCCACGGTCATGTCGTCGGTGTCGCCGGTCTTCGGCCTGTTCGAGATGCCGTACCTCGTCAAGGATCGCGAGCACATGAAGCGGATCCGCGACGAGATCGTCATGCCCGTCCTCGCCCCCGCCGGGGAGAAGGAGGGCTATCACATCCTGGCGGTGTGGGAGAACGGCTTTCGCCACATCACCAACAACCGGCAGCCCATCGTCAAGCCCGACGACCTGAAGGGCATCAAGCTGCGCGTGCCGCAGGGGACGTGGCGCGTGAAGATGTTCCAGGCCTACGGGGCCAACCCCAGCCCGCTCGCCTTCTCCGAGGTGTTCGTGGCGCTCCAGACCGGCGTCATGGACGGGCAGGAAAACCCGCTGTCGCAGATCTACCCGGCGCGCTTCCAGGAGGTGCAGAAGTACCTGTCGCTGACCGGGCACGTCTACACCCCGGCCTACCTCACCGCCGGCCGCAGCTGGAGCAAGTTCCCGCCCGAGATCCAGAAGGCGCTGACCGATGCGGCCCGCGAGTCCGAGCCGGAGGTCTACCGCATCGCCGCCCAGCTCGACGAAGACCTGCTGAAGAAGCTCAAGGAGGCCGGCATGCAGGTGAACGAGGCGGACAAGGACGCCTTCGTCAAGGCAAGCGCCCCGATCTACGACGAGTTCGCCAAGGAAGTCCCCGACGGCAAGGCGCTGATCGACCGCGCCCTGGCGCTGGCGAACAAGTCCTAGAGCGTGTCGTCAGTTGAGCCAGATGACAGCCGAGACGAGGTAAACGGCGGCCAGAAAGGTGCTGGCAAGCTTGTCGTAGCGTGTGGCAATGGCCCG
>NZ_JBPXMQ020000081.1:0-11379 GCF_053470405.2 Azospirillum mesophilum
TGAAGCCCGGATCGACGTCTCCAGCGGCATGATACAACTCGCCATGGCAAGCCTGCTACTCCGGCGTGTCTGCCACTGAACAGGTTGTCAAACGGACTCTGAAGCGCCTCAACCCCATCATTAGGCGTTACCTTGAAGAGCGTCCTGCTTGCCTCTTCCTTCAGCTCTGCCGAAGCATTCACTCCGATATCTCGAAGGAATTGGACAAAATACATAAGGTATTGCTCGCAGGCTACTTTTGTTTCCTCGGGGAAGCTAAAATATTGCACAATAGAGGCATCCTCGGCCTTTCTCAGGAGATCACGTCCAGCTTTGCGAACAGCAAACCCAATATCAACCAAAAAAGAATCAATGAGTACTCCAACTTTTTCTGAAACGTCCTTAACCACCACGGCGAACTTTGGCTCGTAAAAATTGTCAATCCTATCCTCAGAAAACCTTACATTTGGCAAAATCTCTTTTGCTACTAATTTTATCTGATCCGAAAATTCATTAACGCTATAAGCCCCCCGCCAACACTCCAATTCTATCGATGGATTAACACACAGCTCGATCTCATATCCTTCACCAGCCCCAACAGTATCAATGAAAAATGCGGTGTAAGACACCGGAATTTCCCACATGTCGTTTTTCTCTGCATAACCAAATACAATAAATTCACGAACGACCTGGAACAGCTCGCTAAACGCAACATCGCAAATCAATTTAAAATCATTGCTATCACTGCAAACCACCACAGGAAAGTCACTATCTCCCCTATACTCGCACTCACATCCCTTCAAGTCCATGCCGTCCAAGCATAATACAACCTTTTCTTTGCCCGTTCCGCTTTCAAAAATTTCGTTAATAGTTATCCGGCCCATCCCCTGCTCCCTTAAGTAGTTCCGTAGGTTGCGTTGAGCGTGAGCGTGAACGAAACCCAACACAGCCCTCGACGTGACGATGTTGGATTTCGCTCACGCTCAACCCAACCTACGCCTCAATACGGGTTCTAGCAACGCGCCCAACCCCCTCGCCCGCCTCCGGCGGGAGAGGGGGAGAAAGTGCTCCTACCCCACACCGCCCGCCAACCGTTCCGCGTCATGAAGGATGCCCCAGGTCAGTTTGTCGGCGAACAGGGCGTCGTCCTCCGGGCCGGTGAAGAGGTGCTGTTCGTTCTTGCACTGATAGCTCCACAGCACCCACAGGCGGACGGCCATGCCGGCCATGGTTTGGGCGGGGATGGCGGCGATGCGGTCTTCCAGATCCTCCATCGCCTGATAATGCGGATTGCACTCTGGGTTGCGGTCCAACGCGCCGACCTAACTGGCGCTCAGCATCGCTTTGCTCCTCTCTCCAAAGCGGATGATTTCGGCGTTGCTGTTGTCGTAAAAAATTGTGATATTCTCGGACTCAGCCATGATCTCCGGCTCCTTGTCGGCGGGTCATGGTTAGGCTGGGCGGGGTGTGCCAGCACCTCGCTCGGCCGCCCGCATGCCCTGGCAATCGCGCATCATGGGTTGCTTGGCCCGCCATTTGGGGTGCCGAGCCCTTCACCTGCGAACGACTGTCGCAACGCCGCCCCGGTCCGACCGCGCGCTTGAGTCCGCACCATCTGTTCTTGCCCGCCCGCGACAAGGCGCGCGTTGCCGCGCCGTCTTCCGTCCGTTATGATTCGCACCGTCAACGGGTGAGATCCGCCCGCGCGGCGGCGGATGCACAACGGGCGTGCACGAACGAGGCGGCGCAAAGCCTTGTTCCATCAAGGAAAAGCGCGAAGACGCGCCATTGTGCAGGATGGGCGGCATGCACAATCTGCACAACAATGCACAACGACGGTGGTGCGTAACGCGCATCAATTGGGACGTGTTGCCCCCACCCTAACCCTCCCCCGCTTCGCAGGGGAGGGAACTCCGCCGTGGGGAGGTGGGGGCGCGCCCCGCCCTCGACTCTCGGGCCGCCTTCGGCCATGGTAGCGCCCCAAAAGGGATGAGACCGCACCATGTCCGAAGACCAGACCACCGCCCCCGCCGTGACGACCGCCGTGACGACCGAAACGAACCCGCCCGCCGGTGACGGCAGCGGGCTGTATCTTGTGGACGGGTCGGGGTTCATCTTCCGGGCCTTCCACGCGTTGCCGATGCTGAACCGGCCGGACGGCACGCCGGTGAACGCGGTGCTGGGCTTCTCCAACATGCTGCTGAAGCTGCTGGCCGACCTGAAGGCGTCCGCCGTCGCCGTGGTCTTCGATTCGAAGCGGGAGAACTTCCGCAGCGCCTTCTACCCCGAATACAAGGCCCACCGTCCCGAACCGCCGGAGGAGCTGAGACCCCAGTTCTCCCTGATCCGGGAAGCGACCGAGGCCTTCTGCCTGCCCTGCCTGGAGCTGGAGGGGTTCGAGGCCGACGACCTGATCGCCACCTACGCGCGCCTCGCCAACGAGGCCGGGCGCGAGGTCACCATCGTGTCCTCCGACAAGGACATGATGCAGTTGGTGCGGCCGGGCGTGCGGATGCTCGACCCGCTGAAGAACAAGCCCATCGGCCCCGACGAGGTGTTCGAAAAGTTCGGCGTCCCGCCGGAGAAGGTGGTGGACGTGCAGGCTCTGGCCGGCGACAGCGTGGACAACGTGCCGGGCGTGCCGGGCATCGGCGTAAAGACCGCCGCGCAGCTCATTACCGAATACGGCGACCTGGAATCGCTGCTGGCCCGCGCGGGCGAGATCAAGCAGCCGGCCCGCCGGCAGAAGCTGATCGAATTCGCGGAGCAGGCGCGCGTCTCCCGCCGCCTGGTCCTGCTCGACGACCACGCGCCGGTGCCGAAGCCGCTGGAGGAGCTGCGTGTCCGCGAGCCCGACCACCAGAAGCTGATCGACTTCCTGAAGGCCCAGGGCTTCCGCACCATCGTCTCCCGCGTCGAGGCGGAGATGCGCAAGGACGGCACCATCGCCGACGGCGCCGCCGCGAGCCCCCTCGCTTCACCAGCCCCGCAAGCCGCCCCCACCGCCGAGGAGCGCACCCGCCCCGCTCCCTCGATGGACGTGGAGAAGCGCTACGAACTCGTCCAGGATGTCGCCGCCCTCGCCGCCTGGGTGGAGCGCGCCCGGACCACCGGCGTGCTGGCCGTGGACACGGAGACGGATTCGCTGACCCCCGCCACGGCGACCCTGGTCGGCATCTCGCTGGCGACGGAGCCGGGGCTGGCCTGCTACATCCCGCTGGCCCACCGCTCGCCCGACGCCGCGCCGGACGGCGAGTTGGCCTTCACCGCCGTGGACAAGCCCAAGCAGATCCCCGTCGCCGACGCCATCGCCGCGCTGAAGGAGGTTCTGGAAGACCCCGCCGTCCTCAAGATCGGCCACAATTTCAAGTTCGACCACCAGCTTTTCGCCCGCCATGGGGTGCAGGTCGGCCCGATCGACGACAGCATGCTGATCTCCTACGTGCTGGAGGGCGGCAGCCACGGCCACGGCATGGACGAGCTGGCGAAGCTGCATTTCGACTACGAGACGATCCCCTACAAGGACGTCTGCGGCACCGGCAAATCGAAGATCACCTTCGACCTCGTGCCGCTCGACAAGGCGCTGGCCTACGCGGCGGAGGACGCGGACATCACGCTCCGCCTGTGGAAGCTGCTGAAGCCGCGCCTTGTGGACGAGCGCATGGTCACCGTCTACGAAACGCTGGAACGCCCGCTCGTCCCGGTGATCGCCGCCATGGAATCCTGCGGCGTGCGCGTGGACAGCAACGCCCTGTCCACCCTGTCCCAGGACCTGGACAAGCGCCTGAAGGAAATCGAAAAGGAGGTCCACGAGCTTGCCGGCCGCAGCTTCAACATCGGCTCGCCCAAGCAGCTCGGCGAGGTCCTGTTCGACGAGATGAAGCTCGGCAGCGGAAAGAAGAGCAAGACCGGCGCCTACTCCACCGACGTCAACGTGCTGGAGGAACTGTCGGAGCAGGGCCACCCCATCGCCCAGCGCGTGCTGGACTGGCGCCAGCTCGCCAAGCTGAAGAGCACCTACACCGACGCGCTCCAGGCCCAGATTTCCCCCTCCACCGGGCGCGTGCACACGGCCTTCGCCATGGCGGTGACCAACACGGGCCGCCTGTCCTCGACCGACCCGAACCTCCAGAACATCCCCGTCCGCACGGAGGAAGGCCGCAAGATCCGCCGCGCCTTCGTCGCAGCACCGGGGCACAAGCTGATCTCCGTCGACTATTCGCAGATCGAGCTGCGGCTGGTCGCGGAAATGGCGAACATCGCCGCGCTGAAACAGGCATTCCAGGACGGCATCGACATTCACGCGGCCACCGCCAGCCAGGTCTTCGGCGTGCCGCTGGAGCAGATGACCCCGGAGATCCGCCGCAAGGCCAAGGCCATCAACTTCGGCATCATCTACGGCATCTCGGGCTTCGGGCTCGGCCGGCAGCTCGGCATCATGCCCGGCGAGGCGAACGCCTTCATCAAGGCCTATTTCGAGCGCTTCCACGAGTTGAAGGTCTGGATGGAGCAGACCAAGGCCTTCGCCCGCCAGCACGGTTATGTGGAGACCCTGTTCGGCCGGCGCTGCTACATCCCCGGCATCCACGAAAAGAACGCCGCCCGCCGCGCCTTCGCCGAGCGTCAGGCCACCAACGCCCCCATCCAGGGCACCGCCGCCGACATCATGAAGCGCGCCATGGCCCGCGTCCCCGGCGCCCTGAAGGCCGAAGGGTTCGACGACGTCCACATGCTGCTCCAGGTGCACGACGAACTGCTGTTCGAAGTTCCCGACGCCCAGGCCAAAGACGCCGCCAAGCTGGTGCAAAAGGTCATGGAGGACGCCGCCCACCTCGGCGTGCCCCTCGTCGCCGAAGCCGGCATCGGCGACAACTGGGAAGAGGCGCATTGAGGGGGCGCCGCCCCCTCCGTATATTGGGAAACACAGATTAAGGCGCGGAGCGGCACGCCATGGGACGGATGATCATCGACGGCATCGATTCCGAACTCGTGGAAGCCCTCCGCCAGCGCGCCGCCGAGCATGGCCGCTCGCTGGACGCCGAGGTTCGCCTCATCCTCGCCCAGGCGGTCACGCCCGTCGACGCGGCAATGGATGACGAGCAGCACCGCACCGACCTCATGCGCGCCCGCGCGGACGCCATGCGCGCCCGCCTCTCCGGCCGCCCCCACTCCGACAGCGTCGCCCTGCTCCGCGAGGACCGCGACCGGTGACGCTGATCGTCGACGCCAGCGTCGCCATCCAATGGTTCGTGCCTGAGCGCTTTTCCGCCTTCGCCCACCTGCTGCTCCGTCCCCGGACGTTGTACGCCCCGGATTTCATCCTGGTGGAGTTGGAAAACGTCTTCTGGAAAAAGCATCGCCGCGGCGAGATCGCTCCCGCCGACATTGACGAGGCCATGGCCGAAATGACGTCGGGTGTGGTGACCCTGCTTCCGTCCCGAGACCTGCTGCCGCGCGCGCGGGCGTTGGCCCAGGCTCTCGACCACCCGGTCTATGACTGCCTCTATCTCGCGACCGCTGAGGCCATCAACGGCCGCGTCGTCACGGCGGACCGCCGCTTCTTCGACACGGCCGCCAGAAGCGCGCACAGCGAACGAGTTCTGTGGATCGAGGACGTTGGTGGGCCGGATGGCGGGTGAACCCGCCCCCTTCCCTCAATCCAGGAAAATATCCGGCGCCAGCGGCGCGCCCGGCGTCACCGCATACGCATCGAGGTCGTTGATCCCCTCCTCCGCCAGCACCTCGTCGTCGATGAAGAAGTGGCCGGTGCAGGTCTTCGCGTCCCGCGTCAGGATGGCGTGGGCGGCGTCGGCCAGGATGTCCGGCTTGCGGCAGTTGTCGAACTCGGCGGCACCCTTCAGCATGGCGATGGCCGCCGTGCCGATGATCGTGCGCGGCCAGAGGGAGTTCACCGCCACCCGGCCCTGGAACTCGGCGCTCATGCCCAGCGTGCACAGGCTCATGGCGTATTTGGCGATGGTGTAGGCGGTGTGGTGCTCGAACCAGCGCGGGTTCAGGTTCAGCGGCGGCGACAGCGTCAGGATGTGCGGGTTCGCGGCCTTCAGCAGGTGCGGCAGGCAGGCCTGCGAGCAGGCGAAGGTGCCCCGCCCGTTGACGCCCATCATCAGGTCCCAGCGCTTCAGCGGGGTTTCCAGCGTGCCGGTCAGGCTGATGGCGCTGGCGTTGTTGACCAGGATGTCGATGCCGCCGAAGGCCTCCGCCGTCCTGGCGACCGCCTCGGCCACCTGCGCGTCCTCACGGATGTCGCAGAGGATCGGCAGCGCCTTGCCGCCCGCCGCCTCGATCTCCTCGGCGGCGGAGTAAATGGTGCCGGGCAGCTTCGGGTGCGGCTCGGCGGTTTTGGCGGCGATGGCGATGTTGGCACCGTCGCGAGCGGCGCGGAGCGCGATGGCCTTGCCGATGCCGCGGCTGGCACCGGTGATGAACAGCGTCTTCCCCTTCAGCGACCGGGCGTCGGTCATGGCGGTTCCTCCCTGGATCGTGTGGGCCGGTTGCGGCCTCTTGCCGACGATCCTATCACAGATCCCCCGGCACGCGTCCAGACAGTCGCGTCATGCAATTTACCTATGCGTCATCCCACCCTCTCCGCTTAAGGTGGACACCCCCACACCCTCAACGGCCGAGCCTGCCCGATGCCCCCGATGCACCGCCGTTCCATCCTGGCGCTCGGCGCCGCCGGCCTCGCCGCCATACCCCTTCCCATCCTGGCCCTCCCCGCCCGCGCGCAGGGCTTCGCGCCGGGGCTCGTCTACGCGGTCGGCCAGAAATTCGACAAGAGCTTCAACGAGGGCGCCTTCGCCGGGGCCGAGCGCTTCAAGGCCTCCACCGGCGTGCCCTATCTGGAATACCTTCCCGCCAGCACGGCCCAGTTCGAACAGGCGGTGACGGCGCTGATGCGGCGCGGCGTCACGGACCTCGCGACCATCGGCTTCTACTACGCGGCCCCGCTCGCCACGCTGGCGCCCAAGTTCCCGGCCGCCCGCTTCACCATCGTCGATGCGGTGGTGGAGGCCGCCAACGTCCAGTCCGTGACCTTCAAGGAGCAGGAGGGTTCCTTCCTCGTCGGCGTGCTGGCGGCGCTGGCGTCGAAGACGGGGACGGTCGGGTTCATCGGGGCGCTGGACATCCCGTTGATCCGCAAGTTCATTTCGGGCTTCGAGCAAGGCGCCCGGCACGCCCGCCCGGACGCCACCGTGCTGGTCAACTTCGTCGGCACGACTCCGGCCGCCTTCAACGACCCGACCACCGGGGCGGAGGTGGCGAAGGCCCAGTTCCAGCGGGGCGCCGACGTGGTGTTCGCCGGGGCCGGCGTGTCCAACTTCGGCGTCTTCGCGGCGGCCAAGGACGGCGGGCGGCTGGCCATCGGGGTGGACAGCAACCAGAACCACCTCTACCCCGGCACGATCCTGACCTCGATGCTGAAGCGCGTCGATCTGGCCGTGGAGACCGCCTTCCAGGCGGGCCGGGCCGGCACCTGGACGCCTGGAGTCCGTGCGCTGGGGCTGGCCGAGGGCGGCGTGGACTACGCGGTGGACGACAACAACCGCCCCCTCCTCACCCCCGCCATGCTGGAGCGGGCGGAGGCCGCGCGGGCCGACATCGTGGCTGGCCGCATCAAACTGTAGAGGCCACCTCACGCATACTGCGGATCGACGCCCTTGGCGAAGGCCAGATCGGCACCCCTCAGCGTCTCCACCGTCGCCCGGATGCGGGTCAGGTCGGTGCCGTGCAGGATCGCGCGGGCGAGGCTGGCGTCGCGCAGGTCGGCGCCGGTCAGGCTGGCCTCGGCAAGGTTGGTCGGCCACATGCGGCTGCCGTCGCCGGACAGGTCCACCGGGCGCAGCCGCGCCCGCCACAGCTTGGCGCCGGCCAGATTGGCGCCGCGCAGGTTGCAGCCCGAGAGGTCCGCGCTGGTGAAGTCCGCCTCGCGCAGGTCGCTGTAGGACAGGTCGGCCATCACCAGCTTCGCCCCAGAGAAATCCGCCCCGCGCAGCCCGCAGAATCGCATGGCGCAGCCGGCGAGAAGCTGGTTGGCGAAGTTGTAGCCGCGCAGGTCGGCCCGTTGCAGCTCCAGCCGCGAGCCTCCGCCGCCGTCCCGGTCCACCCAGATCTGGTGGGCGGAGATGGAATCGGCCATGCGCCCGGCCAGACTGACCAGCCCTGTGCCGTCCACGTCGACGCCGCGCCGTTCCAGGGTCTGGCGCAGCGCGTCATCCAGGCGCGCCCCGCACATCAGCACGCCGGCCAGTTCCACCCGCTCCATCACCGCGCCGGCCAGATTCGCGCCGATCAGCACCGCGCCGGACAGGTCGCTGCCCGAGAAATCCACCGCCTCCAGGTCGCAGCCGGAAAAGTCGCACTGCGCCAGCCGGGCGTCGGCCAGCACCGCGCGGGCCATCTTGGAGCCGATGAAGGTCGTGCTGCCGTCGGCGTTGCCGGCCGGGCGCCGTTCGTCCGCGCCCAGCATCATGCCCTGGCGCAGATCGGCCCCGCGCAGGTTCGCCTCCTGCAGCTTGGCGCCTTCCACCCGCGCCCCGCGCAGGTCGGCCGAGACCAGCGACGCCCCCGTCAGGTCGGCCTTGGACAGGTCGGCGCCGAACAGGTCCGTCTTCGACAGGTTGGCGCCGGCCAGCCGGGCGCTGTTGAGGTTCGCCCCGCTCAGCTTCGCGCTGCTCAGGTTGATGCGGTTCAGCCCAAGGCCGGACAGATTGTGGAAGCTGAGGTCGGCGCAGCGCCCCTTCATGTCGGGGTCGCGCGCCAGCCATTTCTGGTGCTTGACCAGCGCGTTGCGGATCGCCCTCAGATATCGCTCTTCCACGGTCCCTCGTCTCCGCGCAGGCAAGCCAAAGAAGCGAACCGGTCAGCGGAGTGCGTCGGACAGCAGCGCCCCGCGCGCGGCCATCATGTACAGCCCCATGTGGTGCGCCGGCCCCTGCGGGTGCGCCGCCGTGTCGGGCAGGCCAAGCTCGCGCGCGGTGTCCAGCGGCAGGTCGTAGGTGGCGCAACCCGGCTCGTGCACCACCACGTCCTTCAGCGTCGGCGTCATGCCGTGGTTGCGGGCGGACAGCAGGGTCAGCACGAAGTCCATCACGCAGATGTCCGTGCAGATGCCGACCACGACCACCGACTCCAGCCGGTTGCCGTTGATCCAGTCCACCACGGCGTTGCGCCCGTCCTTCCCCGTCGCGCCGACGAAGAAGTTGATGCAGTCCTTGGCGATCAGCGTCGTGCCCGACGCCGACTCCAGCCACGCCAGTTCCGGCACCAGCTCGTCGTGGCCGGTGCCGATCAGGCAGTGCGGCGGGTACGGCGGCTCCGGCTTGGCGGGGTCATGGCGGTCCAGCGAGGCGCAGACCGGCCAGCCGGCCTCCACGAAGCGGCGGGCCAGCCGGTCCGTCTCCTCGATCATGCGGGTGACCTGCTCGTTGGGGACCGGCGGGGCGAGCGGGCCGCAGCCGACGCTGGCGAAGCCCTTCACCTCGTCGATGATGACGAGACCGGTGCGCCCGGCCGGCATTTCGTAGGCGCCGAAGGCCACCGGGAAGGTGCGGCGGACCGTCTCCAGCGCGTCGTCGCGAACCATCAGGTCGAGCATGGATCCTCCGTTCGTACGGCCGTTGGTGCAGCGGACGTTGGTGCAGCGGATGGCCGACGATATCGGACCCGCAAGCGCCCGTCACGTCATCATCGGGGCGTCCGGCATAGGTCCGGGGGCGGAGGGATGGAGCCCCGCCCCCGGACGAACGCAACATGCATACGACTGCGACAAAATCGCCGGATGGCGCCCGGCGGGCCGGAAAAGACCCGCGGCTTTCAGGCCCGACGCAACATTTTTGCCGTAGGCACGCATGATCCGAACAGCCCCCGTGCGGTCATGCGACGGAATGCCGCAAAGCCAAGAGGCGCGGAGTCAGCCCTCATGTGTGATGTAAGGCGTCGCCGCAACCATGGGTGCGCGAATGATCATGACGGCCGAGTTCCTGGGCATGCTCCTGCTGGTGACCAGCGCGGCCGCACTTGGCCTGTCGATCGTCTTCGACGTCGGCAAGGTCAGCGCCGAAAAGGCGCGGCACGGCCTGATGCAGCGCCAGCACGACAAGAAGAAGGCCGCGCTGGCCGAATGGAAGCGCAAGACCGAGCAGAAGCAGACCGAACTGACCGCGCTCCAGGCCAAGCACACGGAATACACGGGGCGCCGCCACAAGGCCCAGACCGAGATCCGGGCGCTGGAGTTCACGAAGGTCGAACTGGTGCACGAACTCGGCGACGCGGACGAGACGACCGGCTTCTGGTCGCAGCTCGTCACGCAGGAAAACCTCGGCACCATCGACCGGCGCGAGGTGATCGTCTCCCGCCAGATCTGGGACTACCGCAACGTCGCCCACATCTGGACCCCCACGGCGGAGCAGGCCGCGGCGCTGGTCCGCACGGCCTTCACGACGAAGAACGGCGTCGTCCCGACGCCCGTCGTGCCGCTGGCGCTCGCCCCCACGCTCGAATCCCTTTCGGCGGACGCCGCTGCGGAAGCCCCATCGAAGGCTGCGTCCGCATGACCGGAATGATGCTCTACTTCAGCCTCGGGCTGATGGTGCTGACGGTGATCTCCAACCGCTACTGGCGCCGGCAGCTGCACGCCACGCGGGCGTCGCAGGACAAGGTCAAGGAACTGGTGGAGGAGGTGACCAAGGAGGTCGCCGAGGTCGCCACCGTCTACGCCAAACTGGCCCACCAGCATGCGGAAATGGAAAAGCGGGTCGCCAAGGCCGAGCAGGAAATGCAGGCCGCCCTGCTGGAGCTGGACAAGAAGCGCGAGTCGCCCGTCACCCGCTACCACGTCTTCGACCGGGTCGAGCCCCGCCAGGGCCGCTTCTGGGAAGCGGCCGTCCGCTACGTGCCGGCCGATGCCGCCGTGTCCGAGCGCCAGAACCACCGCTCCTGGACCGGCCTCCGGCGCTTCGTCCTGGTCGCGGAGACGGAGCGGGAGGTCCGCGACCGCATCGCCGCCCGCTACCCGCGCAAGGCGGGCTTCCACCTGCTGGAAGCGGTGCACTGTCGCCTGAACGGCCTTGCGGTGAACCGCATCGCCGAACTCAGCACCTTCCGCAAGCCCAGCCCGGCGGAGGACGACGACAAGCCCCCCCGCCGCCGCGCCGCCGCCCGCAACTGACGCCCGCGCAAAAGAAAAGCCCTTCTCCCCCGGCGGGGAGAAGGGCTTTTCCGGACCCGATGGACCGGATCAGTGTGCGCTGCCGCCGTCCTCGAAGGAGGGGGCCTTCAGGCCGGACTTCTCCAGCTGGGCGACCACCATGCCCTTCAGCCGCTCCAGCCCGGCCTCGTCGAAGGCCTCGGCGCGGGCGACCAGCACGTCCTGGGTGTTGG
>NZ_JBPXMQ020000082.1:0-9550 GCF_053470405.2 Azospirillum mesophilum
TGTGCTCCCCTTTTCCCTCGGGGGCTTGGAGAGGGGCACCCCCGGGCCTTTATTTTTGCCCGCGCGCTGCCGATCAAAGCTTGGGCTTATGACCGACGATGCGGCATATGCCCGCCAAATAGGCTGCTTTGCCACCCTGTGCGGGCGCGCGGCGACGCAACATGGCGAAGTTGACGCAAAAGCGCTTCGTTTGTTGCGCAGTTGGAGCCTCCCTCACCACCAGCCGGGCGACGATGGCCACGCCGCCATCCGGTTGGTCCTCGGACTGGCAAAAATTTCGGCATTGTAACGGAATTCTGTCCTTTGTTTTTGTGGGGGCTTTCGGTCCGGCTGGCCGTGGAATCCATGCACATCATGGACTTACCCGATCCCCTTCCGCCATCCGGGCGGTTGGCACGCGAATTGATGGAATTCGTCGCAAAAGGATGCCCTCGCCGGGGTGGGCGCGAAATCACAGAGGTGATCGGATGAGCGTGGCAGGAAGCGAACTGTTCGAGCTGTCGCGGGGCGTGCTGGACGTCGCGTCGAAGAAGGTGTCGCTGATCGAGGACATCACGCGGCGCACCAAGATGCTGGCGATGAACGCGCTGATCGAGGCGGCGCGGGCGGGCGACGCCGGGCGGGGCTTCGCCGTGGTCGCCAATGAGGTCTCGGAGATCTCCAGCCAGGTGAACTCCATCACCAAGGAATTGCGCTCGGAGATCGTGGCCCGCGTCGATCACCTGACCACCACCGGCAGCGCCATGGTGCGGGAGATGCACGGCAAGCGCCTCGCCGACCTCGCGCTCAACATGATCGAGATCATCGACCGGAACCTGTACGAGCGCTCCTGCGACGTGCGCTGGTGGGCGACGGACAGCGCCGTGGTGGACTGCGCCGCCGACCCGACCGCCGGCAACCGCCGCACCGCCTCGCACCGGCTGGGCGTGATCCTGGAGTCCTACACCGTCTACCTCGACCTGTGGATCGCCGACCTGAAGGGGGAGGTGATCGCCACCGGCCGTCCCGGCCGCTACCCTGGCGCCATGGGCGCCCAGGTTGCCGACGAGGCCTGGTTCCGGCAGGCGCTGGCCACCCGCAACGGCGGGGAGTTCACGGTGGGCGATGTGACCCGCAGCCACCGGCTCGACGACCGGGTGGTCGCCACCTACGCCACGGCCATCCGCCGGGACGGGGCCGCGGACGGCGAGCCCATCGGCGTGCTGGGCATCTTCTTCGACTGGGAACCGCAGGCCGCCGCCGTGGTGCAGGGCGTCCGGCTGGAAGAGGGGGAGCGGGCGCGGTCGCGCTGCCTGCTGCTCGACGCCCGGCATCGGGTGATCGCCGCGTCCGACGGGCGCGGGCTGCTGACCGAAACCTTCCCTCTGCGCCGCTCCGGCAACGCCATGGGGCACTATGCGGAGGCGTCGGGGCGCACCGTCGGATACGCCCTGACGCCGGGCTACGAAACCTACAAGGGGCTGGGCTGGTACGGGCTGATCGTGCAGGAGCCGGAGCGCAACGGGCTCTCCGGATAAGGCGGGGCGGTAAGGCAGGCATTCCTACGGTGCTCTGGTCAACGCGGCGGGTTGGTCTAAACTCCGGGTCCGCCGCGTTTTTGGGCCGCGTTTCCGGAGAGTTCCATGTCCTCGACCGCCCGTCGTCTTTACGTTCGCCGCGATACCTTCCCGATCGCCGGCACCTTCCGCATCTCCCGCGGGGCCAAGACGGAGGCCCAGGTGGTGGTGGCCGAGGTGGTCGAGGAGTGCAAGCGCGGGCGCGGCGAATGCGTGCCCTACGCCCGCTACGGCGAAACCGTGGACGGGGTGGTGAAAGCGCTGGAGGCCATGGCCGGGGAGGTCGCGGCCGGGCTAGACCGCGAGCGGCTGCGCGACATCATGCCGCCGGGTGCGGCGCGCAACGCGCTGGACTGCGCGCTGTGGGACCTGGAGGCGAAGCAGGCGGCCAAGCCGGCCTGGCGTCTGGCCGGCCTGCCCGACGCGCCGAAGAAGCTGGTCACCTGCTACACGCTGAGCGTGGACACCCCCGCCGTCATGGCCGAATCCGCCCGCAAGCGTGCCGTGGACCACCCCATTCTGAAGATGAAGCTGACCGGCGAGGGCGACCTGGACCGCGTTCGCGCGGTGCGCGAGGCCGCCCCCACGACCCGCCTGATCGTGGACGCCAACGAGGCCTGGACGCTCGACCAGCTCCACCAGTTCGCGCCGGTGCTGGCCGAACTGGGCGTGGAGTTGATCGAACAACCCCTTCCCGCGGGTAAGGACGAGGCGCTGCGCGGCATCGACTGCCCGGTGCCGCTGGGCGCGGACGAATCCTGCCACGGGCTGGACTCGCTGGACCGGCTGACGGGCATCTACCGCGTCGTGAACATCAAGCTGGACAAGACCGGCGGCCTGACCGAGGCGCTGCTGCTGAAGAAGGCGGCGGAGGAGGCCGGCTTCGACATCATGGTCGGCTGCATGGTCGCGACCTCGCTCGCCATGGCGCCGGCGGTGCTGGTGGCGCAGGGCGCGCGCTACGTGGACCTCGACGGGCCGTTGCTGCTGGCGGAGGACCGCACGCCGGCCCTGCATTACGACGGCGCGGTGCTGTGCCCGCCGGCCCCGGAGCTTTGGGGGTAAATTTTCACCGTCGCGGCGCGGCAACCCGCAGCGGATGAAACATGCAAGCCCCTCTCCCTTGAGGGGAGAGGGGGTGGGGTGAGGGTGGCGCCGGCGGAGCCGGCCAGCAATTTTCCCGCTCTCCGAGCGGTAACAACCCCTCATCCCAACCCTTCTCCCCCAAGGGGAGAAGGGCTTTTAAGCCGACCAACAGCCTTGTTTCTTCTAAGGCCTGTGGGGATAAGACTGGTTGGGCGGAGCCGTCACAGCGCCGACGCCACCACCTCCGCAACCCCCTCCGCGTAGCGGTCCCAGGTCAGTTCCGCCAGGAAGGCCGCGCCCTGCCGGCCGATGCGGGCGGCCTCCGCGCGGTCGGCCCACAGCCGTTCCAGAGCGGCGACCATCTCTTCCACATCGCTTTCGCCCCAGCCTTCGGTGCCGAAGCTGGTGGAAACGCGGCCCTGCCGGGTCAGCGGAACGCAGGTGCCGTCGCGGATCAGGTCGAGGTGCCCGGTGTTGGCCGACAGGATGGCCGGCACGCCGCAGGCCATGCATTCCATGGCGACCAGATTGGTGCCGCCCTCGCCCCGGTTGGGGAACAGGCCGACGTCCACCTCGCGCAGGACGCGGGCCATGTCCGCGTTGGGCACGGGGCCGAGGTCGAACACCTGCTCCGCCCGGATGCCGTTGGCGACCGCCCAGGCCGCCGCGTCGAAACGCCCGTCCTCGCGGAAGCACACCGGGGCGACGGCGGGGTTGGCCTCCAGCGAGCGGGCGGAGTCCGGCCAGTAGCTGTGCCAGGCGGTCAGCAGCAGCGCCTCCGGGTGGCGCTCCGCGAAGGCGCGGAAGGCGAGCAGGGCGAGGTCCTGCCCCTTGCGGAACTCCGGCTTGCCGCCGGAGAAGACGACGAAGCGGTCGCGGAACCAGCCGGCCTTGGGGGCGGGGTGGAAATGGGTGGGATCGACGCCCTGGAGCACCGTGCGCACGCGCGTGATGCCGGCCCCCTCCAACACCCGCGCCACGAAGCTCGACCCGGCGACGATGGCCGCGCAGCGGTCGGCGCGCGCCTGCCCTTCGGCGTCGATGCCCGTTTCCTCCAGATAGCAGACGCCGACGGTGGGCTCGCCGTTCAGGGTGACGTTGTCCACCGACCGGCTGCCGACGAGGTTGTTGCCGAGCCCGCGCAGCACCGGCACCGACACGCCGATCTCCTGCCCGGCGTGCGGGGCGATCTGCCGGCAGAAGCCCTCCGACTCCCGGAAGAAGCCGGCCATGCGCTGCCATTCCAGCGGGGACAGCGCGATCTCCTCCAGCCGGATTGGGAGGGAGCAGACGGGGGTGAAGCGCCCGCGCCGCGTCCAGCACAGGGCGAGCTGCAAGCCGTTCACGCCCCATCCGCTGTAGCTGGACAGGCCCCATTGGATCACGACAGGGTCGGCAGACATGCGGGGGCTTGCTCCGGAGTGGCGGTGCCGTCCGGTCTCTCAGAGGGAGCGGAACAAGTCAACCGGAACGGGCGGTGGGCGAGACGTCGCCCATGGACTGCGAGGCGGGGACGTAGGGCTCGTCCGCCATGCCGTTGACCTTCGCGGCCATGATGAAGTCGTTCTCGTGCAGGCCGTTGATCTTGTGCGTCCAGAAGGTCACCGTGCAGTGGCCCCAGCCGTACTGGATCTCGGCGTGGTGGCCCTGGTCCTCGCACAGGTCGCCGACGCGCATGGCAAAGGCCTGGGCCTGCCGGAAGTCGGCGAACTTGAAGGTGCGTTCCAGCCGATCCGGGGTGCCGCGGATCGCCCAGCCCGGCAGCTGGACCAGATAGCTTTCGGCCATCGCGCGGTCCATCGGGGGAATGCCGCCCCGGCACGGTTCGCAGGTCATGCCGGTCAGCTCCTGTTGCGCGGCCATCGCGTGCCTCCATGATCTTGGCTGTTCGTTACCAACAATCCTGGGTGCGGAACGGTCCGGCGGCAAGGCCGGGGCCTGTTGCCGGCCAGCGGAAGCTTGGCTATAGGAGCCAAGGGCCCATACGCCTGTTTCCCCGACATCCTTCCCGTTCCGGAACGCGCGCCATGACCGAACTGCCCTTCGCCGACTATCAGCAGCCCTCCAAGCCGGTGGCCGGGCCTCGGCTCGCCATCGTGGGGGAGGCGCCGGGGGCGGAGGAGGCCCGGCGGGGCAAGCCCTTTGTCGGACGCAGCGGCCAGCTGCTGGACGAGAACCTGAGGGCCGCGGGGGTGGAGCGGGCGGAATGCCTGGTCGCCAACGTCTTCCGCTACCAGCCGCCCGGCAACAAGGTGGCGCATTTCTTCGCGTCGCGCACCCGCGCCAGGAAGGAAGGCCGCGCCATCGACGAGCGCTGGGGACCCTTCGGCACCTCCGACTGGGTGCTGGCCGAGTTCTCCGGCGAGATTGAGCATCTGCAACGCACGCTGGAGGCCTACGCGCCGCGCGTCATCGTCGCGCTGGGCCGCACGCCGCTGTGGGCGCTGACCGGGCAGAACGGGATCATGCAGCTGCGCGGCACGGTGCAGCCCTGCCGCCTGCTGCCCGGCGCGGAGGTCGTGCCGACCTTCCACCCCAGCTACATCCTGCGCGGGCAGCTGGTGGAACAGCCGACCTTCCTGGCGGACCTGAAGCTGGCGGTGTCACGGCTCATGGGGTGACGAACCGTAGGTTGGGTTAAGCGCCAGCGCAACCCAACACACGCCGCAACGCGAACATGTTGGGTTGCGGCTGCGCCTTAACCCAACCTACGGTCGGCTCTTCTCTACGCCCGCGCCGCGGCCTCGGCCAGCCCGAGGAAGGCGGGCAGTTCGTGGGTGATGACGTAGGTCGGGATCGGGGCGAGGTAGTCCCGCATGCGGCCCTTTTCCATGAAGCGCTTGCGGAAGCGGGAATGGGTGAACAGGCTGCCCAGCTTCGGCACGATGCCGCCCGCGATGTAGACGCCGCCGCGCGCGCCCAGCGTCAGGGCGAGGTTGCCCGCCGCCGTGCCGAGCATGGCGCAGAACATCTCCACCGCCTCCACGCAATGCGGGTTGGTGCCGGCGGTGGCGAAGTCGCTGACCTGCGCGGGGGTGAGGCGTTCCGGTTCGCGGTTGTCGAGGACGCACAGCGCCTCGTACAGGTTCATGAGGCCGGGGCCGGACAGCACGCGTTCCGCCGAGACGTGGTCGTAGCTCTTGCGGAGCTGTGCCAGCACGGCGCTCTCGCGGTCGCTGATCGGGGCCATGGTGACGTGCCCGCCCTCGGCGGCGAGCGCGGTCCAGCCCTGCGGACCGGGGACGAGGCCGGAAACGCCCAGGCCGCTGCCGGGGCCGATGATGCCGATGACGGCGTCCCGCTCCGGCGTGCCGTCGCCCACTTGCCGAACGTCGGCGGCGGTCAGGCGCGGCACCGACAGGGCCACGGCGGTGAAGTCGTTGATGACCGCCAGCCGTTGCAGCCCCAGCAGAGCGCGCACCTTGGCGGTGGAGAAGGACCAGCCCCGGTTGGTCATCAGCACCTCGTCCCCGGTCACCGGCCCGGCGATGGCGAAGGCGCCCAGGGTGGGGCGTGGATTCGGCTGCACGGTGGCGAGGTAGGCCTCCGCCGCCGCCTCCAGCGAGGGATAGTCGGCGGCGCGCAGGATGCGCGAGTCGCGGACTCCCGTGCCGTCGATCAGGCCGAAACGGGCGTTGGTGCCGCCGATGTCGGCGACGAGGATGAGCGGGGCCAGGGTGGCGCGGTCGGTCGTCATGGAGCTAGTGTCACCCGTATGGCGCGCGCGTCAAGGCATCCACGTAGGTTTCGCGCCACCAGCCGATGTCGTGCGTGCGGAGCGTGCGCATCAGGGCGGCGTGCCGCTCCTTCCGTTCGGGCAGGGGCATGGTCAGGGCGCGTTGCAGGGCATCGGCCACGCCCTCGATGTCGAAGGGGTTGACGATCAGCGCCTCGCCCAGCTCCCGCGCCGCTCCGGCGAAGCAGGACAGCACCAGAACGCCCGGATTGTCGGGGTCCTGGCAGGCCACATACTCCTTGGCGACGAGGTTCATGCCGTCGCGCAAGGGGGTGACCAGCCCGACGTTGGCCGTACGGTAGAAGCCGGCCAGCACGCGCCGCCCGAAGCTTTTGTTCAGGTAGCGGATCGGTATCCAGTCGAACTCGGCGAAGCGGCCGTTGATGCGGCCGGACAGTTCCGACAATTCGCGCTTGATGGCGATGTATTCGGGCACGTCCTCGCGACTCGGCGGAGCGATCTGGAGGAAGGAGACGCGGTTGCAGTGCTCCTGGTAGGTCGCCAGCAGCTGCTCGAACGCCTGGAAGCGCTGCGGCAGCCCCTTGGAATAGTCCAGCCGATCCACGCCGATGATCAGCCGCCGCCCGACCAGGCTTTCCCGCAGCCGCTCCGTGTGGCGGGAGCGCACGGCGGTCTCGGCGAGGCTTTCCAGATTGGCGGTGTCGATGCTGATGGGGAAGGCTTTGGCCAGCAGCGTGCGGCCGAAGGCGCGGATCAGCACGCCGCCGTCGGGGCCGCGGTCCTCCACCTCGCCGTCCGTCTCCTGCCGGATGTAGTCGGCGAAGCAGCGCAGGTCCACCTGGGTGTGGAAGCCGACGAGGTCGTAGGCGCACAGCTCGCGGATCAGCTCCCGGTGGTTGGGCAGGACCACCAGCACCTCCGGCGCCGGAAAGGGCGTGTGCAGGAAGAAGCCCATGCGCTGGGTGCAGCCGCGCTGGCGCAGCTCCTCGCCGAAGGGGATCAGGTGGTAGTCGTGGACCCACACCATGTCGTCCGGCTGCAGCAGCGGGGCAAGCCGCTCCGCGAAATAGCCGTTGACCCGCTTGTAGCCTTCGCGCGTGCGCCGGCTGACCTCGATCAGGCCGAGGCGGTAGTGGAACAGCGGCCACAGGGTCTGGTTGGCGAAGCCGTTGTAATACTCCTCGAAGTCGCGCCGGCCGAGGTCCAGCGTCGCGTAGGTCAGGCGCCCGACATCGGTCCGCCGCGGCTCGCTCTGCGAGTCCCCCTCGACGACCGTGCCGCTCCAGCCGAACCAGATGCCGCCCGTCTTCTTCAGCGCGGCGAGCACGGCGACGGCCAGTCCGCCGGCGGCCTGCTTGCCCTCGTCGATGGGCGCCACGCGGTTGGATACGACGACCAGTCTGCTCACACCGCCCCCTCTTCCGGTTTCGGCGGACCGCGCGGGCACACGTCGCGCCGCGCGTCCGCCCGCAACGAACCCCGCGATGAACAGGGACGAAACGACCGCCATCGAAGGTTGGTTCCCCATCCGCCGAAAGCGCTACGCCCAACGACCGGGAAGGGTTGGCGGTCCTTCCCGCCGACCCAGATTGAGCCGGAGCAAGGCGGAATTTTTGGGTGCGGTGCAGCGTAACGCTCTGCCGCCGCTCGCCTTCGGCTTCGCCGTTTGTTCCCTAAAACACTGATTTCAGGAATAAAAATATTTCGCCCTTGATCTCCGCCGTGCCCGGTCTCATATTGTGCAGTGCGGCATCGGTCGTGTCTCCGATGCGGGTGATGCCGTAACGCACTTCTTGGGCGTTTCCTCCCTAGACTCAGGCCGGGGCCTCTGCCCCGGCCTTTTTTCTTGGGATCGGCGCGAAATGCGAAGGGAAGCCGGACAGGCTCAGCGCGGGGCGAGCGGATCGGGGGGCAGGTGGGCGATGGTGTCCACCATCTCGCTCATGTGGCGGGCCAGCACGTCCAGGAAGGGCCGGCGGGCAAGCGTGGCCTCGTCCATGTAGAGGTCGCGGCTGATCTCGATCTGCAGCGCGTGGAGGCCCTGGCGCGGGCGCCCGTAATGGCGGGTGGTGTAGCCGCCGGCGTAGGGCATGTTGCGGCTGACCGTGTAGCCGAGCCCGCGCAGGAAGCGTTCCGCCGACTCGATGACCGACGGCGCGCAGGCGTTGCCGAAGCAGTCGCCCAGCACGATGTCGGCGCGCCGGTGGTCGCGGTCGGCGATGCCCGGCGAGGGCATGGAGTGGCAGTCGATCAGCACGGCGTGACCGAAGCGCGCGCGGGTCTCCTCCACCAGCCGCCGCAGGGCGGCGTGGTAGGGGGTGTAGTAAAGGTTGACGCGCCGCACGGCTTCGGCGAAGCGCAGCTTGTTCCGGTAGATGTCCTCGCCGTTCGCCACCACGCGCGCGATGGTGCCCAGCCCCGCCGCCACGCGCGGCGAGCGCGTGTTGACGTAGGAGGGGAGCTGGTCCGCGAACATGTCCGGGTCCAGCTCGTACGCTTCGCGGTTCACGTCCAGGAAGGCGCGGGGGAACAGCGCGCGGATCATCGGCACGCCCAGCGCCGGGGCGCCGGCGAAGATCTCGTCCACGAAGCAGTCTTCCGACTTGCGCAGCGCGCGCGGGTCGAGACGGGCCGACGCCAGGAACTCGGCCGAATAGCGGTTCCCGCTGTGCGGCGAGGCGAGCACCAGCGGCTTGGTCTGTTCGGCCGGGGTCAGCAGTTCGAAGGCCGGTTCCGGCTCGGTTACGGCGTCGACGTGAGCATCCATGGTCTTGTGATGTAGTGGACGCGGACGGTCCTGTCACGCGCCGTCCCGTCTGCGTTCCAACAGGCGGAACCGGCTTTGTGCCGGGACCGATAAAAAAATGAAATCCGGTCTTGCCAGACCCCCAGGATGATGGTACACCCCACGCCCACGCCGGACGGGACGAAATGACGGATCGAACGGCGGCACGGATGGGCGCGTAGCTCAGCGGGAGAGCACTACGTTGACATCGTAGGGGTCACAGGTTCAATCCCTGTCGCGCCCACCATCCACGAAGGCCGGAACCCACACGGGTTGCCGGCCTTCGCCATGTCTGGGTTTTGCTCCGAAATGGGCCTTTCCCTTGTTCGGCGCCATTGTCTTTGGCCCGTTCCTGACATTCCGCACCCATCGCCAGCGCCTTCGTGTGCCGGTTGCAACCTGCCTGCCACTTCTCGCCCCCCCCCC
>NZ_JBPXMQ020000083.1:0-9370 GCF_053470405.2 Azospirillum mesophilum
TCTAGAAGCTTCGACTTGCGCTGTCAAGCCTTTGTTTTCACGCCGGCTAAACTTTACTGCATCTTGACTTCCGCTTCCCTTCCGCCGCGCCGTCTTCGTCAGCGGCGCCGCGTCGGGGAGGCGGGTTATAGGCCGGTGAACCGAACCCGGCAAGCGCTTTTTTCAGGGGGCGGCGATTTTCTCCGGCGGTCAATTTGGTTCAATGACGCCGCCCTGCGGGCAAGGCCGCAGACGCGGGTGTGCGGATCGGGTGATAGGAGGGAAAGTCCTACCGCACATTCCGGCCGACGCAGCGCCCGTCCTCGCGGGACCGGGCCGGCGGGCGCCCGATGGACGTGTAGGCAAAGCCAGCGCGGGCCATGTCGGCCGGGTTGCAGATGTTGCGCAGATCGACGACCACCGGCCGCCTCATGGTCCGCCGGACGCGGCCGAGGTCCAGCCCGCGGAATTCGTTCCATTCCGTCAGGATCGCCGCGCCGTCAGCCCCCAGGAGCGCGCCGTAGGCGTCCTTGGCCCACTGCACGCCGGGCATCAGCTTCCCGGCCTCGTGCATGCCCGCCGGGTCGAAGGCGCGCACCGTGGCGCCGGCGGCCTGCAGGGCCGGGATGATGTCCAGCGAGGGCGCGTCGCGCATGTCGTCGGTGTTGGGCTTGAAGGTCACGCCCAGCACGCCGATGGTCTTGCCCTCCACCGACCCGCCGCAGGCGGCGATGATGCGCTCGGCCATCTGCTTCTTGCGCTTGTCGTTGACGTCGACCACCGCCTCGATGATGCGCAACGGGCTGCCCACCTGCTGGGCGGTGCGCACCAGGGCCAGCGTGTCCTTGGGGAAGCACGAGCCGCCGTAGCCCGGCCCGGCGTGCAGGAACTTCTTGCCGATGCGGCCGTCCAGGCCGATGCCGCGGGCCACGTCGTGGACGTTGGCCCCGACCTTCTCGCACAGGTCGGCGATCTCGTTGATGAAGGTGATCTTGGCGGCCAGAAAGGTGTTGGCCGCGTATTTGGTCAGCTCCGCCGTCTCCAGCGCGGTCAGCACGATCGGCGTCTCGATCAGGTACAAGGGCCGGTAGAGCCGGCGCATGACCTCGGCGGCGCGCTCCGAGCTGGTGCCAATGACGACGCGGTCGGGGCGCATGAAGTCGCCAATGGCCGAGCCCTCGCGCAGGAACTCCGGGTTGGAGGCGACGTCGAACTCGGCGTCGGGGCGGGCGCGGCGGATGATCGCCTCGACCTCACGGCCGGTGCCGACGGGCACGGTCGACTTGTTGACGATGACCGTGTAGTGGTCGAGGTTGGCGGCGATCTCCTCGGCGGCGGCGTAGACGTAGGACAGGTCGGCGTGGCCGTCGCCGCGCCGCGTCGGCGTGCCGACCGCGATGAACACCGCGTCGACCCCGGCCATGGCCTCCTTGAGGTCGAGCGTGAAGCTCAGCCGGCCGGCGGCGACGTTGCGCGCCACCAGATCGTCCAGCCCCGGCTCGTAGATCGGGATCTCGCCGCGCTTCAGCCGCTCGATCTTGCCGGCGTCCTTGTCGACGCAGCAGACATGCACGCCGAATTCCGAAAAGCAGGCGCCGGACACCAGCCCGACATAGCCCGTACCGATCATCGCTATACGCATGGGGACCCCTCGTGTCCGGAAGCCGCGCTGCCCGTGTTTTCCAGCCTTGCAGCGGCCTGCCCCCGGCGTGCATCGCCCGCCGCCGCCGGGTCAGCGGGTGCGGCGGGCGCGCCGTTCATGACATTCCTACGCTTTAGCAGTATTTTCGCAGCATCTCACGCACTTTGCCGGCCAGGGTCCGGACCCTGCCCGGGCGTGCCCCATCAAAACGCCTTCAGCTTCTTCCAGGCGAACAGCACCATGCGCAGCAGCAGCCAGCCGTGGCTGAAGCGGCTGATCTGCGTCTCGCCGTAGGTGCGGTCGGCGTAGCGGATCGGCACCTCGACGATCTCCAGGTTCAGCTTGGACGCGCCGAAGATCAGGTCGAAGTCGCCGAACGGGTCGAAATCGCCGAAGTAATGACGGTTGGCGACGATCTGGTCGTAGTCGCGCTTCCACAGCACCTTCGTGCCGCACAGCGTGTCGGTGAAGCGCGTGTTCAGCAGGAAGGAGAAGATGCGGGCGAAGGCGCGGTTGGCGATCCAGTTCAGGAAGCGCATGGCCTGGTCGGCCATCGGGTACACCAGCCGCGTGCCGTTGATGAACTCGCCCTGGCCGGACGCGATGGCGCGGTAGAACTTCGGCAGCGTCTCCGGCGGCACCGTCAGGTCGGCGTCGAGGATGATCAGGATGTCGCCGCGGGCCGCCGCGAAGCCGGTGCGCACGGCGTCGCCCTTGCCCTTGCCGGGCTGCTTCATGACCTTGATGTCCCAGTCCGGGTAGGCGGCCTGGACGCGCAGGCATTCCTCGTAGGTGTTGTCCTGGCTGTTGCCCTCGACGTAGATCACCTCCAGGTCCGGGCAGAAGCGCGGCAGGCGGCGGATGGCGTTCTCGATGTTGCCGCGCTCGTTCCGGCAGGGGACCAGCACCGTGCAGGACGGCAGCTTTTCCGGCTTGGCGGGCTGCACGGGCCGGGCGACCACGTAGTTGCGCAGGCACAGCTTCCGGATGCCCGGCAGCGGGGCGATGCTGCGGTTGATCAGCGTGCCGAGGCCGAGCAGGCGGCGCGGCAGGAGCTGGCGCCACTCCCGCTTCACCGGCCGCCAGCCGGCCAGTTCGAGCAGGCCCACGATGTCGGCGGTGGACAGCCAGTTCAGCTGGCCCTGCGGCATCTTCAGGCCGACCCGCTCGGCGGCCTCCAGCACCGGTTCCCACAGGCGGGAATGGTAGCTGACGATGATGCGCGTGCGCTTTGTCGCGAAGCGGTGGAGATGGTGCAGCGTCTCCTCGATGTCGTCGAGGAAGCCGATGGTGTCCGACAGCAGGATGACGTCGAAGGTGCCGTCGATCCCCGCCAGCACGGCCGGGTCTTCCGCGTTGCCGGCGTGGAACGCGAGATCCGGGTAGCGCTCCTTCGCCCGCTCGATCATCGCCGGGCTGAGGTCGATGCCGACCCCGCGCGAGGGCCGGAGGAAGGCCAGCGTGTCGCCCCCGCCGCAGCCGATCTCCAGCACCGACGCGTTCTCCGGCACGAGGAAGCGCAGGTAGGCGCGGTCGGCCTCGTGGAAGGCGCGGTTGCGCGCGACCCAGCGGTCGCGCTCCGCGGCCAGGCGGTCGAACAGCGTCCGCACGCTCCGCTGGCGGGGCGACAGCGGACGGAACGACGGGGCGCGCGGGGACTCGGTCCCGGCTTGCGTGTCGGTCACGGTGTCCTCGATGGTCTCAACGGTCATGGGATGCGATCCGCAACGGCGTTTTCGGAAGCGCTCCGGCTTCCACGGGACAGGGCGAGCCAGGACAGGCCGCCGGGAAGGGCCGTCAGGGTCACCGACAGCCCGGTCATCAGGGAGAGCAGCAGGGCGTCCTCGAACGGCACCCCGAACAGGGCGAAACCCGCCACCATGGTCCCTTCGCGCACGCCCCAGCCGTTCAGCGAGATCGGCAGGGCCGTCGCAATGATCGCGGTCGGCATCACCGCCAGCACGTCGAGCGGGCCGACGGACAGGCCGATGGCGCGGGCGTAGAGCATGGTCGCCCCGAGCGTGCAGAGATGGACGCACACGCTGTGGCCCAGCGCCGTCAGCGCGGCGCGCGTCAGCAGGGCGCCGCGCAGCCGGGCGACCAGCGTGAAGGCGGCGTCCGCCAGCCGGTGCCCGCGCACCCGCGCCGGCAGCGGCGCGCGGTCGAGCAGCAGCCCGGCGGAGAGGCCCGCCACCCCCAGCAGGACCAGCGCCGGCAGCATCCAGGCCATGCCGGGGGGCACCACCGCGGCCAGCCGGGGAAGCCCGGCGAACAGCAGCAGGCACACCCCGAGCAGGGCGAGCAGCCGGTCGAGCACCAGCGCCAGGATCACCGCGCCGGGCCCCTGCCCTTCCTTCCAGGTCAGCCAGCCGCGCACCGCGTCGCCGCCGACGGCGCCGGGCAGCACCTGCCCGAAGAACAGGCTGGCGGTCATCAGCATCAGGGCCTTCAGCGGGGTCAGCACCAGCCCGGCGGCGCGGCAGGCGGCGCGCCAGCGTTCGCCGGCGAAGCCGACCGCGAGGAAGCTGAGCGCCAGCCCCTGGAGAAGCGGCGCCGGCGGCGCCCCCGCCAGACGGTGGGCCATGCCCGCCCAATCGGCCTGGACGACGAGCCAGCCGACGAGCGCCGCGGTGATCCCGATCTTGCCGAACAGCGGCCAGAGCTTCTGGCCGGAAGACGCGGCGGCGGGCAGGATGGCTTCGGATCTCATCAGCAGGTGTTCGCCGGGCCTGTCCGGAACTTCGCGTGCGGGCGGTCAGGCGGTTGGAAAAGGATCAGGACGGCGGCCCTGGCCGCGTCACGTCGGGGTTCGGCCATGCGCCGTCCGCGCGGCGGCATGGTCCACTCTTTTCGCGTACATTTCAAGACAGGAACGCCCCGGCCCGCGGGAACGGCGTCCCGCGGGCCGGGGTAAAGTCCGCTTCAGGATGATCCGGCGAAGGGCCGTGCCGCGGGCGTCAGTCCGCCGCCTTGGCCGCCGATTCTGCCAATCCGGGGGCCAGTCCGGGCCGCTCCAGCGACCGCTCCCAGGCGAGCGCGCTGCGCACGATCTCCTCCAGCGTGTCGTGCTTGGGAACCCAGCCCAGCCGTTCCCGGATGCGGTCGGCCCCGGCGACGAGCTGGGGCGGGTCGCCGGGGCGCCGGTCGGCGAGCACGGTGGGCACCGGCTCGCCGCTGACCGCCTCCAGCGTGCGCAGGACCTCATGCACCGAGGCGCCGCGCCCGTAGCCGCAGTTCAGCACCAGGCTGTCGCCCCCCCGCCGCAGATGAAGCAGCGCCAGGACATGCGCCTCGGCAAGGTCGCTGACGTGGATGTAGTCGCGGACGCAGGTCCCGTCGGGCGTGGGGTAGTCGGTGCCGAAGACGGCCATCGCCGGGCGCCGGCCGAGCAGGGCCTGGCAGGCGACCTTGATCAGGTGCGTGGCGGTCGGCGTCGCCTGGCCGGTACGCCCGGCCGGATCGGCGCCGGCCACGTTGAAATAGCGCAGGATGACGCTGCGCAGCCCGTGCGCGGCCCCGGCGTCGCGCAGCATCTGCTCGGTCATCAGCTTGGAGGCGCCGTAGGGATTGATCGGGGCGGTCGGTGTCTCCTCGTCGATGGGCACGCGCGCCGGCGCCCCGTAGACGGCGGCCGTGGAGGAGAAGACCATGCGGCCGACCCCCAGCCGCACGCAGGTGTCCACCAGCGTCAGGCTGTTGGCGGTGTTGTTCCGGTAATAGGCGAGCGGCTTCTCCACCGATTCCGGCACGACGATGGAGCCGGCGAAATGCATCACCGCGTCGACCTTGTGCTCGCGGATCGTCCGTTCCAGCAGCTCGGCCGAGCCGATGTCCCCCACCACCAGGGGGACGGCGTCGGGCACGGACGCGCGCCGGCCGGTGGACAGATTGTCGATGGTGACCGCGGGGATGCCGGCGTCGGTGAGCGCGTGGAGCACGTGGCTTCCGATGTAGCCCGCTCCACCGGTCACCAGCACACGGCCCTGGGCCGCCGCTTCGTCAAGCATGGGGTGCGCTTCCTTTCCCGTGTCGCCTGCGGTCCAACCCATCCCGTCCAACCGATCCCGTCCGGGAGCCGCGGAACCTGAGCTAGGAACAGGGGGAGGAGCTGTCAACATGACCCGAAAAGCTTGCCCATCCACGGTCCGGCCCGTTCCCCAGTGGAAGCGGGGTGCCTCCATCGGGCAGGCCGGCCCGAAGCCGCGGCGTTGACACGGACTGCGGGGGCGGTGTAACAGCCTTCGGCAAGAAAACGGGGCCAATTGTTGTTTGGGTTCTTTCGCCGTCGCAAGGCGAGAATTCGTCAGGCGCCCTCTCTGTTTCTTTTCTGTAATGTTCCGTCACCTGTCCTTGGTCAAAGGGTTGAGATCATGACGAATGCTGTCAAGCCGCCTCTCGTCGAGATCGCCATCGGCGAGCTTATCGACAAGATCACGATTCTTCAGATCAAGTCGGAGCACATCACCGATCCCGAAAAGCGGAAGAACGTTCTTTTCGAAATCGAGATCCTCGACAAGGCCCGCCGTGAATGCGTGCCGGAATCCGCGGAGCTGGTCCAGCTCGAAGCGGAACTCAAGGCGGTCAACCAGCAGATCTGGGACATCGAGGACGCCGTCCGCGATTGCGAGCGCAACAAGCGGTTCGACGACCACTTCGTCGCGCTCGCCCGGTCGGTCTACAAGACGAACGACAAGCGCGCGGCGGTGAAGAAGAAGATCAACGAACTCTTCAACTCGCGGATCGTGGAAGAGAAGAGCTACGCCGCTTACTGATACCGGCGTTCCTTTCCCCGGCGTCCTCTTCGCTCGAAAAGCCCCCTCCGGCTTACCCGCCGGAGGGGGCTTTTTTGCGATCACCCGCGCCGGCGCACCCCGGCCCGGCGCAGGCTGCCCACCACCAGGCGGCGCAGGAGCCAGAAGGGGCTCCGCTGGATGGATTCCAGCGCCTCGCGTGCCGCGGCAAGGTCGCGGCCGCAGCGCGCCAGCTCGTCGCCGAGGTCGGGCACCACGACGCCCGGTGCGACCGGAACCGCGGCCTGGGCGTTCACCGCGGCCAGCGTCTGCTTCAGCTCCTGGTTCTCGACCAGCAGCCTCTTCACCTCGTTCCAGACGGGCTGCGGCTTGGGCAGGGAGCCCTCGGCGACGCCGCGCGCCGCGTCGGTGAGCGCGCGGGCCATGGTGTCGGCCATGGCCTCGAAGGTGAAGCGGCTCGCCTGCTCCAGGCCGCGGCGGACCAGATCGGCGCGGCGCTGCGGGTCGGCGACCTCGCGCAGCCGCTCGGCCATTCCGGCGGCGTCGTCCTCGCCCACGAACAGGGCCGCGTCGCCGGCCACCTCGACGATGGAGGAGTTGGCGCAGGTGATGACCGGGCAGCCGCAGGCCATCGCCTCCACGATCGGCATGCCGAAGCCCTCGTAGCGCGACGGGTAGACCAGCACCCGCGCCCCGGCGTAGGCCAGCCGCAGTTCGGAGTCCTTCAGGCTGAGGCGCACGACCGGCACGCGCGGGGCAAGCGCCGTGAACTCCTCTTCGATCGTCGGCCGGCCGCCCACGCACACCACCATGACGTCGCCGGTGCCGCCGGCTTCGGCCATGGCCTTCAGGGCGCGGAACAGCAGGATGCCGTTCTTGTACCCTTCATAGCCGGCGCGGTCGCCGACCATCAGGATGTAGGGCCGGTCGATCTTGTGCTCGCGCCGGAAGGCTTCCACCTCCGCCGGATCGGCCGGGCGGAACCCGGCGTCCACCCCGCAGTAGGCCACCGCCGTGCTGTCCGCCGGGACCGACGGGAACATCCGCTCCAAATCGCGCGCGGAGTTCCTGGAGATCATCACATGCGCCGAGGCGTGCAGGATGGCCCGGTGCTTCTCCTTCCAGGACTCGTCGGCGAGCGGGAAGCCGAGCGCCTCCGGGATCATGTCGTAGCCCATGAACAGCGACGGCGTGGTCGCCGGGGTCGAATAATAGGTGGAGACGAACAGGTCCGCCCCCTCCTCCCGGCAGACCCGCTCCAGATACAGGCTGTCCGCCCCGGTCGCGGCGTAGCTGTGCGCGCGGATGGTGCGGGTGTGGACGCCGGGGATGCGCGGCGCCGTGCCGGCGCGGTCGAGCAGCACGACATGCTTCGCGAAGCCCGAGGCCACCCAGGCCTTCAGCACCGCCGTCCAGACCCGCGCGATGCCGGAGTTGAGGTGCTGGTAGAAGACCCCGTCGACCAGGATCTTCGGATGCGCGGGGGCCAGCTTCGCGCGCTCCTCCGCCACCTCGGCGGGGTCGAGGAAGCACCAGCCGCCATCACCGTTACCGTCCGGGACGGTGATCGGCACGACGCCGCGCGCCGCGGCGGTGTCGACCAGCGTCTCGTCGCTCACCCAGGGCAGGTAGTCGCGCAGCAGCACCGGCTCGGTCGCTTCCTGCAGGCGGCGCCAGTGGGCGCGGGCGTCCTTGTAGCCGTAGTAGCTTTCCTTGAAGGCGGCCTGCGCCTCGGTCACGTAGGCGAAATGCTGGAAGACGACGCCGGCGTCCTCCATCTCGTCGTGGGTGAAGGGCTTGATGCGCGCGATGTTGCGCTGCTCCGCGTCCACCAGGGTGGGCGGTTCGTGGGCGGCCCAGGTCATGCCCGGCTCGAAGCGCCAGGTGCGCAGCCATTCCTGCTGCGGGTTCTGGGCGTAGTTGTGGCGCGTGCTGATCAGGCGGTCGGGACCGACGAAATAGTCGCACCAGTAATAGGCGGCGGTGCGCTGCGGATCGGCCTCGAACATCGCGTGGACGGTGCGGATCTGCTCGGCGGTCCACAGCTCGTCGGCGTCGACCTGCCAGAGCAGGCCGGGCTTGGTGATGTGCGGCAGGGGCGCGTTGACCATCTCGCGCTTGCCGTCCCAGAACGCGCCCAGCGGCTTGCGGTGCAGGGTGACGCGGTCGGGAAAGCGCGCCGCCAGCTCGTCCAGATAGGCCGAGGTGCCGTCGTTGCTGCGCCCCTGGTCGTGCACGCTGTCCAGCACCCGGCCGCCGGCCTCCACGCTCCAGGCCGTGTCGTGCTTCAGGGCCGCCACGCCCTCCACGACGTGCCAGTGCCACTCGAAGGGAAGCTCGGCGAACACCCGCTCGTGATAGCGGATGAACGGCTCCCCGTTCAGCACGATGGTGAAGAAGTGGATCGGCAGGCCCTTGGCGGACGCCGTCGCGCCGCCCTCCGGCGGAGCGACCCGCGCGCGTTCGGTCCCGGAGAGCGTCGTGGCTTGGCTGTTCATCGGATGGGCTCCAAAAGCATGGGCCCCAAAGGGCCCGGCGCGCCTTGATCGAGTGCGGAGCACCGCGTCGCGGTGGCATGTCCGGCGGAAGGGCCGGAGGGAGGAAGGGCCGGTTCTGTTTGCTTTCCCGGGCCGCCTTTCCGGGACGCCTCCCCTGTCCGACAGGCCGGAAGCGGCCGGAAAAAGCGGCGGCACTCTATAAGCGAGAACAACGGCGAGACAAGCGCAAACGGAGGCCTTTTCAGCACGCCCGCCCGTCCGATGACGCGGGGCAACAGGGGCTGTCCGGCATTTCCGTTTTCCTTGCGGGGACGGGGGGCTTGCGTTAAAGAGCGTCACGGTCTGACCCAGACCAGCGTTGTCCGCCGGTGCAACACCGCGCAGAAGTGATCCAGTAGGCGATCGAAAAGGGGGCGTCTTGCATCCGCGTTATCGTCAGACGTGCCGCGTGTGCGGTTCGACCAAGCTGAAGCCGGTGATCGACCTCGGCGACCAGTATC
>NZ_JBPXMQ020000084.1:0-9360 GCF_053470405.2 Azospirillum mesophilum
TATGAAGCCCGGATCGACGTCTCCAGCGGCATGATACAACTCGCCATGGCAAGCCTGCTACTCCGGCGTGTCTGCCACTGAACAGGTTGTCAAACGGACTCTAGCTGCTTGGCTCGAAATAAGAGTCAAGGAAGGCGAGCCATTTCGCAGATTAATATTGCCAACCCCGCCGCTGAACTGGACTCAGATCGGCTACACTCGCCGCCTATCTTTCCCGTCACGAGCCGACCTACGTTTCCTTGATCACGCTATGGCCGAGAGCAACCGCGGCCCCTCAGATATTCCCGGTCTCTTACGCATTATTGGTGCCGCTATCCAACAAAGGGGCGCCTCATCGGGCATGATGGCGGCGTTCGAAGAATTCCGTACAGCGTTCCGTGCTGGTGTCGCTTCGATCGATCATCGCTTCTGGCGTCTCGTGCTGCGCGCCGCGAGGAGCGTTGACCGAGCGGAGCGGGAAGAAGCGGTCCTCGAACTCGGATTTGATGAGGATGCCCGCCGCTTGATCCTGCTGGGATCGGCCGATGAGATTGCAGCACTGAGCGTTGTCAAAGACCTGGGCACCGCTATGCGGTCTGAACTCGTGACGAGGAGCGCTAACCTCGCAATGTCCGCGATGCGGGGCATCACGTTCTTTCGCCAAGTCGGTATGGCGCGTTGGCGCGCTCAGGAAAATCCACCACCCGGCGCGACCGGAGTACATCTCGCATTCTCCGCTGTGCATGCAGATCCAGTTCTTAGAGTCGAACTCCGTTTGTTACAGAGCGGGGACTGGTATCTTACAACTGAGCCCGGCGATCAGCGGACAGTGGACAAAGTTCTCTTGCGTCTCCGGTTCTCGCGCCTGCAAGGAGAGCAACTGCTCGACATAGCGCTCGTCGGTGGCGTGCGGGTGGGAAGTTCATGGCTCGGGCGGAAGATGTTCCTTCCGAGGATAGAGGCTGGCGATCGACGAACGACGGTGACCCGTGTTGCTGGCCAGGATGAAGGTGCGCAGATCACTATTGATGACGGTAGGCTGTTGTCGCGCGAGTCGGTCGATGGCACCTACGAGGTGTCGGCCGCCACTGGAACAGATGGCGAGATGGCTGGATGGAGCCGACGCATCAGGTTTTTGGCTGATGCCGCGCCACATCTCGAGCTTGACGGAGTTGCCTATAACGAGCCGCTGGTGCGGGAATGGCTCGCGTGCAAGCTCGCCAGCACACATACAATTCGCCAGACCGAACTCGAATGGAGTGACGCGGCACCGGCTTCGGCGGACCTTCAAGAAGCCATATACGCGGCTGGTCGCGCGGGACTCTCGGAAGCAGAGGTCTTGGACCTCATTGTGCGAGGAGCCGACGGCAGGGTCGAGCCGTGGTCGATACTCAGAACGCTTCATGAAGGTGGGTTTGTCGAGGCTAGGCACAGACATCGATGGCGTGGGCGAGTGTGGACGCTCGTGGCGCCGAAGCTTACGGTGTTGGATAGCAATGCACCACACACGATTGTAGTGGAGGGTGCATTGTGCGCAGCGCTGGAACGAGAGTTCCGCGAAGTGGTGGGCGGCCTAGGCGGAAAGCCCTTCCGGCGTCTCGGCGTCTCGGCATGGGCACCGGCAGTGGTCGGGGCGACGGGGGTCGAACCGGACCAACTCGCAGCACGTCTCGGATGGCGTGTGCTGAAAGAGGTGACCGAGCCGAATTTCGTGCCGGTCGCACTGGAGCGATCGGACTTGGTCGCCGAGCACCATCTCTTGGCAGCCAGTTGGGACTGGGATCGTCGGCGCTTCGTAACCGGCACGGTTGGCCCATGTGGCGTGTCGCTGACCCGCTGGGTCCATCCTGGAGGTCGCGACCACGATGTCTATCGAGTCAAATCATCGAGGCATATCTCGTCACATATGACGCGAAATGCTGCAATACTCATGGCGCACATCGTCGCTCGGAAATCGCTTTTTCGGGTCGAAGGCGACAAACTGGTACGTACGTCGAAGGAAGGTGCGCTGCCGCTTGAGTTCGCAATATGGCTCCGGCGTTTCGCGCTCGCAGGTGGCGGCACGTTGGAAGGGGGTAGCTACGGCTATTTACTCGGCGGATATGACGCCGCGTGTATCGCTCGCGCCTTGCCTGGCTGCATTGAAGGAGTAAGGCAGGGCAATTCGACGCGAGCCAGCATTAAAGCAATGATGGCGGCCCGGCGGTTGGGTGGAAGAAGCCGCATTCGCTGGGTGGATGGCGTGATGGTGGCGACACCATGACAGGCGGAACCCAGGCCGGCATGACACAATGGTACGCTGGACGCTTTACGCGTCGGCGCGGCGCATATGGAACGGTCGATGTTCTCGCTAGGGCAATGGCCGAGGGGTGGAAACCTCTCGACACGCCTCAGAAGCTATTCCCGAAATCCGGACAGGTCGAGATTTTTGGGACGGCGGCTTCGTCTTTGCGTCCAGGTGACTGGATCGCATTTCAGGTCGTGTTGAACTCGAGGCGAGGCGCTCCTTCGTTTAGGGTCAGCACGCACCGCCTGATGCCACGCTATGTGGATATGACAACCCTCGGCTCCGTAGAGGCGGCCCGTGTCTTCCTCTCCAGCGAGGGCTGGGTTGACAGCCGGCAACCCGGCCACTGGGCTGTCCGCTTTACGGTGGATCGCCTTCTCGTCCTTGATCTCGCCCGCGGACATGGCGACATACTTCGGGCGACAGGATCGGGTTTACAGCGCGTCCTCTGCTACGACTTTGATGCGGCCCGCATCATTTCCGAACCGGCAATTCCTGAGCCGGGTTTCCTGTATGATCCGGGTGAAACAGCGCCACAGGGAGTGTACGACTGGTCGGCGGACGCGGACTACATCGCGCGCGTTGTCCGATCACTCGCGGGCGCGAGCGATCCACGGCTGGAAGAGCTAATCGCGTGGCTCGAGCTTCATAGGGACGATGTCACAGGCCAGGTATCTGCGACGGGCGCCGATCCCGTAAAAGCCTTCGAGGCTCTCAGGTCGGGAGAATTTGCCGCGCGGCTTTCGACCGACAAGGCCGTAATGGAAGCGTATTTCTCCGCAGTGCGCGACGATCCAGCGGTCGCCCGCGTCGTGGCGGATGCAGCAGCGCAGGCCGCCGCGCGCGACCGCGAGTCCGTCTTCGCTGCTCTGAGGTCCGAACTCGCAGCTGATCTGCAAGCCGAGAAAGAGCGGCAGGACGACGAGCTGAAGCAACGAGAACGTGAACTCCAGAAGGCGCTCGAGCAGCGAGTGAGCGCCCGAGGCGCCGCCCTTGAGCGCGAACTCAAGGACAGACTGGCGGCGCTTGCCCAAGAGACCGAGGCGCAGACGGCCGCTCGAAATGAAGCGCTGACTGCGGAGATAGCCGCGCTCACGAAGGATCGGGACTCGATCCTGGCTGAACGAGACGGACTTCAAGCCGAAGCTGCCCGGCTCGCCGATGATATTTCCGGACTGTTGGAAAGGCGCCGTCTTGCGGAGGACGAGGTTTCGCGGCTGTCGTCAACCATCATGGCTATGACGCAACGGGTCGAGGTACCGACGCGAGCGCTGGTACATTTGCCCGGCACCAACGACAATCGGGGTGCGGTTCTGACCGTTGAGCGACTTGCGGCAGAGATTTTGCGAACAGCCCTGCTCACCCCAAACGGCAAGGTACTGATGGAGCGCTTCGCCGCTCTGCTACTTTCCGGCGAGTTGCCGGTGCTGGAGGGTGCTCAGGCCGACGACTTCGCACTCATGGCGGAAGCGTTAATGGCCGCGGGCCGGCTTGTGGTCTTCAACGCTGATGAGACGATCCTCACCCCCGAGGACCTCTGGTCCCGACCTGGGTCCGGAATCGCCTCTCCAATTGCTCAAGCATCTCAGCGTGCGCAGGATGGCGAAGAGACTTTCCTCGTCCAACTACGTGGTATCGAACGCTCCGCCGCCCGCGCTTGGTATCCGGCGCTCGCCGCGCACGCGCGCCGAGGTCTGCTTCCTCGTCGTCTGCTGCTCTTCGCGACCGTGATCAATTCGGAATCCGAAGAAGCACAGGCGCTGCCGCACGATGCATATCGGATGAACATCGAAGGCGCTGTTGTTCCGAACGCTTCGCTCGTTGCGCCCAGCCTTCTCGGCTTTGGACCGGCATCAGTCGCCTTTCAGCTCGACCCGGGCAAGCGCTTAGAGGACCTCTCACCAGCCTTGCCAGTCTTTCCGGAACTCGGTGTCGACATCAGTCTGGCCATGTCGTTGAGGGTTGCCCGGGTCACGATGGAGACTTTGCGGCTGCGCCCCGGCGACCACACGACAGCACTGACTGCGGCGAAGGAATTCTGTAACGCCACCGGACATGGGCGTTCACCGGAGAACGGTGTCAAAGGAGAACGAAAGAATGCTTGATCCTGTCGGGGGCTTCCAGCGCATCAAGGAATTCTTTACCTCGTATGTGGAGACGAGCTTTCGGATTTCCAATCCCGTGGTAGCGGAGGCGCGCCGCGATTTGCTAGGCCGGCCCGATATCTTCGCGACGGTACCTTTTGTCGAACCTGTGCTGAGATATCGTTCCCACAGCGCGACGCTAGAGGATTTAATCGATCTGGACGACGGCCCACTCGGTCCACTTTCGCGAGAAGCGCGCATTGCGTTCGTCGAACTTTCGCTTTCCGGACTTTTTGAAGGTGACGACGCTGGCGGAGAGGTCCGACGTAGATCCCGGTATGCCCCGTATCAACATCAGGTGGAGATGCTCTACCGCGGAGTACGGTCCGGCCAGCCAGGCATCGTCACATCGGGCACTGGGTCTGGCAAGACCGAAAGCTTCATGCTTCCGGTACTCGCCGCCATCACGAACGAGGCGGTAACTTGGCCGGTGCCAGAGCCCGGCTACCTTCAGGATCGCTGGTGGGCGCAACCCCGATCCCGCTGGATGCCCCAGCGAACCGGTGAGACTAGGCCGGCGGCGATCCGTGCTCTGGTGCTCTATCCAATGAACGCGCTTGTCGAGGACCAAATGGTCAGGCTTCGGCGGACGTTGGACTCTGACGAGGCGCGGGCAGTCATGAGCTGCCGATTTACTGGCAATCGCATCTTTTTTGGCCAGTATACCGGCGCCACCCCCGTCACGGGTTACGAGCATCATCCGCGCATGTCGCATCGCGAAGAAGAACGGAAGCGTAGAAGCCGTAGGTTAAGGCAGCTGCGCGAAGCATTGCGCGGCTATGACGCTGACCAGGTCGCCGCTAGACGCCACGACGCGGAGGCGGCTGCCGCCGCGATCGAGGCCGGGCTGCCTCCACCGGACAAGACCCGATTCATTTTCCCCTCTCTGGACGGTGGGGAAATGGCCTCACGCTGGGATATGCATGCTACCCCGCCTGACATCCTCGTGACGAACGCTTCAATGCTCGGAGCGATGCTCTCGCGCGAGGTGGAGCAGGGCATGTTTGAGCAGACCCGGCAGTGGTTGGCCGAGAGCAACGACGCGTACTTCTATTTGGTTTTTGACGAGCTCCACCTCATCCGCGGATCGGCAGGAACCGAGATTGCATTCTTGGTGAAGTCGCTCATTCAGCGGCTAGGCTTGGACGCGCCTGCCAATCGGCACAAGCTGCGCATCCTGGCCTCTTCCGCTTCGCTGCCGATGGAAGGCGAACCCGGATTCCAATCTAGGCGCTACCTGCGCGATCTCTTTGCGCCCTTCGGGACAAGCACTGGGCTGGGTGATCCGGGTTCGGACGACGCTGACTTCTGGGAAGGCTGCGTCGTGAGGGGCGTGCCCGAGCTTCCCGAATGGCAGGGGGGCGCAATTCCGGCTGAGCCATTCGTCAACCTCCTTAGGGCGGCGACAGCCGGAGGCAGCGACCTTGTCGCGCACCTGGAGGACGGTTCGAGAATGAACGCGGCTATCTCCTCAGCCGCATCGGCTCTCGGTGTAACCGCCATCGGTGACCGGCAGGTTCCCGCCCTTGCCGAGGCCGCTGCGGCAGTCCTGGTCCAGGCCTGCTGGGATGGTGAAGGCGTCCGAGCGACTTCCCTTGACGAAATTGCGAGGCGCGTCTTTCCGGGCGCAGTGGAACCCGGATCTGCAGTGCGTGGACTTATGCTCGCGCGATCACTACCCGAGGCTCCCAACTGGAGAGCGAGGGTTGATCCCGCTACGCCCTCATTCCGCATTCACTGCTTCGTTCGCAATATTGAGGGTCTCTTTGCAGCTCCCTCGGTGGCCGAAGACGGCTCCATCCGCTACGCCAGTCTCGGGGTGGAGCGCGGCATGTCGCACGCCTCCCCAGCGCCTGGGGAGGCGCGCGGACCCCGCCTTTTCGAGTTGCTTTACTGTGAGGCGTGTGGCGATCTTTTGGTCGGCGGTCAACGTGGCCGCGCTACAGGCACGAGGCGCGAAACCGAGCTTTTGCCGTCTTCGACCGAACTCGAAGGCCTGCCCGAACGTGCAGCCGCCGAATACTATGATCGCATGACCTTCGATCAGTTCGCGGTGTTCTGGCCCCGCCGCACCAATCCGCTGAAGCCTGAGAGCAACTACGACGACTGGGAAGCAGCAAGCCTCGACCCTGAGACTGGTGTAGTTACAGTCGGCGTAGAGGTGCCACAGGGTTCAATTGGGGGCTATCTTTACTTTCAGCGCGACGAGGCCGTTACCGTGCGCGGGCGCGTCGTCGGGATCAAGACGGCGCAGCCTTACTGCTGCCCGAAATGTGGGACAGACTACTCTAACCGTCCATCAAGCAGCCGATCCCGGTCGCCAATTCGCGCTTTCAGAACTGGTGTGAGTAAGGCGTCTCAGCTCGTCGCAACTGAACTGTTCGAGCTACTCTACGCTATCGGAGCCGAGCCGAAGAGCATTGTGTTCTCCGATAGCCGCCAAGATGCAGCGAACCAGTCACTCGAAATTGAGCGTCTCCATCTGCGCGATCTGCGACGAGAGGTTCTCGTTTCGGTTGTGCGCAATTACTTGGAAAGGCGTGCGAGCGAGGTCCTGGACCGGGATGCGGCCATGGCACGCATAAACGAGCTGATGACCACCGGCCGGCACGAAGAGGCGATGGCCCTGATGACCAGGCTCACCAGCCAGAACAATGATCGGCAAGTGAGCATCCTAAACCGTAAAGTCCAGTTGGAGCGAATTTTCAGTTACCAAGCCGACGACAAAGGCGATGTCGGGGAGATAATTGCCGAGTATGTACGTCTCGGCGTCCATCCATTCGACGAGGTTGGGCTGAGGTCATTCAATGGCCGACCATGGTATGGCGCGTTCATTGGGCGTAATGGCGGCATCACCTACAACCCCTCTCTCACTGATACCGAACGGCAGCAGCTGTCGTTGAATATCTTCAATGCGCAGTCAGAGCTGGTTGATGACGTTATTTTTGCGAATACATTTTTTGCTTTGGAAGAAACTGGCCTTGCTTATCCGTCGTTATCGCTCGAATTGAGCGACGAGATCGACCGTATGGACGCTTGGCTGCGTGTCTTCGCAAGCGCAACGAGAGTTCACGAAAACAAATATTTCGACCCCAGACGCATCCGCGAATGGACGAGCGCAGCGTCGGTGCCCATCACCAACCGTGTGGCGCAATTCGCCCGCGCCACATTTGGCGACGACTTTGCAGATGGTCTCGACGGCATCCTGGTTAGGTTGCAGACAATGGGCCACCACAACGGCATCATCCGGGTGCGCCAAATCTACCTCAGGGTCGCTGTCGAGACTGATCCTTACTGGCGCTGCGGATCCTGTGAGCGCGTCCACATGCATCGCGGAGGTGGGATTTGCACCCGGTGTTACGCCCCACTCGCTCAAGCTCCGAGCGGTCAAGTCTCAGAATTGTGGGAATCTAATTTCTTGGGCCGGCGCATCGTCCGGGGACAGCAGGAGGGTGTGAGGCGCTTCCGGTTGCGTTGCGAGGAGTTGACAGGCCAGACCGACAACTTTTCAGATCGGCTTCGCAAGTTCAAAGGCATCTTCGTAGACGGAGAGGATTCGGTGTCTCGACGTGCCCGCGAGATCGACATGCTCTCAGTTACAACCACAATGGAGGTTGGCATCGACATCGGAGCGCTGCAGAGCGTCTACCAAGCGAATATGCCCCCGCAGCGCTTCAACTACCAGCAGCGCGTTGGACGCGCGGGACGTCGCGGCCAAGCGTTCTCGCTCGTGATCACCTTCTGTCGTGGTCGCAGCCACGACGCCTACTATTTTGCGCATCCGGCTGCCATCACCGGTGACCCGCCACCCCCGCCGTTCCTGGCCGTTGATCACGATCCAATCCCAATGCGTCTGCTTCGCAAGGTATGGCTGCGTGCAGCATTCGGTTTGCTCCGTCAGGAATGCGCCGAGCAAGGCATGGATTTTCCAGGCGATGATTTGGTGCCACCGGATGTGCATGGCGAATATGTTCCGACGAGCGACTATTATGGCGATATCGCGGGCGAGAATTGGCCGGAGCGGCTTCGTAATGCGCTGGAGGCTACTGTTGATGTGCGCAATAGGTTTGTAGAGGCGTCGACGATCGACCGCGATCAAAGAGCGAGGTTGCTTTCCGGTGCCGAGGTCGAAATATTACTGAATGAAATTTGGGCGGAACGCCCCTTCAGGCCGCGCACCCGCAAAGGCCTTGCACAGTTCTTAGCTGAGCGCGGGCTCCTGCCGATGTACGGCATGCCTACAAGAGTCAAGCAGCTCTATCTCGGTTTGCGGCCAGAGACGGACGACAGGGATGCCGATTATGATTGGTCGACGATGGATCGTGACCTCGATATGGCCGTATTCGAGTTTGCTCCGGGATCAATCCTTACGAAGGACAAGCAGAAGCACAAAGTGGTGGGCTTTACCGGTGAAATGCTCCCGCCTGAGCGCAGGGGGCAGGAAATCATCCTGAATACTGCGTCGGGGTGGAGGGAATCCCAACATTACGTAGCGCTTTGCACCCACTGTGGCTCGGCCAGCTACGCCATGGACCAGCCGAATGCTCCCGAAGCCTGCGCCGACTGTGGCGGCGAGATCGCGGCCGACGAATTCAAGATCTATGTCACGCCAGCTGCTTTTCGGACCGATTTTAGGCCCGAACGCAATGATCTTGACACAGTGGGAAGGATGGCGACCAGGACGGTCGCGACAGTCTTACACGAGGGCGAGACGGCGGATGCAGGCAACGTCCGCGTTCGGCGGGGGGCAGGCGTCACGATCATGCAACTGAACGATGGACCGGATGACCGTCATGGCAACATGACGCGCTTCACGGTCATGGAGACGACGGATTTTGCTGTCCCGGCTATGGCGCGACAATCTGGATGAGGGAGCGCGGCGATCAGGATGAAAAGGGCTGGGGTCGCGGCTGAAGAATGATTGTCGCGGGCGGGGGCGGTTTTCAAGCC
>NZ_JBPXMQ020000085.1:0-9308 GCF_053470405.2 Azospirillum mesophilum
GCCGATCTACGCGCGCACCGCGGCCTACGGCCACTTCGGCCGCGACGCCGAGGCCGACGGCGGCTTCGCCTGGGAGAAGACCGACCTCGTCAACGACCTCCGCACCTCGTTCTTCTGATTGCGTTCTTCTGAACGCCGATGTGCGACGGCCGCGCCGGAGATGCTCCGGCGCGGCCGTCGGCACAACGGGGGTTGGTCTGTTTCGGTTTATTTGAAGACGACGGTCTTGCTGCCGTTGAGCAGGACGCGGTGTTCGACGTGGTAGCGGACGGCGCGGGCCAGGACGATGTTCTCGATGTCGCGCCCGATGGCGACGAGGTCGTCGGGCGTCATGGTGTGGTCGACGCGCTCGGCCTCCTGCTCGATGATCGGGCCTTCGTCGAGGTTGGCGGTCACGTAGTGGGCCGTGGCGCCGATCAGCTTGACGCCGCGGGCGTGGGCCTGGTGGTAAGGCTTGGCGCCCTTGAAGCTGGGCAGGAAGGAGTGGTGGATGTTGATGATCCGCCCGGCCATCCGCTCGCACAGCGCCGGGGACAGCACCTGCATGTAGCGGGCGAGCACCACCAGGTCGACCTTCTCCTCCTCCACGATCTCCAGCAGGCGGGCTTCCTGCTGGGCCTTGGACTCGCCGGTCACCGGCAGGCAATGGAACGGGATGTTGTGCCAGGCCGCGAGTTGGTAGAAGTCGCGGTGATTGGACACGATGGCCGGGATTTCGATCGGCAGGTAGCCGGTGCGGTAGCGGTACAGCAGGTCGTTCAGGCAGTGCCCGAATTTCGAGACCATGATCAGCACGCGCGGCCGCCGGGCGGCGTCGTGCAGCGTCCAGGTCATGGAAAAGCGCTCGGCCACCCGCTCGGCGAAGGCCGCCTCGATCGCCGCCTGCGCGGGGCCGCCGGGGGCCGCGGCGAAATGCACGCGCAGGAAGAACAGGCCCGAGATGCGGTCGCCGTACTGCGCGCTGTCGATGATGTTGCACGACCGTTCGGCCAGGAACCCCGACACCGCGAAGACGATGCCCACCGTGTCGGGACACGAAATGGTCAGGATGTATTCGGAGCCGGTCTCGGACATGTGCGCCTACCGTTGCGGGCCGCCAAGGAAGGGCCAATCCCCTATCACGAACCCCGCCCCGATGCATCCGGCTTTCCGGTCAGCCAGCTTTCCGTCTGGAGAGGGACCAGGGTCGGGCTCGACGGGCCCCGAGCGCTGAACGAGCGCTGAAACGAAAACAGGCCGCGCCAGGAGCGCAGCCCGTTTTTCGGTCGTGGTCTCGTCGGGCAGCGGCGCCGGAGTGGCGGCCGACGGCCCAAGCCGGTGTTCAGTGAGTGTTCAGTGAGTCAGGGCGCTGTAGACGATGTGGACCGGGGTCGCCTTGAACCAGGCGGTCAGGAACGCGCGAACCACCTGGACGGCGTGCGGGGAAGCATGGGTGGAACCGGTGTGGGAGAGCGTCGTGGTCGTCATGGTGTTTCCTCCATCGGGCTGATGGAAAGACTGTACACTGGTATACCAAATACCAGATACGCAAACACCTCAAGGCAGGCCAGCAATAAAATTACAGCCGGACGGATGGTTGGTATTTGCACATGTTTGGCAAGCGAACAGAGTGTGTGCGTCTGGCCATGGGCTCGGCCGCCTCTGGCTTGGGCCGGACAACACACGCGAGGGGAACGTCAGGCGGCCACGACTTCAAGCGGCCACGACGATGGGCGTGGCGAAGGTGACGTAGGTGTCGCGCTGCTCGCGCAGGCTGGCCAGCAGGTCGTTCAGGCTGTCGCGAGCAAAGCTGTTCGAGGTCTCTTCCAGCTTCGCTTGCGTGATGGCAATGAAGTCATCCAGAACGCTCAGATGAGTCGTGGCAGCTTCAAGCACATCGCCAGGGAAGGTGGCCGTATTCATGATTGAGAACTCCTGATTTCCTCGTGTTTGGTGATCCTATTCAGCCACTCAGCCAGTTAACGAGGTGTTAAGATCGCCGTTTGGGCCTATGGCACTTGGTAATTACCTCGATAGCATTACTCTGATCATGTCGCGGGGGTTCCGAGTCACGCAACACGGCGTCGCGGTGAGCGCGGCGACAGCGGGCCGGAAAAGAAAAAGGCCGCTGCCAGAGCGGCGCGGCCTCGAAGTCTCAGGGAGGAGAACCAAGGATGACTTGGTGATGAGGATTTTGCGTCGAGACGATTAAGCGAACATGAAGATCGCCCGTGTACGGGCGGCATACCTCATTTTCGCAATACTGTGCGGCGGTGCGGCTTTTGGGTGCCACTCCGGCTTCAAGACCGAACAAAACAGCGGGATGTCTTCACGTTGCCGGCCGGTCAGCGGTCGGCCTTCGGCATCACGAGACCGAACCGCTCGGCGCGGTCGAGCAGCGCTTTGACCGAGGACGCCGACCAGGTTGTGCCACGCCGCGGCGTGCGGATGCGCATCTCCTCCAGGCGCGCGGCGATGGCGCGCAGGCTGATGGTCGGGTCGGCGCCCTTGATGCCGGCGACGATCAGCAGAAGGTCGTCCTTGGGCGGCTTGCGCGGGGCCGGCGCGATCAGGTCCGGTTCGGCCAAGCCTTCCGCCACCAAGCGGTGGACCGCCCGCGACAGCCGGTCGGCGGTCCACGGCCGGTCGGGCGAACCGAGCCGACCGAGCGCCTTGGCCACCTTACTCCAGGAGTTCCCCGGGCGCAGGGCGCGCACCTTGGGCAGCCAAGCCTCCATGGTCGCCAAGAGGTCGGCCACATACTGCCGGTCGCGGATGGCGGCGAGCTGGCGAATGGCCTCGGGATCGCGCCGCTTGAGGGCGGGGTTGCCCCCCACCCGCCCGCGCGCCTTGGCCGCCCGCAATCCGGCCTTGGTGCGCTCGCGGATCAGCGCGCGCTCCAGTTCCGCCGCAGCCCCCAGCACCTGGAGGGCGAACTTGCCCTGCGGCGTGGAGGTGTCGATTGGATCGCGCAACGACTTGAAGTGGGCGCCAACCGCCTCCAGCCCCTCGATCACGTCGAGCAGGTGGGAGAGCGAACGGGCCAGGCGGTCGATGCGCGCCACCACCAGGATGTCGCCACGCTTCACCCGGGCGATGGCCTTGGCCAGCTCCGGCCGCGTCCGGCTGCCGCCCGACGCCTTCTCCTCGAAGATCACCGCACAGCCGGCGGCCTTCAGCTCGTCGAGCTGGCTGAAGGTGGCCTGATCCTCGGTGGACACGCGCGCGTAGCCGATCAGGGCCAAGGCCGGCTCCCAAAAGAAGGGTGAAACCGCCCCACTGTACAGTTTAGTAAGTTATGAGAAAACGATTGTTTGACCGCCTGTACAGACCGTTTGAATAGGCCGGCGCGCGCGCCGGCGATGCCTGCGGGACAGACGAGGGGCGATCATGGGATCGGTGGGAGTCCGGTCATGAAGCCGGAAGATGGGCTGAAACGGCCGAAAGCCGCGGGAGGCCGCTCATGAAGCGGGAGCGACAGCCGGGCTCCCCGGGGCGCAGGCGTCCGGCGACAAAACACCAGGGACATTGCCCCGCGTATGAGCGGAAAATGGGTTGTAACCGCCTCTCTCGGAAGCGTTCCGCAAAAACACTATCATGTCTTTGTTGGTCAATGGGTTGACGGTCCGTGTCGGGCGCGGACAGCCCCTCCGTCGCCGACCTTCACGCAGGTCTATCGGGCCACAACGGCAGCCTTTGGATTTCGCCTTTGCAAGGTCTATGGCTGCTCAGGACAAACCCGCAAAGTTCTGCTGATCCATTGCAGGCAGCCACCCGTCTCCCGGAACTTTGCTCACAACACATTGATCAATATATAGGCGATCAGCCATGGCGCGATTCCGCCTGCTAAAAATATCAAGAAACGGATGCGGATGGGAAATTTATCTGTATTTCTTTTCTCTCTTGTGCTTTTTCCAAATACGATGTTTTGCTCTCTTTCAGGGGCGTATTGGCTCATCGTTTCCTCGTATGCATTGCGAGTTTCTTATGTGTCCTGGCAAGCCAAGCAAGAAAATGGACAGAGCGTAATGCTGGACGTTCCTGTGAAGAAGAATTCAGCTCACTATCGCTTGCGTGCTTTGATTCAGGATATTTGCTGCGCGGGATCGTTCTTTCGTTCGAGGCCATGCGCAACAGGAGGGCACGCAGGGCGATAATGTCACGCAATTCGAAACAATTTTTCGGATAATTGGGATGCGCCTCTGCGAAAATGGCGAACTCCAACCGTAGGGCGTTTTGAGCAATCGAAGAATGGCCGCGTTGCTCGATGAACCTGAGCGCGCGGGCGCCCGGCAATCCGCGTTTCAATGATGTTTGTGGCCGATGATGTTTGTGGCCAATGATGTTGGTGGACGCCGCGGCGTACCGCGAAAGAGAAAAATACCCCTTCGGACCATCGCCCCTCGCCATCACACCTCCTTTGGAAACTCAAAGTGGGGTGGAGCGATGCTCCACAAGGCAGCCTGTCATATCCTGATCCGTTCAGTACAGCCGAAATCATAGAGCCGAAGAGTTTGCTGTTCAAAAACATGCGATATCTGGCAGGTCTGGTTCCGTGCGGATGTTGGGGTATTTCTTCTTAGAACATTGCGGAATTTGACCTGGGAAACTCATGTGTTGGTGTGTCGAGCGCTTTGCCGTGTACGCGAACGATGCGACCGGGCGCCCCTGCGGATACCAACATATTCAAGGAGTCATTCCCTTGACCCAATTCATCATCGCGGACGCCGGGCTTGAGGATCTCGATAGCCTGGTCGGCCCTCAGCGCCCCGGCTTCCACACGGTGCGCGTTTCCCCCACCGACGATGCCCACGCCATCCTGGCCGCGGTGCTGGCCGAGCGGCCGGTGGCCGTGCATCTGGTCGCCCATGGCGAGCCGGGGCGGGTCTGGCTGGGCGCCCGGCCGCTGGACGCGACGTCGCTCCTCGACCGCGCCTGGCCGGACGCGCCGGGCACCGAGATCCACATCCACGCCTGCCGCGCCGCCGCCGGCGAGGCCGGGCAGCGCTTCGTGGCGCGGCTGGCCGCCGCCACCGGCGCGCGGGTCGCCGCGGCGACGCGCCCGCTCGGCCACGCCGACCTGGGCGGCGTGTGGGAGCTGGACGTCGCGACCGGCCCGATCCAGGCCGCCTCCCCCTTCGCCGGGCAGCAGGCCTGGCCGCACCTGCTGACCACGGTTGCCTCCGGCACCCCGACCGCCGGCAACGACACGCTGATCGCCGACGACACCGGCAACCGCATCGACGGTCTGGCGGGCGACGACTCCCTGGTCGGCGGGCTTGGCGAGGACACGCTGATCGGCGGCCCCGGCAACGACACGCTGATCGGCAACGAGGGCAACGACACGCTGAACGGCGGCCCGGGCGCCGACCTGCTGGACGGCGGCAACAACTTTGACGTCGCCACCTACGAGGACGCCACCGCGGGCATCGTGCTCGACCTGCGCAACCCAGGCAACAGCACCGGCGAGGCCGCGGGCGACACCTTCATCAGCATCGAGCGCTGGGTCGGCACCAACTACGACGACCGGCTCGTCGCCGGCGACAGCCCCGTCTGGTTCTGGGGCCACGCCGGCAACGACGTCGAGATCGGCGGGGCCGGCGACGACACGCTGGAGAGCGGCGACGGCAACGACAGCGTCTACGGCGGCGGCGGCAACGACCAGATCTTCGGCCGCGCCGACAACGACATGCTGTACGGCGAGGACGGCAACGACCTGATCGTCGGCGGCGGCGGCCTGGACTACATGGACGGCGGGGCCGGCAACGACACGCTGGTCGGCGACTGGGACGCCGACACGATGATCGGCGGCGACGGCGACGACACCTTCTATTCCGGCGAGCATGGCACCTACGCCGAGGCCGACGTCATTTATGGCGGCAACGGCGACGACACCTTCGTGGTCGCCAACTCGCTGGACGCGGGCACGGTGTCCTTCGACGGCGGGGCCGGCACCGACACGCTGCGCATCACCTCCGACAACATCGTCGGTCCGGAAGGCCAGGTCACCACGGCGACGCCGCAGATCGACATCTCCGGCATGACCCTGACCAGCGTGGAGCGGCTGGATCTGGTCGGCAGCGCCCGCCACACGGTGACGATGACCGCCGCCCAGGCGAACGGCTTCACCAGCGGCATCACCGGGGCCGCCGTCGGCGACGTGTTCACGATCGCCGGCACGGCGCTCGGCGCCGGGCAGGTCCAGGCGGAGACGGTGAACGGCGTCACCCTGCTGCACCTCGGCACCGACGCCACGTTGCGCTTCGCCGGCAGCTTCTCGGCCGACCAGTTCCAGGTCAGCGGCAGCAGCATCACGCTGGTGAGCGCGCAGCCGACCAGCTATCCGCCGCCGGACAATCCGCCGATGGACCAGCCGCCCCCGACCGCGCCGACGGACAACCGTCCTTGGGTCGCCATGCAGCGCATCGTGGACGGGGTGCAGGAGGACGTGAAGGCCTACGCCTACGACGGGCCGGTCACGACCCTGCAGTGGACCTTCATGGGCGACGGCCGCAACGAGGTGGTGGGCGGTTCGGACGGCAACGACTTCATCAACCTGCTGGGCGGCAACGACGCCGTCGCCGGTGGGGCGGGCGACGACGTGCTGGACGGCGGTTCCGGCTCCAACTGGCTGATCGGCGGCAGCGGGGTGGACACCTACTTCGTGGACGGCCGCAACCCCGAGGTCACCTGGTCGACCGTCGTCGATCTGGAAAAGGGCGAGTGGGCGACGATGTGGGGCTACAAGGCCGGCGTGTCGAAGCTCAGCTGGGAAGAGATGGGTGGCGCCGACGGCTACAAGGGCGCCACGGTCCATTGCGACATCGACGGCAACGGCAGCATCGACGCCAGCATGACCTTCACCGGCAAGTCGGTCGGCGCCATGACCACCACCACCGGCACCATCGGTGACCAGAGCTACATCGCCTTCATCACGCTCAAGTGAGCGTGTGGGCCTTCATCACGCTCAAGTGAGCCTGAGATAAGCGCGAAGGGCGGTTACCCCGCCCCGAACGCCTCCGTTTTCCCCGGCCGGAAGCCTTGGATTCCAAACCGGGGATGCGCATCGGGCCGGCGTGCTTTGGCGCGGAGGCGGGGGTGGTTGGGGGGGGGTCGGGGGGGGCGCGTCGTCCTGTCTTCCTTGGACGCCGGGCCGATGTCGCTCGGGGGGGCGCTCGGGGCGACCGATGTTGATGCACATGTTACGACCGTCAACCTTGACCGATTCGGGCGCCCAGCGTATCGGTTGAACACGGCAAGCGCATTCGCTGTGGAGGTTGACGTGCGTGGCGAAGACATGAGGCTCCTGCGCGAGGAGCGTAAACTTTCACAGCCCGATTTCGCGGCCTGGCTGAACGACCGGCTGGAGCGGCGCTACGACCGTTCGAAGATTTCCCGGTGGGAAAGCAACAGCGAGAAGATCCCCGACGCGGTCGTCCGCTTCCTGCTGAAGGAGACGGCCATCGTGGACGGCAAGCACGGCCCGGCGCTCGTCGTCTGCCTCGCCAACCAGAAGGGCGGCGTCGGCAAGACCACCTGCACGGTGAACACCGCCAGCATCCTGGCCCGCGAAGGCTACCGCGTCCTCATCATCGACGCCGACCCGCAGGCCAACGCCACCGCCCACCTCGGCATCGACCTGATCGAGTATGAGGAGGGGCGGCGCAAGTCGCTCGCCCACGTGCTGCGCGAGGAGGTCGCCATCGAGGACATCGTGGTCCCCGTCGGCGACACGGGGCTGGAGATCGCCCCCTCCAGCATCGAGCTCGCCTCCGTCGAGGTGGAGTTGACCGCCGACGCGAGCGGCCCGATGGCGCTGCGCGAGCGGTTGCAGGACGCCCGGCTGCTCTACGACTTCATCTTCATCGACTGCCCGCCGAACCTGGGCCAGTGCACGGCCAACGGGCTGGTGGCGTCGGACGTCATCGTCATCCCCTGCCAGACCGAATATCTGTCGTCCATCGGCGTGAACCACCTGCTGAAGACGATCAACAGGCTGAAGCGCCGCTGCCACCCCAGCCTGGCGGTGCTGGGCATCCTGCCGACCATGCACAACGCCCGCCTGAACCAGCACCAGGTGACGCTGGAGCAGCTGCACACCGCACTGGGCAGCACGTTGCGCATCTTCCCGCCGGTGCCGCGCGCGACGATCTACGGCGACGCGGCGCTTGCCGGCCGCGCCGCGCTTGAGGCGGTGCCGGACGCGCCGGGGGCCGCCTCCTACCGGGCGCTCGCCGACGCCATCGCCGTGGAGCGCCGCAAGCGCGTGGAGGTGGCGAATGTCGCGTAAGCTCGGGACCGGGAACCTCGCCCGGCTGAACGCCATGAGCCGCGGCGCGCTTGCCGTCTTCGCCGAGCCGGAGCAGGGCGTCCGCATGGTCTATCCGGACGTGGACTGGATCGAGGCCAACCCCGACCAGCCGCGCCGCCGCTTCGACCCGGCGGAGCTGGAGGCGCTGACGGAGTCCATCCGCAAGTACGGCCTGCAGCAGCCCATCGGCGTGCGGGAGCTGGGGCCGAGCCGCTTCCAGCTCGTCTTCGGGGAACGGCGCCTGCGCGCGGTCCGGGCGCTCGGCCAGCAGACTGTGCCCTGCATCCTGGTTCCCGACGGGATCGACACGGCCGAAATCGCGGTCGTGGAGAATGTGCTGCGCGCCGACCTGACGCCCTTCGAAGAGGCGGACGCCTTCGTGGCGCTCGTCGAGCGACACGGCTACTCCCACGCCGACCTTGGGCAGATCATGGGCCGCGACCGGGCGGAGATCACCAAGACCATCGCGCTGACCAAAGTCTCCGCCGAGGTGCGGGAGCGGTACGAGGCGTCGTCCAAGAAGATCGCGCGCTACAAGCTCTACCAGATCGCCGCCATCGACGACCCCGCCGGGCAGCGGCGCCTGTGGGAAGCGATGGTCGACGAGCAGCCCCTGCCCGCCCCGCGCCCGGACGCGGCTGACGGTGGCGCGGCGGACGGCAGAACTCCAACCCCACGCGACGAGCCCGAGGTGGTGCTGAGCGCCTTCAGCCTGCGCGTCTCCCGCAACATCCTGCGCACGCGCGAAGCCCTGCAGGCCTTCCAGGAAAAGCCGAAGCGGCTGGAGGACGTGGACCGCGAGGTCCTGCACGACCTGCGCAGCGCCATCGACGCCATTCTCGACAGCGAGCCCGCGTGACGGAGAGCGGTGAGAATTCTCACCGCTGTTCTTTCCACGACATAACGGTGAGAATTCTCACCGAACTCCGATGCTCAAAAGGAAGGCTTCGCAGGTTGGGTTGAGCGCCAGCGAAACCCAACATGGTCGCCGCGTGGGGCACGTTGGGTTTCGCTGGCG
>NZ_JBPXMQ020000086.1:0-9236 GCF_053470405.2 Azospirillum mesophilum
CCGCAGGCAGCGGTATGATACTTTCTAAAAGTCATTCTCATCGGCCCTTGTGGCGTGAATACGATACGAGAGGATCGGTATGAAAGATCATTCTCCGCCCACACCAGACCTTTCTGCGCAGCGAGCCCGTTGTCTGCGTGGGCCTCAGCGGCGGAAAGGACAGCTCGGGCCTCGGGACGCTGGTGCTTGAGGGGTTGCGCCGGCTAGCGGCCGATGAACCCGACACGGTACCGGCGCGGGTGGTGTTCCAGACCGGCCTGACCGGCGTCGACAATCCGGCGGTGGCGCGTCTGGCGCTGCGGCTGCTGGATGACCTTACCTCTTGGGGGAAAGCGACCGGCTTCGACGTGCGCGCGGCGACCTACACGCCGCCGCTCCAGTCCGTCTACGCGGTGAAGCTTCTTTCCGGATCAACCCTACCGTGCTACCCCGGAAGCGCCATGAAGTGCTCGGTGTCGTGGAAGGTGGAGCCCGCCGGCCGCGCCATGCGCGCGCTTCTCCCGGCCATGGCCCGCGAACTGGCTGGGCGCACGGACGCCCGCTCGGTGGAACTGCGGCAGCGTCTGGCCCGCACGAACGGCCCGTTGGTGCTGATCGGTACGCGGCGGGATGAGTCGGCGGCTCGGGCCGCCCGGATGGACAGCCGCGGCGAGGGCGAACACATCCGCGAAACCGACGACGGCCGCCGTGTGGCCGCACCCCTGGCCAGCATGACCGAGGATGACGTCTGGGAGGTCCTGGCCCTGGCCGGGACGGACGGCACCGCTTACCCGGTGTGGCGCCCGGACTTCACGGACCTCGTCCAGCTGTACCGGGAGATGGGCGGCAACGAGTGCCCCATCGTCTCCAATCTGGACGCGAAGCGGACGGGATGCGGGGCGCGTTCGGGCTGCGTGACGTGTCAGGCCGTTGGCGACGACCGCAGCCTCGACGCCATGATCCGGGACCCGCGGCACGCCTACCTGCGCCCGCTCTCCGACATCCGCAACTTCGTCGCCTCCATCCGGTGGGATTGGAACCGGCGCTGCTGGCTGACGCGGACGATCCGCCGCGTGGGCGACCGCTCCTTCGTCCGGATCGCCCCCGACAGCTTCAACCACGAAACCCTGATGCAGCTGATCGGCGCGCACCTGACCGCCGACCGCGACGAGGCGGAACGGGCGCGGCGCTTCGACGCCGCCCTGCGCGCCGGCCGCCTGCCGACCGCCGATCCCTACGTTGCGGCGTGCCTGCGCAACGGCGTCACGCCGGACCAGAGCTATCTCGACACCATGCGGCACCCGCAGTTCCGCATCCTGCCCGACCGCGAGCTGGTGGCGCTGGACTGGTACCTCGCCGTCATGGGCCGCGCGCGCCGCCCCTTCGAGGTTCTCGAGATGGCCCACCGCGTGTGGACGGAGGACGCGTCCTTCCCGATCCCGGCGCCCGTGGCGGTGGAGCGCACGCCCATGCCGGCGCCCCGCTGGCTGGAGTTCACCGGGCCGGCGCCGCACGAGTTCCCCGGCCTCGCCAGCCCGATGGTCGGGGCCTTCGGCGACCTTTGCTACGGCGACGACGAACGGCACGCCACCAAGGACGGGCGCACCATCTTCGCCGGCGAAACACCGCTGTTCGACGTGGATGAAGAAGCGGCGGCCCTGGTGCTGGAACTGCTCTACCCCGACGATCTGCGCCGCGAATACCGTGAGCCGGGACCAACCGGCATCGAGCGCACCGTTGATTTCCACCTGTCGCTCGGCGCGGTGACGCTGTCGCCGCAGGGACGCGCGCGCATCCATACGACCTTCCAGGCCCGGCAGGCGCTGCGCTGGGCCGGCTGGTACGAGCGCTCCAACGAGGAGCTGTACGCCGCGGCGGTGCCCCACCTGCCCGGCGAAGCCTCTGCAGTGCCGCAGCTGGACGTGCTGCCGATCCGGAGCCGGCCGCAGCCGCTGGAACAGCTGGACCTCTTCCTGCCCCAGGCGGCATGACCACGGCCCGCCCCACACCCCACCCGACCGGCCAGCGAGGCACCCGAACATGAAGCCGTCGCCCGACAACCCGCGCTACCGCCTGACCGTCGCCACAGACAAGGGCCTCCTGGCCGTCGTCGCGCGCCACATCAGCCGCAACCGCCCGGCCCGCCCGCACGAACTCGTCCGCGCGATGGAGCGGGGGCGGATGGCGGAGGCGCTGGTGCGCGAAACCGTCCGGGAGTGGACGGTGCTGCTCGCCGGCCATCACCGCGCCACGGTGCGCCCGACCCCGAATGGGGCCTACGCTTGGAACGGCATCGTCTCGCGCGACCTCCTGACCCTGGCCCGCCGCGCCGTCGGCTCGCCGGCGCTCACCTCCGCGCCGGAGGAGATCGCCTGATGCGAGCCGCCGCACAGCCTCCCTCCCCTGCCCTGCCGCCGGCACCGCTCCATCCGGCAACGGCCTGCCACGCCGAACGGGGGCGGTCCCGTTTTGACGCCAACCGCACTCCGTGAGGATCCCCATGCCGCAGCTCGCCCTCTCCCTCGGCGACGGCACGCCGGTCGACCTGCCCAAGCGCAGCCCGCCACCGAAGCTCGTCTACAACACGGCGGTCCGTGAGCAGCGCCGGTCCAGCCCGCACGCATTGGATTTCCTCCCGACCGCTCCATGGGCCGTGCGCGCGTTCGTCGAGCAGTATCTGGCCGACGATCTGGCCGGGTCGGTCGTGCTGGAACCGGCCTGTGGGGGCGGCGACATGGCCCGGACGCTGTGTGAGTACGCGCCAACGGTGCTGACGGCGGACATCGCCGACTACGGGCTGGCCGGGATCGACGGCCGTCCAGTGCGCATCGGGGATTTCCTCGCCTGGGAACCGGACCGGGAGATCGACTGGGTCATCACCAACCCGCCCTTCAAACGCGCGGAGGCCTTTATCCAGCACGCACGGCGCTTCGCCCGACGTGGCGTCGCGGTGCTGGTGCGGCACGCCTTCTCGGAAAGCATCGGCCGGTTTGAGCGGCTGTTCCGCGACACCCGGCCGGACCTGGAGGCGGTGTACGTCGAGCGGGTCAACATGGTGCTCGGGCGTCTCGATCCTGAGATTTCGACGGCCACCGCCTACACGTGGATGGTCTGGAGAACCGGCGGCGACGGTGACACGCGCAAGCGCTGGATAGCACCGGCCAGGGACCGGTTGGAACGGGACTCTGACTGGCACGGCTGGTGGTGGCGCGACCACGGTGGGGCGCCGCTGCCGCACCTCACGCTCCCTTGCGACCGCACCGGGATTGCCGAGGGGCTTGCGCGGGCTCTGCCGATCCTGCGGCGGCCGCACGGCGCCGTCCTCCACCGCAGTCCGCATGGCGCCGTTGCGAGCCTGCTCGAGGACCGCGACGGCCGGACGCGCGTGCTCGCCCGGATCACCGTGCGCCCCCGGAACGCCGGCGCGCGCGACGGGGTGGAGCTGCTGGTGAACGCGCTCGAAGATCACCGCATCCCGTTGATCGCCCGTCCGAAGCGTGCGACACCGGCCTGCACCATTCAGCCTTTCGAGATCCCCTGATGACCAAGCCGTCCCGGTACACTGACATCATGAAAGTGCGCCTCCCCGATGGCGCGTTTGACCGCATCGACCGGGTCAGCGGGATTGATCCGGCGGACCGGAAATCAGGCACGGATGTGCGTGGTCCGATCCTGCGGAAATGGATCATGGAACGGCTTGTCGCGGAGGAGTCGGCGGCGGATGTGGGACTGGTAAGCGCGCCACCGCCCGATCCGGCTGAAACAGATGACTGGCTGGAGCGCGCCGCCACACTGCTGAAGGACCCGATCACCCGCGAGCGGTTCCAGCGCCGAATCTTGATGAGCGAAGACGACCGTCATCGGAAGGCGTTGGCTCTGGTCTGAAGCCGCGGAACGGGCGGCTGAGAGGCGGAGCAGAGGTCCGACCAGCCACACAATCCCTGCCCAACATCGCAACCCGACACCATGTCCGCTCGCACCGCCCTGTTCGCCATCGTGCGGCACCCGGCCTTCCGCCTCGGCGTATTCGACGCCCTGGCGGGTCGGCCCTTCGACGCCGACAACCTAGAGACCCGGCTGTCCGAGTATCAGCTCCAGACGCCACCCCGGCGTATCCGCCTCGACACCCCCGGAGCCACGGCGCTCGCCCAACAGCGCTACGAGGAAGGCCGGCAAGCGGTGATCGCCCACGGCTTGCACTGCCGATCCTGGACCAAGCTTGACCGCCCGCCCATGTCGGTCCGCCGCTTCGTCGAGACGCTTGCCGCGGCTCCACAGATGCAGGCCGCCCGCCAGCCCGGCTCCACTGGCAACCGCTTCTCGTGGCCGTCGCTGCCGCTGCGCGGGCCGTGAACGGCAACCTGGCTGGTTTTCGAGGCGGAGCGCCGTGCCATTGCGCCGTCCGGCGCGGCGTGCAGATCGGACCGTCCGAGTGAAGTTCTCGCCAGCGGAGCGCCAGCTGTGCTATGGCAGCTTCCATTAGATCGACGCGCTTTGTGCCGTTGATTAGACGAACGCCACGGTTGGGGCGTCGTCCGGGAGCCGCTCCGTGACCCGTCCACCTGACATTTCCCTCTCCAATCTTTTACGCCTGGATGACGGTGAGCGACGCGAATGGCTCCGTGGATGGATGCAGCGGATGAACCTGCTCACTGCCCATCAGGCCGCACCCGTTCTGTGCCTCAGCCGCTCCACGGTGGAGCGCATGGTCTATGAGCAGGCCCAGCGCTCGCGGGTCACTGATCAGACGCTGAAAATTGCGTGGCTCATAGAGAAATACGGCTTTGAGGATAGCGCATGATGCGCTATTTTGCTTCAAATCATCGGGGTGTAGCGCAGTCTGGTCAGCGCGCCAGTTTTGGGTACTGGAGGCCCCCGGTTCGAATCCGGGCTCCCCGACCATCAGAAAACTATTTGCTCCCTGCCGTAGCCCCTTACCTGACCAACGGGTGGGGCTCACAGCTGTAAAAGGTCGAGCGTGTGCGAACTGCTTGCGGCCTAGTTCGCGCAGCACAAACGTCCTGGCGGACAACGCGATCGGACGATCGAAGTGCATCATCGATAGGATGGCTTCATGCGCATGAGCACCACAGTCTTGCTGGTCCTGAGTGGCACATCCATGGTCGGTTGCGACAACGCTACGCCACCACCGCCAAAACCGATTGCGCAGCCGGCCCCGATCGCCGCACAGGACTGTGCGCGTGGGGCTGGCGGGGACTGTCGGGCCGGCGGCGTTACCGGCGGCGGAAGCCACGGCTCGTGGTTCTGGTATTCCGGCGGCACAAACGGATCGTCGTCTCACGCAACGGCCGAAGCAAACTCGACACGAGGCGCTGCCACAGCGGGATCGGGCGTTGTGGCAGGACCGCATGCTTCCGCCCCTGCGGCACATGCGGTGACAACGGGCGGCTTCGGCACAACGGCGGCGGTTCATGCCGGGAGTGCCTCATGAAACGAATGCTCTCCGTTCCCCGCTCGGATTGGACGGCCAAAGCGGAGCGCGTCGGCTTCACCTATCACAGTGCCGGACACCTCGGGGATGATGGAGCCCGGTGGGATGAGTCGGTGGCCTATGAGTTCACTGCGGAAGAGGTTGACCGCATCGAGTCCGCGACCAACGACCTTCATGCGATGTGCATGGAGGCCGTCGCCCACGTCGTTCGCACGCCCGACCTTTGGCCGCGCTTCGGCCTTCCCGAACGCGCATGGCCCTACATCGGCGCGAGTTGGGCGCGGCGCGATCCGCACGTCTACGGTCGCATGGACCTGGCGTTCGACCCGGAAGCAGGCGCAGTCAAGCTGCTCGAATACAATGCGGACACCCCGACGACCCTGATCGAAAGTTCAGTCGTTCAATGGTTCTGGTTGAAGGACGTCTACCCAGACGCCGATCAATTCAACAGCATTCACGAGAGATTGATCGAACAGTGGAGGCTAATCGTCCCGCACATCCGGCCCGGCGCCCTGTTGCACATGGCAGCGTGGGGAGGATCGGAAGAAGACGTCCGCACAACCGAATACATGATGGACATCGCGCACCAAGCCGGCGCCACGATCTCCTACATCGACATAGAGCGGATCGCGTGGAGCCCGGAGCGCCGCCGGCTCGTCGATCAGGCGGATCGGGAAATCGCCTATCTGTTCAAGCTGTACCCGTGGGAATGGATGATCACGGAACGGTTTGGGCCTTACCTGCTGAACGACGCCGTGGGAGTGGTCGAGCCAGCTTGGAAAGTCATCCTTTCCAACAAGGCGATCCTCCCCGTTCTGTGGCGCCTGTTTCCCGGCCATCAGCACCTGCTGGAGGCGTGTTACGACGACGAGCGCCATGATTGGTCCGGCGATTGGGTGACCAAACCCATCATGGGACGCGAGGGCGAAAACATCGCGCTGAGCGTCGGCGGGAATATAGTCAGCACGGCCGGAACCTATCGTGCGCAGCCGAACATTCACCAGCGTGCCGTTCGCCTTCCGCAGCTTGACGGGCAGTATGCCGTGATCGGCTCATGGGTGGTCGGCGATACCGCTTGCGGTATGATCGTCCGCGAGGACGAACGCCCGATCATCACCGGAAACTCGCGGATCGTTCCGCACCGCTTAGTTTGAAGAGATACGGACGCCATGGGATGGATTGACGTCACCGATTTGAGCGCGGAATACAAGGTACAGTACAACCCCAAACTTGATCGCTGTCGACACCGCCCGGTGTCTCCGCCTCTAGAGGGTGAGGCGGCCGCACCGGCGACCATAGAGGAGTGGCGGGACGGCTTGCCACCGGACTGGATTGCCGCAGAAGGGCGATAGATAAAGGGGCAGAATCAATGAGACAGCAATGGGAAGAGGCAAGCGCTACGGACAAGCGGAAGCAGGCGGAGCATGACCGTTGGAAGTCGTGGACCATCACCCTGACGTCGATCACGGTCATGCTGTCACCGGTCACCGCGGCCGGCGCCCTCTTCGCCGTGTGGAGCGGAGTACACCGGGATTTCCTGATGTTTGGTGTTGGCCTGCTGTTCTGCCTGCCTCACATCGTCGTCCGTGTGGCTTGGTCTTATGCCTGGGAGCGTGCAGAAGCCGTATGGAGTGACGACGCTGCTTCCAAGCCCGGTCACGCCGACAGCACGCACAACTGCGCATAGCGAAGGAGTTGGTCAATGGCAGAACGCCGATCAGCCCGCAGCGCAACGCCTCCCCATTCGCGACGACCATGACCCGCCGTCAGATCCATCTGCTCGGGCACCTTGCCACGGCTTGGCTCGTCTCGAATATTCCGATCCTACGCGCGCCGTTCGAGTGGTACGAGACCTACTTCCATGAACTCGGCCACGCCGTGTTCACCCTGTTGACCGGCGGGCGTGTCGAGCGGCTGGAGCTGCATCTTCTGGGCTCGGGAGCCGTACTGTGGTCGGGCGGCTGGCCGGTCCTCATCAGCCTGGCCGGCTATGCCTCAACCTTTCTGTTCGGAGGCCTGCTCTACTTGGCGGCGGCTACCAACGCCGACAAGGTGTCGCCGCGCTGGGCCGCCGCCCTGGCCTTGCTCATCGCCGCCACCGTCATCCGCTGGGCCAGCTGGATAGACCTGCCGACGCTCGGCATCGGCGCGGTGATGAGCGCCGTTCTGATCGCCCTCTGGCGCTGGAACAGTCAGGCTCTGACCCACACGGCCCTGAAGTTCATTGGCGCCTACGTGTTCGTTGCCGGCCTCTACTCCCCGACCTTCCTCCTCGTCGGCTTCGGCGGGCATAGCGACGCGCGGAACCTGAGCGCGGCGACCGGAGTGCCCCAGCTTGTCTGGATCCTCCTGTGGCTAGCCATGGGCGCGTATGGTCTGCAGGTGCTGTGGAAGGTCGAAGGGCGTGAGCGGTATCCCGCCGCACCGTAAAAAAACGGCTCTCCGGAAAATCAGGTTGATGGTCAGAGCACGTCATGGCATTATGATATCGGAATAACGGGTTGATAAGGGGCCTCGGCCATGGCACGAAAAGTCACGATCAGCCCAGGTGGGAGATGGCTTCTCGGCGAACTGGTGACGAGGTATCGCCTGGGGCTCGCTGAGTGCGGCGAACCCATCGGCATCTCGGTAGTGAACTTCTCGCCCATCGGTGCGCCGGAGCCTGTCGATATGGCAACGCTGAACGGGCTCGTCCGTCGAGGATGGGTCGTGAAGCGGCCAAACGGCCTCCATTACGCCACCGCTGACGGCGTTGCTGCGTTCGACGGCCTCAGCCTGCCGGCGGCGCCGCCGTCACAGTGCGAGCACCGCACTGCGACAGGCATCCTGTCTGCGCGCCGATGCACGCGGCCGGCGACGAAGGATGGCTACTGCACCCGCCATCACCCCAGCTACGTCTCACCGACCACCGCCCGCTACCTCGCTGAGCATGACGCCCAGGCCGAGCGCGAATAGGAGGGATCGCATGATGCGCCAACTGCTCTCGCGCACGACGACACCGTGGGGTGAACATGTGGTGGTTCACCCGCAAGCCAGAGAAGCCGATATTCGGACGGCCCTGGTCGCCGCCCGCGTACAGCTTCAACCACGCGTCGGAGGGGACGGGTATTTGGTGGATCGGCACTTCGAGCGCTATGTGCTGGCGAGCCTCACCACGCTGGACGATGTGCGGCGCTTCCTCGACGCGCTTGACCTTGGCGCCAAGCGCCGGAACGGCTTCTCCGGTGAATGCGCCAAGGCCCGATCCGCCCGCTCATCCATGGCCTACAGCCATGGTCCCTGGATCACGCCGGCTGAATGGGCTCGCGCATCTCTGGCGCGCGCACGCCGTGTCTATTGCGCCTGTCACGAGACCTGTTGTTTTCACCCCCGTCATTGAGGCGCCCTTGGCGCAAGAATGAGTAAATGCCGGACTCCCTCTTCCTGGATGGGGCTGGTAGAAGGCTGTCGGTCAACGACAACCTGGACGCGGCGCTGCTCATGTCCGATATCCTCAACCTCCCTGGCCTGGACGTGATCGAGACCAGAGAGGACGCGCACGATTACCTGATCCGGGTTGCCCGCCGACGCGCGCTCGATGCCTGCCCTTACTGTTCCGGCGGGCCGATGGTCGCCAACGGCACCAAGACGCAGGGCCTCCGGGACACGCCCATCCATGGCAAGCGGGTGCTGATCGAGTGGGCGCGGCAGCGCTTCCTTTGCCGGGGCTGCGGCCGGACCAGCTACGACCAGCACGAGGCGTTCGACCCGGACCGCCGGATGACCAAGCGGCTGGTGGAATACATCGGCCGCACGGCGCTGCGCC
>NZ_JBPXMQ020000087.1:0-7970 GCF_053470405.2 Azospirillum mesophilum
ACGGAACGGGCATGAAGGGTCATGGCAGGCCACCTTTGACGGGGATTTCCCCCCTTCAACCCGCTCGCGCCGCTAAAATTCCCGCAATTTGCCGGATGCACCATTTAGGCGGTGACGACCCGCCGGAAGTGGTTGGTGAAGGCCATCGACGCGCCGCTGAGGAACAGCTCGATGGCGCTGATGGTCTGGTGCTCGCCGTTGACGCTGACGCGCGGCAGGGCCGTCAGGTGACTGTGATGTTCGGGATGGAGCGTGCCGTGGCGGGTGGTCACGGCCGTCGTGAAACCGACACGGCGGGCGATCTCGAACTCGCGCGGGCCGGCTTCGCGGGAGCCGCCGAAGGGGTAGGCGAAATGCTTGACCGGCCGCCCGACCCGTTCCGCGAGGATGGCGCGGCTGCCCGCCATCTCCCGCGCCACCTCCTCCTCCGACAGGCAGCTGAGCGCCGGGTGCGTCAGGGTGTGGGCGCCGATTTCCACCAGCCCGCTGCGCACCATGTCGCCGAGCATGTCCCAGCTCATCATCAGCTGGTCGCAGTAGCCACGCAGGTCGATGCCGTTGAGCCGCTCCAATTCCATCAGGCGCTCGATCCGGGCCTCGGCACCGGCGCCGCGGAACTGGTCCGACAGGAACCGGAAGGTCTGGGCCTTCGCGTGCAGGGTCGAGACGTCCACCTGCCGGGTTCCGCCGTCGCCGGGCATGACGAGCTGGTCGCGCTGCCGCAGCAGCTCCTCCATGGCGTCCCACCACGGGTAGGCGGTGCGGTCCAGAAAGCCGGTGGTGACGTTGAGCGTCATCGGCACGCCGTGCTGCCGGCAAAGGCGCCAGGCGTTTTCGTAATTGTCCAGGTAGCCGTCGTCGAAGGACAGGGTGACCATCTTGCGGGGCGACGCCTTGCCGGCGATGTGGTCGGCAAGATCGTCCATGGTCACGATGGCGAAGCCTTCGCGGCGGAGATAGCGGATCAATTCATCAAAGAATTCAGGCGTGATCGCAAGGAACTCGTTGGGCGAAAAGCCGCTCCGCCGCGCGGCGACCCGGTGAAAGGCCAGGATGGATCCCAGGCCGGAATAGGACGAATTCAAAATCTTGTGCAGGCGCATCAGGCTCATGCTGCGGATGGCCAGCCTGTAGAAATGATGTTTGATGTGCATGGTCGTATGTCCCACTCTCGGTTTGGTGGCGGGATGATGAGCCCAGGGGCGCGTTCGGGCCCGGCCGCGAACGCCTTCCGGCGGCGATGCGCCGACGTTGCTCCGTTCAAGAGCGTGGAGCAACCATTAAGTTGATTTATTCGGTTGGATTTTAAAACGCTGGATCTCGGGTGGAAAGCGGGCTTTGGGAAGTATGCAGCCAGGTTTAACCCGAGCGGCTCTTTTAAAATAGGTGGTTCAGCCACCGGGAATTCCGCTGTCCTGGCCGGGAAGCCGCAGCGCCACGGTGGTAACGCTTCCCATCAGCGAGGCGTTGGAGGTGGAAAATCAGGCTGCAAGTCATGCTCCCCATCATGAATCATCATCCATTCTGATGATGTTTTGAAGCCTGAAGACGCATAATTCCCGCCCTCATCATCCCTTGTAATGATCGCCCCGTCGAAGTGGTAAAAGACGGAGTGCGGGCTGGATGTCCATTCCGGCATGCGGTGAACATGCATGATAATCCTTTAAGTCGATAGAATACCATTTTCTAATTCTATTATTGTAGGGGTCGGCGCGGTACAGTCTGCCGCATCGGCCTTGGTTCGCAGTTTTCGAAGGTTCACTCACCGGTGGAAGGTGCGAATGGATAGGCAATAACGGCGTCGTCCGCTGTAGCCATGGCGAACACAGGCGCCGGTTCATATAAAACGACTGACGCCAGCGAGCGTATCGGATCACGTTTACATTGTGAAATCATAAGGTATCCGAGCGAAAACCCATCCTCATGCTTCACGACCGGCCTTGCGAGTCAAGGTGCGGAACGGGGGCGCGTATGTGGATGCTCGGGGGGCGCTCGGCTTCGGAACTTAGGGAAGAGATGGAAATGACCGTGGGAGGCAGAGGTCATGCACAATGAATGTGACATCCGAGGCGGCGATGCCGCCGGGGATGTGCTTGCGCAACGTCTGTCTATTTCGGCTTCTCGCTCGGTGACCGGCGGTTCGTCTCAGCTCGCCGGGCACGCGACGCGCTTTCAGCTTCTTGGCGTGAACGGCCTCCTGAAGAGGGCGCTGGACATTGTCCTGTCGCTGGGGCTGATCCTGGCGAGTCTGCCGCTTATGGTGATCGTTGCCCTGTGCATCCCGCTGGACGGCGGCCCGGCCGTCTACCGGCACACGCGCCTCGGGCGGGACCGGCGGCCCTTCGGCTGCCTGAAGTTCCGCACCATGGTGATGAACGGGGACGAGGTCCTGCGCCGTCACCTGGAAGCCAATCCGGAGGCTGCCGAGGAATGGGCCCAGACGCAGAAGCTGAAGGACGATCCGCGCGTCACCCGGATCGGCCGCTTCCTGCGGGCCACCAGCCTCGACGAGCTGCCGCAGTTCTTCAACGTCCTGCGCGGGGACATGACCCTGGTGGGGCCTCGCCCCGTCACGGAATCCGAACTCGCGCGATACGGCGTCCACGCCGCCGACTATCTGAGGGTGCGCCCCGGCATCACCGGCCTGTGGCAGGTCAGTGGCCGCTCCACGCTCAGCTATGAAGAGCGGGTCCGCCTCGACGTCGAGTACGTCAGGAACTGGTCTCTTTTCCAGGATATCAAAATAATCTTCATGACGGCCTACGTCGTGTTCGGCCGGCATGGGGCAGTTTAGGCAATAAGACGTAACATCGCCAAGGAAGAATCGGGGGTGATTAATGTCGGATTATTCGTTTGCCAGCCAGAAGTCTGAGGGCGGGGCCTCGGAATCCGGGCTGCAACGCGAGGATTGGCGGCCCGGCGCTTCGGGCATCGCGCCCGTCAGCGTCCTGATGTCCACCTACCAGAAGGAATCGGCCAGCAATCTCCGGGCTTCCCTGGAAAGCGTGTTTTCGCAGACCCTCCGCCCCGCGCAGATGGTCCTGGTCGTCGACGGCGCGGTCGGCGACGACCAGATGGCGGTCATCGACGAGTACCGGGACGACCCGCGGATCCCCGTGGTGACGATCCTGGAACTCGACCGGCAGCACGGGCTCGCCGGGGCCTTGAGCGCCGGCACCGAACAGTGCACCCAGCCCTACGTCATGCGGATGGACAGCGACGACCTGTGCGTGCCGCACCGGCTGGAGATGCAGTGGCGCTACATCCAGGTGAATCCGGACGTCGATCTGGTCGGCACCTGGTGCCACGAGTTCCGCACCGACCACAACGAGTGCGAGTTCGTGAAGACCGCCCCGGCCAGCCACGAGGAGGTGGTCCGGGCGCTGCGGTGGCGCAACGTGCTGTGCCACCCCACGATCCTGGTGCGGCGCGACCGGCTGGTCGCGGTCGGCGGCTACCGGACGGACTACGCGTATCTGGAAGACTACGACCTGTATGTGCGGCTGGCGAACGCCGGCGCACGGTTCCACGTCATTCCGGAACCGCTGGTCAAGGTGCGGGCGACGCTGCAGCAGCGCAAGCGCCGCGGCGGCCTGTCCTACGTGGCCGGCGAGCTGCGCTTCCGCACCTTCTGCTTGCGGTCGGGCTTCATCGGCATCAGCGACTATCTGGCGTCGATCTCCGCCTACACGGCGTTCCGGCTCATGCCCGCGTCGGTCAAGGACGCCTTGTACCGCATGGTGCGCGAGCCGCAGAAGCAGGCCGCTCCGGCCGGGCAGGGCCTGATGCCGCAGCGGCTCGGCATGAAGGAGAATTGATCATCGGGCCATCGGATATCCCGGCCGGATATCCCCTGCCGGACATCCCGCGCCGGGCGGGTCCGCCGATGCGATGGCGGCCCGTCCGGCGCGGTTCCCGACGCGACGCACCGATGAACGGCGGCCGGGCCTATGGCCCTGCCGGGACGGTCGCCCGAACGGACGCCCGTCCTTTGCGTTTGCGGGACTTCGGGGGAGATGATTCCGAAGATCCACTCACAACCCGTCGTCACACGGAATCGCTGTTCCCCTTCCGAAAGAGGCTTTCGGAGTCGCGGCTCGGTTGTGGTCAATTTCCTTACAGTGGCTTTGTGCACTTTCTTTGCTCATCAACGCATAGATCGTTCAACGGGTGGCAAATATGGCGGATTTGATCAAAGGACGGCTGATGCATCGCATCCCCATTGCCCGTCGGCCCGAACCGATGGCGGAGCTGGCCGGCATGCGCAAACTCTTCAACTTCCTTCGCCGGCGCGTGGTCGTCATTGGTCTTTCGGGCGTCGCCTTTGCCGTACTCGGGGGCGTGGCGGCCAACGTGATCGCGCCGCGCTACACGGCGGAGGCGCTGCTGGAGGTCGACCTGCAGCTGAGCAACGCGCTGCGGCTGGAAACCCAGACCAGCAGCGGGATGCCGGATATCGCGGCGGTGCGCAGCGAGGTGGACAAGATGTCCTCCCCGGCGGTGCTGGGCCAGGCCGTCGACCAGCTTCACCTGCTGGACGATCCGGAGTTCAAGCTCGGCCTGCTGCGCATCCCGGAGCCGGTCAAGGCCTACGTCCAGGAGGCCGTCGGCTCCGTGAAGGACGCGCTGGGCCTGCCCCGGACGTCGGCCGGCGAACCGGTCCTGCCCGAGGACGCCCGGCGCGCCGAGATCATCCACGCGATGGAAAAGCGCCTGACCGTGGAGAACGACGGCCGCTCCTACACCATCCGCGCCAAGTTTGCGGCCTCCAGCCCGGAGAAGGCGACGGAGATCCTGGCGGTCATCGTCAACGCCTATCTGGAGCTGCAGTCCAAGCAGTTCTTCGAGCACAGCAAGCAGATCAGCGAATACCTGGAGAACCGGCTCAACGCGCTGGCCGATCAGGTCCGCAAGACGGACGCGGCGGTCCAGCAGTACCGGTCGGAGCACAACCTGTTCGAGTCGAACGGGACGTCCATCGACATGCAGAAGTTGACGGAGCTGAACCGCCAGCTCGTCACGGTCGGGGCCGATCGCGCCCGCGCCGAGGCGCGCCTGCAGAGCGCCCGCGCCGCCCAGGGCAGCCTGGGGTCCGGCCGCGGCAACGACGCCCTGGACGACCCGCAGCTGAACGCGCTGCGCACCTATCAGGCCCAGCTGGAGCAGAACCTCGCCCGGCTGCGGCAGACCTTGCAGGACCGGCACCCGGCCGTGATGCAGGCCCAGGCGGAACTGAACGCCATCCGGCCGAAGATCGCGGCGGAGACCGGCCGCATCATCTCCGCCCTGGAGCGCGAGGCCGAAGTCCAGCGCGGCAACGAGGCCCGAATCCGGGCGAGCGTGCAGCAGCTTGAGCAGACGGTCGCCAAGCAGTCGGCCTCTTCGGTGGAGCTGAACCGGCTGATGCACGAGGCCCAGGCCGCGCGCGAGATCTACGACCGCTCCCTGGAGCAGTTCAACCGGTCGAGCGAGCAGCAGCGCTTCCGCCGCAACAACACGCGGGTGATGTCCGCCGCCAACGCCGGCGCCCTGCCGACCTTCCCCAACCTGCCGGTCCTGCTGGCGGTCGGCGCGGCCATCGGCATGGTCATCGGCATCGTGCTGGCCCTGGTCCTGGACGAGCTGGACAGCACCTTCCAGACCAGCCGTCAGGTCCGCGAGGCGATCGGCCACCGCATGCTGGGCGTCCTGCCGAAGCTGCCCTGGTACAACCGCCGCCGCGCCCGCGACGAGATCGTCCGCGAGCCGCGCTCCTTCTTCGCCGAAAGCCACCGGACCATCCGCGCGGCGCTGATGCGCGGCCACGGGTCGGGTCCGCCGCTCCAGGTCATCGGCGTCACCTCCTCGACGGCGGGGGAGGGCAAGACGACCTTCTCCATCTCGCTGTCGCGCATCCTCGCCCAGTCCGGCCAGAAGGTGATCCTGATCGACGCGGACCTGCGCCGGCCGGCGGTCAAGGCGGCGCTCGGCCAGAACGCCCCGGCGACCCTGCAGGACGTGCTGCTCGGCAAGGCCGACCTCGGCCAGGCCATCAACGTGGACGAGGCGACCGGCGCCCACTACATCGTGGCGGGCTCCGAAGGCGGGGATCCGCAGCGGCTGCTGATGTCGCGGGAATTCGCGAACGTCGTCGGCGACCTGACCGCCCATTATGAGCTGATCATCGTCGACACGCCGCCGGTCATGGCCGTCTCCGACAGCATGCTGCTCAGCTCCATCGTCGACGGCTTCGTGTTCCTGGTCCGCTGGGCCTCGACCCCGCGCGACATGGCGGCGGAAGCCTTGCAGATGCTGACGGCGCGTGGCGCGCGGATCGAGGGCGTGGTCATGACCCAGGTCGGGCTGAAGCGCTACTCCAAGTCCGGCAACTACGATCAGGCCCATTACCACGCCCGCCACAAATACTATCTGGGCGGCCGCTGAGACGGGCAAGCTGAGACGGGCGAGGGGCCGGAGCATGAGCCGGAATTCGATGAAATCGGGCGGGTCGCCGCTGCTGACGTGGCTTGAACTGGGCTTCGTCGTGCTCGCCCTGATGATGCTGTGGGACATGCACCTGCCCATCGGGGGGCAGGTCGCGAAGGACAAGCTTCTGGAAAGCGGCGCCGACTACGACCGGGGTGGCGACCTGCTCAAGCAGGTCAGCTTCCTCGGCTGCTACCTGACGGGCGGCCTTCTGCTGTTCGTCAGGACGCCGGCGCGGCGCATGTTGGAGATGACCGGGCCGTGGTTCTGGCTCTTCCTCCTGCTGGTCGTCGCCTCGGCGGGCTGGTCTTACGATCCGATGCTGACCGTCCGGCGCAGTATCGCGCTGAGCGGGACGGTCATCTTCGGCTTCTACCTGGCGTTGCGCTTCACGCCGCGCCAGCTGATGACCCTGATGTACGTCGCCTGCGCCTTCGGGATGTGGGGCTCGGCGCTGACCGCGATCCTGATCCCCAGCGTGGGCCTGGACGTGGACCGGAACTGGATGGGCGTGTTCGCCCAGAAGAATTCGCTGGGGCACGTGTCGGCCTTTTCGATCACGCTGTCGCTCGCCCTGTTCAGCCAGTTCCGCGCCGCGTCCTTCGGGCTGCGGACGATGATCGCGGCGAACCTGGCCATGGCCTTCGTCTGCCTGTTCATGGCCGGGTCGGCCACGGCCATCGTGCTGGTCCTGTTCGGCTTGCTGGCCTACGCGCTGGTGCTGCTGATGCGGCGCCAGCCGAGCCTGCGCGTGATGACGGTGCTGGCCTCGATCGTCGTGGTCTTCGGCGGCGCCCTGTTCGCCATGCTCAACCTGGAGCTGGTCACCCAGCTGCTCGGCCGCGATGCGACGCTGACGGGCCGGACCACGGTCTGGGCCTTCTGCGTGGAGATGATCGCGAAAAGCCCGCTGGTCGGCTACGGTTACGGCGTGTTCTGGGAAGGGTGGGAATCGCCGGGGGCCGCCTTCTGGCTGTCGTCGGGGCAGTACATCATCCATTCCCACAACGGGATGCTGCAGCTGCTGCTCGACCTCGGCGGCGTGGGCTTCCTGCTCATCATGCTGACGCTGATCCGCACCTTCCGCCTCGGCGCGGTCTGTTTCTCCGCCGGCGAGAGTCGGGTGCCGACGTGGCTTTACGTTTACCTCGCCATGTATCTCGTCCTGACGATCACCGAGAATTACTTCATCCAGGCGAACACGATCTTCCTGACCTTCTACGCGGCCATTGCGACGCAGTTCCAGGTCGCCGCCTGGACGCTGCGGGGGCGGCGCACGTCGAGGCGCTACATCATCGGCCTTCCGGAGCGGATGGTCGTCCAGGCCTGAACGGTACCGTCGAAAATCCTTTCCACAGGGACGCGAAGCCGGAGAACGCCAGGAGCGTTCTCCGGCTTCGTCGTTGTGGGGACATAGACGTAAAAGTCCCCTCTCCCATCCCCGATGGGAGAGGGAGGGGCCCGCGCCGAAGGCGTGGGGGGGTGGGGGCAAGGTCCGCCCGAGA
>NZ_JBPXMQ020000088.1:0-7181 GCF_053470405.2 Azospirillum mesophilum
TCAGCGCCGATGGTACTGCGTCTTAAGACGTGGGAGAGTAGGTCGCCGCCAGGTCACCACGGCACACGCCAACATCCGCTGGACGACGCTTCAACACTTACACGCTTCGACACGCTCTCCGATCCGCACCGGTACACCCGCGGGGTGGAGCAGCCCGGTAGCTCGTCAGGCTCATAACCTGAAGGTCGCAGGTTCAAATCCTGCCCCCGCAACCACCGACAGTTGACAGCCCGTCTCCTTGGAGGCGGGCTGTTCGCGTTTCTGGCCGACCTCGTCGCACACTGCCAGCACGCCAGCGAGTTCGCCAAAGAGCTGGGCCTCCAGTCCGCTTCCCGCCCGCGGCATCAGCACGACCTTCTCGATCATGGCGCGCAGCAGTTCGGCGGCCTCCGCCTTCACCGCCTCGTCGTTCAGGGCCTCCTCAAGGGCCGCCACCTTGCGGGCATAGACCTCCGCCAGGTTCGGCATCAGCTGGACCATCTCCAGGGCTGGGGCCGGGGCCTGCTCCGCTTCCTCAGCCAGTTCGGTCCGGCGCCGTTCCAGCGCCTGCATCTTGTCCTTCATGGCCGGCGTGTAGAGCCCGTCCTCAATGGCCTTCAGCAGGCCGGCGATGGAGCGCTCAACCCGGCCGATCTCCTGGTCCAGGACGGCTCGGCGTTGGGCGCTCTCGCGCGCCTGGGCGTTGGCAAGCCGGGTGACCTCGGTGATGAATTCTCTCACCAGATCGGGCGCCAGCAGTCGCTCCTTCAGCCCGCCGAGAACCCGCGCCTCAATGTCCTGGCGCTTGATCGTCCGGTCGTTGCCGCACGTCCCCTTGCTGCGGTGGGTCGAACAGCCGTAGCGGTCCTTGCCCATCACCGTGTAGCCGCCCCCGCACACCCCGCACGTCAGCAGCCCCGACAGCAGGAATTTGCGGCGGTTTGCCCTGTTCAGCGCATTGCCGGTGTCGTCGCGGCCGACCTCAAAGCTGAGCGCTCCCTGCCGAGCTTTGACGCGCTCCCAGAGCTCGTCATTGATGATGCGCAGCTCCGGCACCGCCACCACCTCCCGCTGCTCGGTCTGGTTGGGGCGGGCCACCCGGCGGCCGGTGCGCGGGTTCTTGACGTACGAGCAGCGGTTCCATTCCAGGCGGCCGACGTAGAGGGCGTTGTTCAGGAGCCCGGTGCCCCGCTCCACCTGGCCGCGGATCGTTGTGTCACCCCAGGGCCGACCGTCCGGGCCGGCGACGCCCTCCGCGTTCAGTTGGCGGGCAATGGCCCGCGGGCTTTGGCCGGCGGCGAACAGGCTGAAGATGCGGCGCACCACCGCCGCCTCGGCGTCGTTGATCCGCCGCTCCCCCCGGCCTCCGTCCGGGCCGTCGACGACATCGTAGCCGTAGGCCTTTCCCCCGGCCACCTTGCCCTGGCGCACGCGGCCGAGCTGGCCGCGCCGCGTCTTGTCGCGCAGGTCGGTCAGGTACATCTGGGCCATCGTGCCGAGCAGCCCGACGTGCATCGGCGTGATCTCGCCGGCGTTCACCGCGTGCAGCCGCACCCCGGCGAACTGCAGGCGGTCATGCAGGTCGGCGACGTCGGCCAGCTTGCGGCCGAGGCGGTCGAGCGCCTCCACCAGCACCATATCGAAGCGCCGCGCCTCGGCGTCCAGCAGGAGCTGCTGGTAGCCCGGCCGGAAGCGGCTGGCGCCGCTCATCGCGGCGTCCTTGTGGGTGGCGACCACCGTCCAGCCCTGGCGCTCGGCGTAGCGGCGGCAGATCTCGAACTGGTCGTCGATGGAGGCCTCGCGTTGGCTGTCGCTGGAATAGCGGGCGTAGAGCGCCACTCTCATGACGTGGTTTCCTTCTTCTTGGATCGTCCCTCCTTGCGCAGCCGCTTCACCAACTCCTGGTGGCGGCGGGTTGCCTGCAGGGCGGTCGCTTGGTTGTAGTAGCGCTCCGACGTGCGCAGGGTCGTGTGACCGAGGATCGCGGCGATGATCAGGGCATCCTCCGGGGCGTGGAACGCCACCGTGGTCGCGGCGGCGTAGCGGAAGAAGTGCGGCGGGATCGCCGTGCCCAGCTCGCGTTTGGTCGCCGCCATGATCGCGTGCTGGCAGCCGATCCGCGACAAGGGGCCGAGCCGGCCCACCCACAGGCAAGCGGGTTGCTCGGGCGGCACAAGCATGGGCCGGTGGACCGCAAGGTGGGTGCGCAGAGGCTCCAGCAGGGCGGAAGGCCAGCTGACCTCCAGGGGGCGCCCGTTCTTCATCTCCTCACCGGGGAAGCGCAGCGACACCGTCTCACCGTCCATGATCAGGTGCTGGCCGAGCGTGATCGCCGCCAGGTTGGTCAGGCGCAGCGGCCGGGCGGCCAGAAACGCCATCAGCAGCCCGTCGCGGTGGCGCAGTGCCCGCGTGCGCGGGTTGCAGATCGCCGCCGTCTCGGCGGTGGCCATCATGGCCAGCCCGGTCTCGAAGAGTCGGTCGGAATCGATGATGCGCGCGAGCTTGTCGCGCACGGGCTCGCTGGCGGTGTGCAGGCGCGAGGCGGCGGTGCGCAGCCAGTGGAGGTCCGCGTTGCGGCAGAGGACACGCACGGCTTCGTGCAGGCGGGTGACCACAGTCGCCACGGACGTCGGCGCCAGATGCCGCTGCAGCACACCGATGTACGCGCGCACCCGGTCCCGCGTGACCCGCTCATGCGGCGGGGCTGTGGCGTCCAGCGCGCCCTCCGAGGCCAGCCACGCCAGCCAGTAGCCATAGCACAACGCGGTGTGCGCGGCCGTCGAGGCCCGCCAGTGGGCCGCTGAACCTGGTTCGTCCAGGATGTCGTCCGCGGTGCGGGCCGCCTGCCAGCGGACGCGGTCGCCCTCGGGCCAGTCCGCGACCGGGCGGGGCGGGAAGGGGAGTTTGCGGTGTCCGGCCATCAGTTGGCCGTCCGATTGCGGGCGACCGGCAGGACGGCTTTCCGGCGCTCTCGCGTCACCAGTTCGTCGTAGCGGCGGATGTGGGCGGCGCGCTCCTCGCCGGCATAGTGGCGGCGGGTGGTGTCGACGGTGGTGTGGCCGAGCAGCTGGCGGCCGCTTTCGTAGTTGGTCGGGTTGTCCTCGAGCATCAGCTTGACCCCGATGTGGCGGAACGAGTGCGCCGTCACGGTCAGGCCGGTTTCCTTGAAGACGTGGGTCTTGATCGCCTCCGACAGGCGGTGCGCCGCCTTGTGCCCGTCCCCCTTGCCAGGGAAGAGGAAGCGGTTGCCCGCGGGCGCCAGCAGCGGGTGATGGTCGCGCAGATAGGTTTCCAGCAGGGTCACCGTCTCCGGCGGGAGCTCGAAGGCGAGGTCCTGACCGTTCTTCACCTCGCGGCCGTCGAGGACGAGATGGACGGTGTTGCCGCGCGGCGAGCGCGTCCAGCGCAGATGGCGGTCGAGATGCAGGGCGACGAGGTTGCCCCGCCGGATCACGGTCATCAGCAGCAACTCGACGGCCAGCGCGATCTGCACGCGCAACGCTTGGCTGCGCGTCGGCGGCCCCTGGCGGCGGACGTCGTCCATCACGCGGCGGGGGAAGTCCAGCAGGTCGTGGCGGCGGGCCGGGTTGTCGATCTGCCGCAGGATGCTGCGGTTCTTCTCGGTCAGCCCCTGGCGCGGCGGGCGGACCCGCTTCACGAGGCGCTGCAACTCCTTGAGCTGGGCCTCCGGCAGGCGGACCCAGTGGCGGGCGGCGGCGAGCATGCTGATGGCCAAGGCCGCCGGCTGGGCGGTGCCGTGGCTGTTGGCGGGATCGAGCAGATGGCGTAGCGCGTCCTTGAAGGCGTCGATGGACACGAGGGCGGCGAGGTCGGTCAGGGTAGCCGGATCGCGGCCATGCCGCGCGATGGCCGAGGCCCACATCAGGGTCTGCTGGCGGCGGGCGATGATGGTGGCCGGCTTCAGTGGCCGGGCGGGACCGAACTCGTCGAGCGGGTCGTGCCCCGCCTGCTGGGCCAACCACGCCTCGGTATCGGCGCGCAGGGAGGGCGGGAAGGCGTCCCAACCGAGCGACCAGCGGCGCTTGTTGGGCGGCAGGGCAAGCGGTTGCCGCGGCCAGCCCTCGACGGCATCGATCATGCGGTTCCAGGTGCGGACGAGGTCGCGCTGCATGGTGGCGGGATCGCGGCAGAAGTCGACCTCGTCCAGGTAGCCGCGGAAGCGGCGGATCACCTCATCGTCAACGGCCTCCGGCTCGATGCCGTGCTGACAGCAGTAACGAATGAAGCGTGTCAAGGCGCAGCGGGCGAACTTGCTGGGCAGGGCATCATAGAGCGCGGCCCAGGCTGGGGAGAAGGTCGTGGTGTTGCGGCCCTCGTGCCAGCCCACGGCCTTGAAGGCGCGGACGAGGTCGGAGCGGACGTTGCGCAGGCGCTTCCAGCTGGCCCCGACTTCGCGGGGGTGCAGCTTGTGCAGGCGGGCCAGCAGGGGACGCTCATGGGCCGCCAGGGCGGCGGGATCACTGTCGAGCAGCCGCGCGGTGGAGAGGACGGCCGACCGCAGGGCGCGCAGGTCGGTGTCTGGGTGACCGGCAGTGTTGAGCCGGATCAGCAGATCGCCGAGGGTGCGGGCATCGGACGGCGTGTCCGGCTGGACGTTCGGGGGTTCGTTCGGGTGGTCAGAAATGGTGTGCATGGTCTCCTCGTGAGATGGAGGGGAACGTGGTGGAACGGTGTGGTAAAACGGGATTATACCACGGAATAAAACGGAGGGTTTTGCACCGCAATGTTTTCCCGATGGCGTTATTTGGGTGGTGAACCAAGTGGAACCGAAGGGATCAGGATGGCCTCTAGCGCCGCGTCGATTTGATAAAGCGCTCCAGGTCTTGCGCGTCGATGCGGACACTGCGGCCGAAGCGATGCGCGCGCAGCAACCCGTCGCGGATCTGGTTGCGAATCCAGCGCTGCGACATGCGGCTGATCTCCGCCGCTTCGGCGACGGTCAGGATGGTGAGTCTCGGGGGTGGAGGTGTGGTTTTCATCGCTGGTTCTCGGTTCGCGGAGTGCGGTCGATCAGGCGGGGCTGTCGGTGATGGCGTGGCCAAGTTCTCGGGCGGCCGCGCGCCCCAGCAGCCGGGCAAGGCCGACCATGGGCTCGGGTGGGCTGTCCGGCGGGAGGGGGAGGCGTCCCGCCTCGGTGCCACAGGAGAGGAGAGGAGGGGCGGGGAGGCTGGTCATACCGGGGGCTCCGTATCGGGCAATGCCACGATAGGAATAATCCGGACTAGTGACCCACACAAGTGGAATGGCGCTGCCGCGCCTTGGCTCGGTTCAGGAGGGCGCGCGGCCAAGCGGACAAAAGAAAAGGCGCTGGAAGACCAGCGCCTTGCGAAACGGGTGGTGTGATGAGGACAGCGCCGCAGCGCCACTCTTCAGACAGGAGAGACCGGGCGATGCATTGGCGCAGGGGCGAAGGGGGGCTCTGTCGGCGTGACGGTGGCGCGCGGGCCGACGCGGTCGACGGCGAGCGCCGGGGAAGGCCTACAGCCCTTCCTCCAGGCCAACGATCACATGCACGTCGGCAACGCTGTCGCCGGGCAGGGTGATGGCCTCGGCGGGGGTGTAGCTACGGAGGAGGAGGTCGCCCTCATCAGTCCAGCCGCCCCACTCGCGCACGCAGGCGGTGCCGTCATGCAGCCGCACGAGCACGCCGATGTCCGGAACGGGCGTCCGGCGCGGATGGACATGGAGGATCTGGCGCGGCGTGAAGCGCGGGGCCATGCGGGTGTCCGTCACCCGGAGGCCGTACGCGCCCTCCACGCCCTTGAGGCCGGGCGGTGTCGGCGTGGCGCCGACTGGCTCCGTCTGCATCGGAAAGCGGCCTTGTGTGGGCCGGCGGGCCGTCGCGAAGGTGAAGACGTTCATCATCTCCTTGGCGCCGAATTCCTGGGGGGTGGCCGATGCGGAGGCGTCTGGCGAGTCAGGGTGGGGGCCAGCGGAGGCGTCGGCGATCTGTGCCAGGGCGGCGATCTGCTCGGCGTTGGTCAGCAACGCCTCCGGCTTCACGTCAAGCACCGACGCGAGCCGGATCGCCCAGTTGAAGGACATTGGGCGGCGCCCTGTCTCCAACTTGGCCACCTGAGACTGCGACGTGCCGACACGCTTCGCGAGTTCGGCTTGCGACATTCCGCGCAATGCCCTGATGTCCCCCAACTTTGACACGGATGGCCTCGTATTGGAATGATTGCGAATGTCATCGCCCAGCTTGGCATGAAAGTCAAGGCGCGAAGAGACTTGACGGCTAGGAAATCAACTCTGGCGGAACCCAGCGGTCGGTTGTGAAGCGTCCGGCTCTCGCCCGTGTGCCAGCCAGCTTCGGCCACATCCGGCTCTCTCCGATCAACGTGGAGCCTCCAACGCCGGAGGAAGGCCATAGAGATTTCCTTCACACCCTGGCCGAATTATCGCCGAAACGCGGTTTTACTCAACAAAGTCAAAAGCTTAACCACGGTTTCCAGGGTGCTATTCCGAGGCTAATTCGGTCAAAAATAGCCCCTTTTTCCTCAATCAAGTCAACGACTTAGGCCCTCCGACTTATATTATTGATTTAGTTTGCCCAAGAACACCTCTCACACCCCATTCCATCCAAACGCTCCTCTACGCGTAAACTCCCCCATACAAGCAGCCCCCACTCTCTGTAAAAATAATAAAAATAAATAAATGAGAATCCCCGGTTTTCCGAGGGTTTAGCGGGGTGATTTACGACCGAATTACCCTTCCGAGCGATTGGGCCTAAATACCCACCGGAGCCGCCCAATCCGTCCGCCCACCGGACCATTCGCGTGCATACTTCATGATTTCTTTCAAGTCCGGATCAGTCCGACTCGCTTTGCACTTGAGGATGTATCGCCAAATCGCAATGCGGGAAATCTGGTGGGGAGAGCGATACCTGCCGTTGGCGGGAGGTCTATCCCCTCCTGCGCAGGGGTGCCTGTCGGTTTCGAGCTTGAGTGGGTGCTGAGCCGGCCTTAGCTGTCCAAGCTGCGCCTTTGAAGGATACACTGTTCCGTATTTGTTCAAGGTGGTTCCGAAATCGCCACCCTTACACAGGATTCCCCTGGCTGCTCCTTTGGCCCCCGACCTGAGAGACTGTTTGAAAAGGGTTGGCGCTGAGGTCGTGTTGTGATTCAAGCTTTGTATGTGGACCGAAGCGACGCGCGGCCGGATGGCCAAGATCGAGAAGA
>NZ_JBPXMQ020000089.1:0-7133 GCF_053470405.2 Azospirillum mesophilum
GTCATCGCTCCGACTCTCCGGCTCGGTCCCTGCCGATAGCCTTGTGAATCAACTGACGACTCGCGTCACCCGAAATTCATCCACCTTCTCTGAATCGCCCTGAGGACTCCGTGAGAGCTTCGGGAGCGATGCTCTTCAGCAGATAGCCGTCCACACCGGCGCGGAGGGCGTCCCACAGCCGGCGGCCGGACAGGTTGCTGTCCAGAATCACCAAGCGGCATTGCGAGGCCTGCTCGCGCAGGCGGCGCAGCGCTTCGATGTCGCCGGCACCGACATTGGTCAGATCAATCAGCACGAGGTGAGGGGCAATGTCCAAGGCGTTGACCGCGGAAGCCCCCTCAGCCACGCGGCTCGTCTCGCCTACGATTGAAAAGGCCGTGCCTTCAAACAACCGCTTCAGGCAATCGCGAAACAACCGGTTCGCGTCGATAAGAAAGACCGTCACGGTCTCGTTCGCCATCGGATTTCCCCTAAAGTGGCTGGTCATCACAAGGACGACACCCTCGAAATCCGTTTCGCTATAAACGGAACGGCTCATTGCTCAGCCTGGACCCTTTCGGGCCAATCCTATCGCTGAAGACGTTACCGGAGAGTCGCGCGCCGGAAAACTTTCCGTTCGTGTGAGAATGGAGGTCAATGCTCATAGCCGAAAAGGAAGGAGAGATTATGATTAGACTCAAGGATTCACCGAGTGCGCGGTGGCGCGTAAGCGGTGAAAACAAGATTGTGACAAAGCAAAGGTAAACTTGTGCCGCCAAGCAGATATTTGCGCGGCAAGCTTACGAATGCTTGTCGCATGCCGAATGGCGCAGGTTTCCCCGTGGAGTGGCAATGGCGGGTGGGCTGGGTGGCTCACCGCCGCTTCGCTTCACACAGGCCGGCACGGTTCCAACCGGCCGGCTGGGTGGCGGCATCCTTTCAAGCGCACGCCCTTTTTCGAACCTCTCCGAGGGGAAAACAGCCGTTCCGCAAAGGGGCATGGAATATTTGCCCCTGCTCTCGTCTTTATGTCGTTGGGGCGTGCCCGGGCAACACCGTGCCGCGTGGCCACTGAACCACGGCTTGTACGCACGATGCGCCGGCGCTCTCATCACGCTTTCCGAGGGACAGCAGGAGGGTGGCGCTTGGCCATGACGCGAGTTTCTTGCCCCGGTGGTCTGCGGCGTCGCGACATGCTCATCCTGGGGTTGGCGGTGACCGGAGTCGCCCTTCTGCCCGTTCGCGCAAGCTTTGCCCTCGACCAGCAAGGGGATGCGCCGGGCGAGCCGTTCGACTTCGATGCCTTGTGCCGCCGTGCCAAGGACTTGGCCGAGCGACGCCACGAGGATGACCGGGCGTCGCTGCCGGACGGGCTGAGGAACATCGGATACGATCAGTACCGGGACCTTCGCTTCGTTTCCGATCAGGCCTTGTGGCGCGGATCCCGGCGGTTCGCGGTCGAGTTCTTTCATCTGGGTTTCCTCTACGACCGTCCGGTCCGCGTGAACACCGTTTCGAACGGCGTGGCGCACCCCGTGCCCTATCGGCGGGACATGTTCACCTTCGGTGCCAACAAGGTCGAAGCGCAGTTGCCGGCGGACTTCGGCTTCGCCGGCTTCCGGCTGCATTATCCGCTGCACCGGCCGGGGGAGATGGACGAGGTGATCGCCTTTCTGGGGGCAAGTTACTTCCGCATGCTCGGCCGCGGTCAGGTGTACGGCCTGTCGGCGCGCGGTCTCGCCATCGACACCGCCCAACCGCGCGGCGAGGAGTTTCCGCGTTTCCGCGAGTTCTGGATCGAAGAACCGGCCCCAGACGCCGACGCGATCACCGTGTATGCGCTCCTCGCCAGCCAAAGCTGCACCGGCGCCTACCGCTTCACGATCCGCCCTGGCACCGAGACGGTCGCCGAGGTCCAGTGCACCCTGTATCCCCGCACCGACATTGAGAAGCTGGGGTTGGCGCCCCTGACCAGCATGTTCTTCTATGGCGAGGGCCGCAGCCGCCGGGTGGACGATTTCCGCCCCGAGGTCCACGACAGCGACGGGGTGCAGGTTGCCACCGGCACCGGCGAGTGGCTGTGGCGCCCGCTGGTCAACCCGCGCGCCCTGCGGGTCAGTTCCTTTGCGGCGGAGAACCCGCGCGGCTTTGGCCTGTGTCAGCGCGACCGTCGGTTTGAGAGTTACCAGGACTTGGAGAGCCTCTTCCACAAGCGCCCCAGCCTGTGGGTCGAACCCATCGGTGGGTGGGGGAAAGGCAGGGTGGAGTTGGTCGAGATCCCTTCGGACGCGGAGATCAACGACAACATCGTCGCCTATTGGGTGCCGGAGCTGCCGGTTCGCAAGGGGGTGCCGCTCAGCGTCGCCTATCGGCTGACGTCCTTCCTGGCGTTGGACTGGCTGCCGCCCTTGGGGCGGGTCGTGGCGACGCGGGTGGGGTCTTCGCGCACGCCCGGCAACGCCGGGGCACCGCGCGACGCTCGTCATTTCGTGCTCGATTTTGAAGGCGGGGACCTCGCCCACCTCGACGCGGAGGAAGCTGTGGTCGTGGACGCCTCGGCCTCCTCCGGCAAGCTCCTGCCGCCGGTCGTGCTCAAGAACACGGAAACCGGCGGCTGGCGGGTGTTCTTCGACGTCGTACCCGACGGTGGCAAGGCCTGCGACCTGCGCTGTGCGTTGCGCCTTCGTGGCACGGTGCTGACCGAGACCTGGACCTACCTGTGGACTCCGGACTGAGGATGCGTGCCATGATCTCCCTTGCGCAAACGGCGCGGTTTCGGCGGACGCTGTACGTGGCGGTGGTGCTGGGATCGACGCTCGCGGCGAGCGGGCTGATGCTGGAGGTGCTGCGCGCCAACGGCCTCACCGTCCTGGAGATGGCGATGATCGGGCTGTTCACGATCAGCTTCGCCTGGATCGCCACGTCTTTCTGGACGGCGACGGCGGGCTTCCTGGTCCGCCTTGTCGGGCGCGACCCGGCCGGGCTGACCGTCAGCGACGACCTGCCGCTCGTCACGCGCACCGCCATCGTCATGCCTATCTACAACGAAGATCCCGAGCGCGTGTGCGCCGGCCTTGCCGCCACGTGGCGCTCCCTGGTCCTCACCGGTGAAGCTGGGGCGTTCGACGCCTTCGTGCTGTCCGACACCACGGACCCGGTCAGGGCCTCCGCCGAGCGCGCCGCCGTCAAACGGCTGCTGGCGATGATGGGCGGCGGACGCATCTTTTACCGACGGCGGGAGCGCAATCTCGGCCGCAAGGCCGGCAACCTCGCCGACTTCGTGACGCGCTGGGGAGGCGCGTACGACCACATGCTGGTGCTGGACGCCGACAGCATCATGGCCGGCACCACCATGGTCCGGCTTGCCCGGCTTATGCAGGCGCACCCCCGTTCCGGCATCATCCAAACGTTGCCGTTGCCGGCCAACGCCGAGACGCTGTTTGGGAGGCTGCTGCAGTTCGCGAGCCGCCTCAACGGTCCGGTGTTGGCGAGCGGACTCGCGTGGTGGCAGTTGGGCGAGGGCAACTACTGGGGGCACAACGCGATCATCCGCACCGCTGCCTTCGCCGCCCACTGCGGGCTGCCGCGACTGCCAGGGCACGAACCGCTGGGTGGAGAAATTCTCAGTCATGACTTCGTCGAGGCGGCGCTGATCCGGCGGGCCGGTTGGCAGGTCTGGATCGTGCCAGACCTGGAGGGCAGCTGGGAGGAACTCCCGCCGGACGCCATCGCCTACGCCATCCGCGACCGCCGCTGGTGCCAGGGCAACCTTCAACACCTTGGCCTGCTCGGCGTGCGCGGGCTGCACCCGATGTCGCGGCTGCATTTGGCGCTGGGGGTGATGGGCTATGTGGCGTCGCCGCTGTGGCTGGCGATGCTGCTGCTCGCCAGCATCGACGTTCTGAGCCTGGCCGTGTTCGGGCACTCCTACTTCCTGCCGGGCCACAACCTGTTCCCGAACTGGCCGGTGTCAAAGCCCGACGAAGTGGCCTCGCTGCTCACGATCACGGCGCTCGTCCTGCTCCTGCCGCGCTTGTACAGCCTTGTGTTGGCGCTGTGCGACGGGAGCGCGCGGCGCGGCTTCGGCGGAGCGCGGCGGCTGCTCGCCAGTGCGCTGATCGAACTCGCGCACTCCGCGCTGCTGGCTCCGGCGATGATGCTGTTCCACACGCAGTTCGTCGTGGTCACTCTGCTCGGCCAAAAGGTCGGCTGGAACGCTCAGTCACGCTCCGGCCGGGGGCTTTCTGTGCGGGAGGCCGCCGAACGCCATGGCGCGCACACATTGATCGGCATCGGCTGGGGCGGCATCGTGCTGGCCTTGGCACCGGACTTCGAGTGGTGGCTGTTGCCCGTGCTGGCCGGGCTGGCCGTGTCCATCGGGTTGTCCATGCTGACCAGCAGCGTCGATCTTGGCGCGTGGTTCCGCAAACGAGGACTGCTGCTGACCCCGGAGGAGGTGGCGCCACCATTCGAACTGAAGCTGGAGGAAGGAGTGCCGGAGTTCGTGGCGTCGGCGCGCCCGACGGAGGAGACACGATTGCTTCCGGAGGTCTCTCCCATCGCCATGCCGGTTCAGGAGCTGGAACGGTGGCCGTGGCGGGTCCTGCCGTGGCCAGTGGCAGCCCGTCTGGCGCACAATCCTTGCGCCGGGGCGTCGCGCGGTTCGATAAGGCGGCCGATTGCGGGAAAATGCACAGTATCTAGGGTTGCGCAATGGGCAACCATTGGGAGTGGCGGCCGAACTCAGCGCATCTAATCCAAAAACGGATTGACGGTCCCGTATAAGAGTTGCGGCGCCCTGGGGAGGCAGGGCGCCGCTTGACGATCTAATTCAGAGTAGGAGTGGGAAACCACACACAGGGTCTTACGGGTACCCTATAAGCACAATCATGGCATGGCTGCGCGTCTTTGCGTAGGCACGCATTTGATATATGTCATTAGGTTTAAGAATACGCTTTTGAAAGGCTTGGAAGTTTTGCGCAAACCTATCCTGTGCAGAAAAAAGCAAGTTTAGGCTTGCTTTTCCAATCAAATATTCGAGATCTATCTCAGTGCTTTCGTGCGACGTTCAAAAAAATCAGTTTTTGGTCACGTTTTACTTTATGAATTGATAATTCATCTGCTCTAATCAAAAAAGACGATTTGTGCTTTTGAAGGAGAGCGCCCGCGCAATCTTCAGAGATAAGCCCGCGCCGAGTTGAGCCGGCCGAGGTGCACGACATCGAGGTCATCTTCAAGCTCTAATGCACCGGCTGGAACAAGCGCTGGGACCGTGGATGGCCCCGCCTCAAGCCCCTACGGCGGTGGGGTGATCCGTTCCGCCCTGCAGGGGCAGCACCTCCAGCCGGTGGTCTCCTGTTGGGCAAACGACTGGCCAACCGAAGCCAGTGGTTGCGGCAGGATCGGGTAAGGCGTCTGCGTCAATTGAGCGAACTGACGGCCCGACAATCCGAAGTTACTTCCTGTTTAATCTTTTGCTGGTGCTCTTCCACGAGCTTCTATTTAGAATTGCTTTTCTGTCTCGGTTTTCAGGCCAAATGGGCTCATTTCCAATTCCCTGAGCCCGCCTCGGATCCTTATCAATCGTTTACGTCGATCTGGAGGCCCGGCCTGTCGCACACTGTCACGGTTTGATGGTGCCCTGTTGACGCTGGCTTCCTGCCCACATTGGCGCCGCCGAGTTGTGCCTGACCGTCGTGGCTCACTGCATATCGCGTCAGAAGGTGTGGCGCCGGCCCGCTCCGGGTTACGGAGGTCTGAACACTGGCGGACCGCACCGGCTGAGCAGGCCGCCGCGAGCAGAGGAGCCCTGAATCGTTCCGTCGGCCAAAGGGGAGAGGCGCCGGAGGCGGCTCAGAGGCTTTCGTCAGACTTCTCACGCAATCACCCGCCTATTTATGCGCCTCGGGAAATCCCTGGTCGGGAGCTTCAGGATAAGTGATCAAAGCGCTACGGGGAGCCCAACTTGTCCAGGTCTTAATGGGCCGATTTTCGGCCAAGCCAGACAACATAGGCTCAAAATCCTCCGTTGAGCGTAAGTGGATTGTACCAAGGAGCAATCCGATCTCATGCCTTGGAGCCAAACTATGCGTATGGAGCAGTTCGCCCTAGACCGACGGTAGACATATGGAATTTTCTTTTCGGGAATGCGTTTGAAAGCGCGAGGCGTTTAGGAGACAAGCCTCGCTTTCGAATCCGCAGATTTGTGGAAGAAAAGCAACACGAACACCAATTCAGGAGGGAGTAATGTCTCGTAAAACTCTAAATAAACCTGTCGAACTGACGGACGATCAGCTCGATTTTGTTTCGGCTGGTGCCAACCAGTCTGGGCTCGTCAATGTGGCCGTTGAGCGGTCATTGAACGACGTCAACATCGGCGTTGCGGCCCAAGCCCTGACCGCGAACTCACAGCAAATCTTCCGCCAGACCTAGATAGGAATATATGCGCGACCCATTCCCTGGCGGGTTCTGCTGAACAAGAGCAGACATCGAAACGCGCATGAGAAAAAGCCAGATGAGAAAAGCCATCGCGGAGACGTAAGCAACGCCACAACCCTCCTTGTTGGGGCAAGCCTTGTGGACTCCTCGGTGCAATATCAAACAAGGAAACCGCCATGTCTTGCGAAATGCTGAAAGCGCCTGTGGAACTGAAGGATGACCAGATCGACTTCGTCGCGGCTGGCGCCAATCAGTCCGGCCTCGTCAACGTCGCCGTTGAACGTTCCCTGAATGATGTCAACATCGGTGTTGCGGCCCAAGCCCTGACCGCGAACTCACAGCAAATCTTCCGCCAGACCTAAGCCGGATCACGCAACGGATTCAGGCTGGCCTGAACACGGGCCCCTTCCTGGCGACGTCTGTCAGGAAGGGGTTCGTCATGCGGGACGTGGGGGCGAAGGCAAACCGTTACGGAGTCCTCGGGTGGTGCAACAGCCCTCGCTGTTTCGGCAGGAAGCGGTCACATTCCAACAGCACCAGCGGCAGTGGGGCGAGGTTGTCCTGCTTCAGCCCATGCCGGTCACGATGACAGCGTGGTTCATCACCATCGCCGTCCTAGGGCGTGTCGTCAGTTAGGGGATTCCCAGCGGGCGGAATGCGTGATTCATAGAGCGTCGGCTGACGGGAGGGCCGACCGATGCGACGCTATGCTTTGC
>NZ_JBPXMQ020000090.1:0-4475 GCF_053470405.2 Azospirillum mesophilum
CACGTCCGGCCAACCAAACGCAACACCGGATCGCCAACCACCCCCAATGCGCGCAGCGCCTCGACAACAGCCCAGGCTCAGCCAGCCCCGTGAGTAGTTACGTGGAAGCTGCCCAGCGCAGGTGTTTGGTCGTCAGCTTGGTGAAGAAGCCCACCACGGCGTTCGGCCACGACGCCGAAGTCGGCGTGAAGTGGAAGACCCAACGCGGGTGCGTCTCCAACCAGGTGAACCGCACCGAGTTTCCCGAAGGCGGCCCGTTTGGTTGGATCACACCGCCCTGGCAACGGCCCCGGTTCAAACATCAGTGCCCCCGCGGGGACCGGCGCTTCTGTTCTCCCTCGTTCCTGCAACGGTTTCCGATCTCCATCACACCGTCAAACCTCCGAACACCGCGTCGTCCCCGGCCTGGACCGAATGGCCGCACTTCGGGCAGGCCCGCGCGTGGCAGGCGCGGCAGAAGGGCTTGCCGCAGGACGGGCACGGCCCCTGCGCCGCAACGTCGGTCAGGTGCAGCCGCTCGTCGCAGACCAGACGCGCCCGCTCCAGCCCGGCCCCGGCCTCCACCGGCGGCGGGTCGAGCTGGCGCAGCAGCGGGTTCCAGTCCAGGCTCACCACCCGCTCCCCCTTGCGCCGGCGGATCAGCACCGACAGGCGGTGCACCGGCAGGATCAGGTCCAGCGCCTGCACCCGCTCCACCGTCAGCGCCAGCGCGTAGTTGTGGCGCAGGTCGTCCAGCTTGCCGGCGTATTCGCGGGCGATCGCCTCCAGGCGCGCCGTTTCCCGCTGGCGCTCCGCGTCGTCGCGGGCGGCGGCGAGGCGCTTGGTGGCTTCCCGGTGCAGGTCCTGGTGGTACTCGTGAAGCCGGTCCCGATCACGGTCGAGCCGCCGGCGCAGGCTGCGCAGGAAGGGCGCCAGATGGGCGGACAGGCGCGGCGGCAGGGCCGCGCGCACCAGGGCGTCCACGCGCTCCGCCGGCCAGGGCGATGGGGCGGCGCGCAACGCCTCGGCCGTCGGCACCCGCCAGTCGGGGTCGGCGGCGAGGCGGTCCCACAGTGCCGCCTGCTCCCCATCCAGCAGCGCCCCGGTCGCCATGTTCAGCCCCAGCCGCAGCACCCCCTCGCGCTTCTCGTCCGACAGCGCGGTGTAGCGGAAGCTCAGCAGCCGGTAGCGCGTCCAGGCCGGCGCCGCCCCCTTCAGGCGCCAGACCGCGTTCGGCAGGTCCAGCGCGTGCCCGAGCAGCCGTTCCGGGTCGGCGGGCGGAGGCACCTCCGGCACCACCATCCGCACCGCCCGACGGCCCCTTTCACCGAGCAGCGCCCCCACCCGTTCCAGCCAGTCGCCGTCCAGCCCGACCGGCACCGCCCCGGCCGGACGCTCCGCCCCGAAGGCCAGCAGCGCCATCTCCGGCAGGCCCAGACGCTCGCGCAAGGGCGGCGGCGCCAGCACCTCCAGCAGGTCGGGGCCGGCGGGGTCCACCGCCGCACCCTCGCGCTCCAGAAGGTCGGCCATGAAATCGCGCAGGTCCGCCATGGTCCGGTGTTCTCCTTCGATCCGCCCGTCAGGACTCGAACGCTTCGCCGAACAGGGCGTCGTCCAACACCTTCACATCCTCGTACTGGCGCCGCGCCTTTGTGATGCGCTCGCCCAGCGCGTCGAAGCCTTCCCCGGCCTTGCCCGCGCCGGCCTCCGTGGTCGCCAGCCAAGCGTCCAGCACCAGCTCGGCGAAGTCGCGCTCCTCCTCCAGCTCGCCCAGGATCGCCCCGACCTCACCGACCACCAGCTCGAACATGTTGATCTTCTCGTCCAGGATGCGCAGCACGCAATCCTCCAGCGTGCCGGCGGTCGCCAGATTGAAGATGAACACCTCGCGCTCCTGCCCGATGCGGTCGATGCGGCCGATGCGCTGCTCGATGGCCATCGGGTTCCAGGGAATGTCGAAGTTGATCAGCGTGTTGCAGAATTGCAGGTTGCGTCCCTCGCCGCCGGATTCCGTGCACAGCAGCACCGGCACCCGGTCGCGGAAAGCGGCCACCGCGGCGTCCTTGTCCGGCCCGGACAGGTCGCCGGCGAAGCGGGCGAAGGGGATGCCTGCCGCCTCCAGCAGTTCCGCGACGTGGGCAAGGCTTTCGCGGTGGTGGATGAACACCAGTTTCTTCTCGTCCAGGTTCCGGCGCAGCAGGTCGAGGAGCGCCGTTTCCTTGGCGCCCCGCGTCACGCCGTCCCAGCGCTCCGCCAGATCGGTCCAAGCGGCAGCGTCCGGGTGGCGTGCGGCGTTGCGCCGCGCAGCGGCGGCGGCCGCTGCGGGCGATGACCCCGCGGCCTCCAGCAGGTGGCGCACCGCCAACCGGTGGCGTCCCCCGCCCTCCCCTTCGGCCAGCCGGCGGGCCATCGCCTCGGTCGCCGCGTAGGCGGCGCGCTCGGCCTCCGTTCCCTCCACGCGCAGCGTGGCGGCCTGTCGGCGCGGCAGGCGCAACGCCACCACGGCGCGGGTGTTGCGGATCATCACGTCGCGCATCAGCGCGCGCAGCCGGTCCGGGTTGGCCGGCTGGCGCGGCTTGCCGGCGGCCATGTAGGCGGCGCGGAACTCCTTCTGCGTCTTGACGATGCCGGGCTTCAGCAGGGTCAGCAGGTTGTACAACTCGATCAGGCTGTTCTGTACGGGCGTCGCCGACAGCAGAAGCAGGAAGCGCTTGTTCAGCGCGTCCACCAGCTTGTGGCTCTGGCTGGCGCGGTCGCGCAGGTGGTGCGCCTCATCGACGATGACGAGGTCGTAGGCCAGAGCCTTCAGCCGCTCGGCATGCTCGCGCCGGCGGGCCACAGCCAGCGAGGCGACGATGCGCGGCTGCGCCCAGAAGCGCTCCGGGTCCTCGCGCAGCAGCGGATCGTGGGTGGTGGCGCAGGCGATGGCGAACTTGCTCTCCAGCTCCTCGCGCCACTGCCCGACCAGCGAGGCGGGGACGAGGATCAGCACCCGCTCGGCCATGGCGCGCAGCAGATACTCCTTCAACACCATGCAGGCCTCAATGGTCTTGCCCAGCCCGACCTCGTCGGCGAGCAGGACGCGGCCCCGGAAGCGCTTCAGCACCTTGCGCACCGTCTCGACTTGGTACCAGTGGGTCTGCACGCCGGTCAGGTGGGGCAGGCAAAGCAGTTCGTCGAAGCCCTGGGCCAGCCCGAGATGGACGAAACTCTCGCGCAGGCGGAACCAGCCGCCGTCGGCCTCGTCCACGCCGGTCGGGTCGCCGTCCCCCGCCGCGTCGAACGTCAGGCTGATCGGGATCGACACCTCCAGCCGGGGAAGCCCGGCGGGCGCCGGGGCTGGTGGCGGGGCCAATGGTGGGGTGGTGGCCGTCGGCGCCGGCTTGGCCTTCGCGGGCTTGCCCGGGGCGCCCTTGTGGGCCGCTGCCGCCTTGGCCTTTGCCGCCGTTACCCCTTTGCCGGAAGCGCCGGAAGCCGCGGCGGCCTTCTTGCGTCCGGGCAGCGGGTCGCCACGGATCGTCGCCAGCCACTGGTTCAGCCACAGCCCGAGCGCCCCGCCACCGGGAAAGTACTGCATCGCGTCGGAATAGCGCAGCAGCCCGTACCGTTCGAGCAGCCGGCGCGCCCCCATCAGGTTTCCCTTATGGGCCAGGGCAAGGCCGTGCAGAAGGTGGTGGGTTTCGGTGTCCTCATAGCGCTTCGACAGCCGCTTCAGGAACACCAGCGCGCGGTCGGGCTTCGCCTCGACCAGGGCCGCCGTGGCGGCCAGACTGAGGACGACGTAATCGCCGGGGCATGCGCGCAGAGCCTCCTCCGCCAGGGCGAGCGGATGGGGATCGCGCCGGTCGAAGGCCGCGTAGATGGCCTCTTCCCACTCGTCGGCCGACCGCGGGCCGTTCTCCCCGGCGCCTTCCATGCTCATGAGGCTGCGCTTCTCCATGACTCCCGTCCCGGCATCGTGGGTTCGCCCGGTTGCGTCGGTCCGGGCATCATGGCGATCCTCATCGTCAAGTCCAGCCGGCATTCCGACGCGGGGAAGGACGACGGCGCCGCACCGCACTGACGGAAAAGTCGACCGGCGCGGCCCTTTCGCCACGCCGGCGCCGTGTTGCATGGATGCAGTGGGTGTCGTAGGTCACGCCCCCGTCTCTGATCTGGTCGCCCGTTATGCCGCACAAGGCCAATGCCGGTCGTCGCCATTACATTCCGCGAGCGAAGCGCACCGTGACGAATTGGTCCGAGTATGACATCGCCCTGCGCCATCGCGGCAGCCTGACGGTCTGGTTTTCGGACGAGGCCATTGAGGGGTGGAAGGCGTCGGCGCGCCGAACGCCGGGATCACGTCCGTCAAGGTGGTGGAAATTGGGAGGTGGTCATGTGCGTGGTCGATCAGGGGTAACTGCTCACCTGGCTGGCGGCTGGTAAGTGGTCAGGCGACGACGAAGGTTCCGTCGATCAGGTCGCGGATGGCGGTCCAGGCGGATTGGCCTTGCCGG
>NZ_JBPXMQ020000091.1:0-3847 GCF_053470405.2 Azospirillum mesophilum
TGAAGCCCGGATCGACGTCTCCAGCGGCATGATACAACTCGCCATGGCAAGCCTGCTACTCCGGCGTGTCTGCCACTGAACAGGTTGTCAAACGGACTCTGAACGACAAACGAGAGTCGTTCAAGAACCAAATGTTCGAGCAGAGATCCAAAGCGGCTACCGAGATATCGGAAGTTGCTCGCCAAATTCTAAACATTGATCTTGATAGGCAAGATACGTTCCGCACGGCTAAACATGTGGGATTTTCATTTTCTAAGGATACTGTATCAGTGGACGGCATTAACCGCTTCTCGGCAAGCTCCACTGTTTACCTAAAAAATACATTTATGTATTCAATCCTGGAGGCGTCATCTAAAGACGGAAGGTTCATGTTCCCCCGTCTTCTTTTCTTGGATGGCATAGAAGACAAGGGAATGGAAGTCGAGCGCGTGCATCATTTCCAGAAGATTGTATTCAATCGCAGCCTAAAACTTAAGGCTCGACATCAAATTATTATCACCGCTGAGAAACTGGCGCCTGAATTACAGAAAGACGAGCTTATTGTCGGATGGTGGTTTAACGATAAGCGGCGATCGCTCGACGTATAGCATTGTGAGCACGTCAGCGAGTAGATGGCGTCACGATGGATCAACAGAGTCAGCCGTCTGAATGGATGGGGGCGCCCGGACTGCCTTGCGGAGTGCCTACAAGATCATCCCGTAAACAATGTGAGCCGAGCGTTTCCAACGCGTCGGCTCACTCCGCCTTTTCACTGAGAGCGCCTAGCAGAACCATTTCCAAACGAAGCGCCATCGGGTGAGGCTGGCTGTGATGTGGTGGACGGCCGTGAAGATGTCGGCGCGGCGAAGGCCTGCCTATGTCGCGTCGGTCGCGCGGCCTGCTGCTCAAGGATCTGATAGCGGCGTACTGCGTTGTCAGGCTGGGGTGGCAGGAGGGCAACGCCTACCCGGTCGAGTTGGATAAGGCCGAGCTTCAGCGGCTGCTGTCGGAGCGGTCGGAGAGCAGTGTGGTGATGGCGACCGGCACGGACACCAGTGCGACCGCCTGCTCGTGGTACATCACAGCGTAGAGGGCAAGAGCGGAGATGAGAAGGATGTATGCACGGGGGCATGGAGCATCATTTCTCTTGGTGCGTCAACTGTGCGTGAGCAATCACCTGTTGATGGTAACAACATTTCAACCGCATCAGTCTACGCTTACTCATCGCATATATGGTTCGCCTTTCCGTCGCATAACAAACAGGTGAATTATGTTTCAGCATACTGATCTACAGCTGATGAGCATTGACAAGCTCTCCATCCGTGTAAACGGAATCATGGTGCCTTTCAAATATGCGGTCAACTTCTTGTCAAAGTACTGTATGCCGATGGTATTTGGGAACGACCATTCTGCTTATGACGTTTCGCCCGTTGGAAGTTCCTTTAGATTTCGGCATCGGAACCGCAACTTTGTTGTATTCAGCGAGCACCAGCTAGGAAAGGAGGAAAATAGGAGGAAAGTGGAAAGTGCTCATTTAATAATATCTGAAGGAGATAAGTGGGTAGGGCTTACGCCGAACGAGGCTGGATCTCCAATTTGTAGCGACACCGATCAAAAAATCGAAGATATAATCATCCTTCGCTATGACTCTGAGCGCGAGGGCAGGGCCATAGACGGATATTTCCTGAATATCAACTGGAGCGATAATCCAGATATAGCTACATATAGAGACGTTATTGCTATATTTTCTATTGGCTATCCTTCAAATAACACAGAATATGAGCCCGAATTTAACTCGGATTATGAATTTGTAAACCTCAGGATCGGCTCGTACTGGAGTCGATTGTATCTTGAAAGGCGTGCCGCAACGGCATGGGATTTGCCAGACCGTATACCTCTGAAGGCTCATGCAAGTTATCGTTTAGATGCTTATGAATTGGACGGATATAGCGGTGCTCCGGTATTCTTTATATACCGCGACATCAGCGGTCAGACATGTCTTGGGTTTGCTGGTATTATCACAGATGCGAATAAGGTCGGAGATGTTAACGTGTATCCAGCCACAGTTATTTTGCAAGGCCTTGACGATTTCTAAGGATGATCAAAAAAATTCACGCCAAGATCAACTTAACACTACGGGATTTCGCCAAGCGTGTACCCTGCTTTTCGTGATCGAGTGTGACTCGGAGTTGGTGACAGGCGGTGGTGGCCCACAATAACGCTGCCTGACACGTCAGTCCGACAGGTCGACGCAAAAAGTAGGACAAACTTTGGAGGCGTTCCTAACGATAAGGATTTGGTAGGCGATTGAGGTCAAAAATCCTAGGCCCAGGCGCGGGACTCCGGACCAATGGCAGCGGACCCCGCCACCCGACTCTATGACGACGGCACCGCGCTTGGGCTCCCGATTGCCGGAGCCCATTTTATGCGCATTGCTGCCCATTCCCTGCCGCCCCTGTTATACCAAAGCCGTTAAATTTCGACCTGCAAGGCCCACGGATAACCACAGGTGGAGCGGATGCGGCCGGGTTCGGCGAGGATGCGGTTCCAGGCGCGACAGCAAACGTCGAGGATGGCGTTGAGGTCAGTGAAGAGCCGGTGGGACAGCAGGGTGTCGCGCATGAACTGCCAGAGCCTCTCGATCGCGTTCAGTTCCGGGCTGTAGGGCGGGAGCGGCACGAGGGTGATGTTAGCCGGCACGGCGAGATCGCCGCTGGTGTGCCATCCCGCCCCATCGATCACCACGGCGGCATGGGCGCCGGGGGCGACGGTGCGGCTGATCTCCTCCAGCATGAGGGTCATCGCCTCGGTGTTGGCGCGCGTCATGACGAGGGCGGCTCCGGTGTCGCGTGCGGGGCAGACCGCGCCGAAGAGATAGGCCGACTTGAAGCGGTGATCGCGCACGGCGCGCGGCCGACTGCCGCGTGGCGCCCAGCGCCGGGTCAGGGTGCCTTTCTGGCCGATGCGGGCTTCGTCCTGAAACCAGACCTCCACGGCGCTGGCCTCGGGGTGGGCCTTGCGGAGGGCGGCGAGGCGGTCGGCGAAGTTTTTTTAAACGCCTCCTGGGCCGGCGCGTCGGTCTTGGGGTGGAGCGGGCGCGGCGTGAGGAAGGACAGCTTCATTCGGTGCAAGCGGTCCTGCATGCCGGTGCGGCTGTAGTCCGCCCCGAAATGCCGCAGGGCCAACTCGCGGATGTGCCGGACCCGGTATTCGACGACGCCATCCCGCTCGACGTCCGGGCCGGCGGCGATCAGGTCGGCCAGTTCCGCTTCCAGCGCTTCGGCTAGCAGCGGCGGGCGGCCAGGGCGTGCCCGATCCCGCAAGCCGTCCACGCCTTCAGCGTTGTAGCGTACAATCCAATCACGCAGCGTCTGCCGGTCCATGCCGGCTTGCCGGGCCGCTTCCTCCCGGCTGACGCCGTCCAGCGCCATGGCGAGCGCCAGGAGGCGCCGGCAAATCCGGCTGTCGGTCTCACCGCGGGCCAGCCGGCGCAGGTCTTCGGAGGTCAGATCGGTGCGGATCGTCAGGGCGGGCATGACGGCGCTTCGCTCAATGGTGAGTCCCAGCACAGGGAATCACCACCGACGCTGAACCGCAAGCCACAACAGCCATGAGTCAGAAGTTTCCGGCTCTGGTATTAGACGCCTACCAGCAGCTCGCCAAGCGCTGCGCCAGCCAGGAGCCGAACGTGCCGGACACGCTGGACGCCATGCTCGGCAACCTCGAACACGTCTTGGCCTGCGCGGAAATCGAGACGCGGGCGGACCTAGGGCGTGTCGTCAGTTAGGGGATTCCCAGCGGGCGGAATGCGTGATTCATAGAGCGTCGGCTGACGGGAGGGCCGACCGATGCGACGCTATGCTTTGCG
>NZ_JBPXMQ020000092.1:0-3531 GCF_053470405.2 Azospirillum mesophilum
CGCCGGTCTCGGCCAGCACCTTCGTGATCGCCGCGGTCAGCGACGTCTTGCCGTGGTCGACGTGGCCGATCGTGCCAATGTTGCAGTGCGGCTTGTTCCGCTCAAACTTTGCCTTCGCCATCGCTTTGGTCTTTCGTTCCCGACGTTCCGGACGCACACAATGGCCCGGCCGAGATCGTCATTGCCCTAAGCGCGCGGGATTGGAGCGGGTGAGGGGAATCGAACCCCCGTCGTAAGCTTGGAAGGCTTCTGCTCTACCATTGAGCTACACCCGCCTGCCGAGCCCCGCCCGGCGCCATCGACCGGGAAATGCGATCACGGACAAGCCGTGGAATGTAGTGGTGGAAGGGGCTGGATTCGAACCAGCGTACGCGTACGCGGGCAGATTTACAGTCTGCTGCCTTTAACCACTCGGCCACCCTTCCTCAGGCCGCTGCGGGACGTGCCCGCCGCGGAGTTCGGCACTATGAGAATTTTTCGGGCCTTGTCAACACGTCTGAAGCAGTCCAAACCAGAAAACTGTGAATAACCCCGGCGGGGTCGAATTTCACCCGTACCCCGCCCCCTTCCGCCGGACATCATGACCCGCCACAAGAAGCCCTCCCCTCCCCCCGGCCGCCCCGATGGCCGTCCCGAGTCCTCCGGCCGCGAGGGCCGGCGCGAGCGCTCCGGCGGCGGGCGCGGCGCCCAGGGCGCGCTGCTCTACGGCCTGCACCCCGTCGCGGCGGCCCTGCTGAACCCGGAACGCCGGGTCCACCGCCTGCTGGTCACGGAGAACGCCCGCGCGGCCCTGGAGCCGGTGCTGGCGCAGGCCAAGGCGCGGGGACTCGACCGCCCCGGCGCCTTGCCGGTGGAGCGGCACGATCTCGACCGGATGCTGCCGCCGGGCGCGGTGCACCAGGGCGTCGCGCTGGACGTCGGCCCGCTGGAGGAGGTCGGGGTCGAAGACATCTGCGCGGAGGCCGACTCCGACCCCAACGCGCTCATCGTGGTGCTGGACCAGGTGACCGACCCGCACAATGTGGGCGCGATCCTGCGCTCCGCCTCGGCCTTCGGGGCCAAGGCGGTGGTGGTGACGGAGCGTCACGCGCCGGAGACCACCGGCGTGCTCGCCAAGAGCGCGTCGGGCGCGCTGGAGGCGGTGCCGCTGGTGCGCGTCACCAACCTCGCCCGCGCGCTCGGCGACCTCCAGCAGGCCGGCTTCTGGACCGTGGGGCTCGCCGAGTCGGGCTCGCAGACGCTGGCGCAGTGCAACCTGACCGGCCGCACCGCGCTGGTCCTGGGTGCGGAGGGCGCCGGGCTGCGCCGCCTGACCATGGAACGCTGTGACGTCATCGCCCGGCTGCCGACCCAGGGTCCGGTCGGCAGCCTGAACGTCTCCAACGCCGCGGCCGTCGCCCTCTACGAGGTCGCGCGGCTTCGCTAAGCGCTACTTGCCCAGCTTGATCGCGTATTTGGCGAAGCCGTCCTTCGCGTCGCCGGCCGGGGTGATCCGGCCGTCGGCGGGCAGGACGTCCTTCGCCTTGGGCGACGACTCGAAGGTCACCAGCGGGTCGCCGTCCAGGGTGGCGAATCGCCAGTTGCCGTCCGACGACGGGTTGATCGTCTTCTGGTCGTAGATGTAGGAGGTCAGCGCGGTGCGGTTTTCGTCCGGCGCCTCGACCGCGATGGTCTTGCCGTCCAGGCCGGGGAACTTGCCCCCGCCGCCCGCGCGGTAGTTGTTGGTCGCCACCAGGAATTTCTGCGCGCCGTCGATGGGCTTGCCCTGGTAGGACAGGTTCCGGATGCGGTGCGACTCGGGATTCACGACCTTCCCGTCCATGTCGTAGCGCCAGGGCTGGCCGAGGTCGATCTCGTAGGTCACGCCGTCGATGACGTCGAAGTTGAAGGAGGGGAAGGCGGCGTTCAGCAACGGCTGCTCCTCCGTCTTCTTCGGGTCGATGGTGTTGAACATGCCGGCCGACATCTCCAGCCACTCCCGCACCTGATCGCCGGTCACCACGACCGCGCGCAGCGTGTTGGGGTAGAGGTAGAGGTCGGCGGCGTTGCGGATGGCGATGGGGCCTGGAGGCACGTCGGTGTAATACTCCGCCCCGTTGCGCCCGCCGGCCTTGAAGGGCGCGCCGGCCGACAGGACGGGCAGCGACTCCAGATCCGTCCCCTTCACCAGCCGCTTCAGGTACCAGCTCTGCGCGTTGGTCACGATCTGTATCGACGGGTCGTCCTGCACCAGCGCGAAGTAGCTGTGGATGCGGGCGGTCGTCTCGCCGACCGGCTTGCGGACGTAGGCGAGCGTCTCCTCATGGACGGCCTTCACCGCCTGCTCCACCGCCGGGTCCGAGTCGACCAGCGGCACGCGCTGCTTGTCCTTCAACTCGTAGATGGCGCGGGTGTGGCTGTGGCTGTCGGCGACCGTCCAGGCCCCGCCGTCCTTCACCAGCGTCAGGTCGACGACGCCCAGATGGCTGCCCCAGAAGCCGGGCATGACCACCGGCTTGCCGTTGATGGTTCCCTTGTCGATGTCGGCGCCCGGCAGCCGGGCGAAGTCCGGACCGGGGAAGACGCGGTGCTGGTGGCCGGTCAGGACGGCGTCCAGCCCCTCCACCTGCGTCAGGTAATAACCGGCGTTCTCCTCCCCGCCCTGCCGGGGCTCGGCCGAGATGCCGGTGTGGGCCAGCGCCACGACGAGGTCGGCCCCCTTGGCGCGGATCTGCGGAACCAGCTCGCGGGCGGTGTCCACGATGTCGTGGGTGACCACCTTGCCCTGAAGATAAGCCTTGTCCCAGTTCACGATCTGCGGCGGGGCGAAGCCGATGACGCCGACCTTCAGCGCCTGCTCCTTCCCGGCCTCGTCGGTGACCTTTGTCTCGACGATGCGGTACTGGTCGAAATAGGGCTTGTCGTTGGACGGGTCCTGGTCGCCGTCGGCGTGGAAGACGTTGGCGGAGACGATGGGGAACGTCACCCCGCCCAGCACGGTCTGCAGATAGTCCAGCCCATAATTGAACTCGTGGTTGCCCACTGTGCCGGCGGTGTAGCCGAGCTGGTTCAGCGCCGCGTAGGCGGGATGCACGTCGCCCGGCTTCAGCCCCGTCTCGCGCGCCACGTAATCGCCCAGCGGGTTGCCCTGGATCAGGTCTCCGTTGTCGAACAGCAGCGTGTTCGGCGCCTCCGCCCGCGCCTTGCGGATCAGCGTGGCGGTGCGGGCGAAGCCCTGGGTCACGTCCTCCTTGTCGCTGTAGTAGTTGTACGGGAGAAGCGCGACGTGCAGGTCGGTCGTTTCCAGGATGCGCAGCTTCACCGTGCTTTCGGCGGCCAGCGCCGGCGCGGTGAGCGCCGTCGACAAGGCAAGCGCCAGCGCGTACAGGGCGGATGTGGGCTTCATGTCGTCTCCCCCTATTGGGTTTATGATTCTCCGGACGCTCGTCGGGTTAGGGCGTGTCGTCAGTTAGGGGATTCCCAGCGGGCGGAATGCGTGATTCATAGAGCGTCGGCTGACGGGAGGGCCGACCGATGCGACGCTATGCTTTG
>NZ_JBPXMQ020000093.1:0-3442 GCF_053470405.2 Azospirillum mesophilum
TGCTGTCGTAGTGCAGCCCGGCGTTCAGGTCGATGCCCGGCAGCAGCTTCAGCAGCGCCCGCTTGGTCTCGTCGGCGGTGATGCGCGCGTTGTAGGTCTCCTCCACCAGCTCCGGCCGGTTGAGCAGCGCGTAGGCCTCCAGCGCCTCCACCGAGGTGCGGATCGCCGGCGCGTCCCTCGTCGTCGCCTCGGCCGGGATCGCCAGCGTGAAGCTCTCGCCCGGCGGCAGGCCCATCAGCGCGCCCAGCTGCGCCTTGGCCGCCACCAGCTCGCGCCGCAGCGTCTGCAACTGGCGCAGCGTGTCGACCAGCGCGCGCTGGTAGTTCAGCGTCTGCAACGGCGCCTGCACGCGCTGCGCCTCCAGGGCGCCGGCGTTGCGGCGCGCCGCCTCGATGCGCTTTTCCAGCGGCTCGATGCGGCGCAGCAGGCGCTCGGCGGCGACGGCGCGCCAGTAGGCGGTGCGGACGTCCTGCAGGATGCCCTGGACGACGCGGCGGCGGCGCTCGTCGGCGACCAGCACGAGGTTGGCGTTCTGGCGGGCGCGCAGATAGCTGACGCCGAAGTCGAGGATGTTCCAGGTGAAGCCGAGGTCGGCGGTGCGGCGGTTGCGGTCGGTGGCGGTGGTGCTTTCCCCCGTGCGCCGGCCGGTGGCGAGGTTGAGGCTTTCCGAGCCGGCCTCGTTGTTGCGCCCGCTGTAGCCGGCGCCGGCGACCAGACGCGGCAGCATGTCGAAGCGCGAGAGGTCGAGCTGCTGGTTGGCGACGGCCATCTCCATCAGCTTCACGCGTTCGTCGAGGTTGTACTTGATGGCGCGGGCCATCGCCTCGTGCATGGAGACCGGGCCGGCGAGCGGTTCCTGGGGCGACATCACCACCGCCATGTCGGCGCGCACCCGCTCCAGCGTCTCCTCGGTGGTCAGGGGTTGCGGACGGAGCGAACAGCCGCTGGTGACCAGGGAAGCGGCAAGCAAGGCGACGGACGCGCAGCCCAGCAGGGACCGCGACCGGAAGGCGTGGGGAAGGCAGGTCATTCTCGTCAGCAATCCATTGAAAGAAGAGGCGGGTGCGAAAAAGGACGGGGAGTGCGGGCGGCCTTAGGCCGCCCGGCTTCCCGGTGGGGTGTGGCCGACCAGGGCGGCCAGGAGTGCGGCGGCGCGGGCGTCGGTGGCGCCGTGAGCCTTGGCGACCTGGTGGGTGAAGGCCGGGCTGGTGAGCGGAAGCGGCGCGTCGGCGTCGGCCCGCGGACCGGCCGCCGGCGCCTTGCCCTCGGCGCCGGCCGGAGCGTTGCCGGGCTCGCCGCCCGGCTGGCCTCCGGCTTGGCCGTCACCAGCCGGCTGCCCACCAGCGGGCTGACCACCACCTGACTGCCCCTGGGGCGCGTTGCGCGGACCGGTCTGCTGACCACCCTGCTGACCCGTGGGCTGGTTGCCGGGCTGGCCGTTCTGCTGGCCCCGGTTGGCCGGCGCGGTCTCGATGGTGGTGCGCTGCGGCGTGCTCGGGCTGTTGCCGTTGCGCTCGCCCTGCACCGACCCGTTGGGCGTCTGGCCGCCGCCCTGCGAACCGGTTCCGAGGCCCCCCTGCGTCGAGGCACCCGGGCTGGCCGCACCGGGACCGGTGCCGGGACCAGTGCCGGGACCGGTGGTAGAGCCGCCCGTGACGGGTCCGCCGCTGGTGGAGGAACCGCCCGGCGACCCGAGGCCGCCACCCGTGCCCGGACCGGTGCTGGGGCCGGTTCCGAGGGCCGATCCGGTGCCCATACCCCCACCGAGGCCGCCGCCCAGGCCACTGCCACCCAGGCCACCCGACCCGGACCCGCTGGACCCGAGCCCGCTGAGGCCGGAACTGCCGCCCAGAGAGCCGCCACCGAGAGAGCCGCCACCGAGAGAGCCGCCACCGAGAGAGCCGCCACTCAGCGAACCGCCACTCAGGCCGCTGCCGGTGCTGCTGGAGTTGGAGCTGGAGTTCGACGAACCGCCCACCGAGGAGAGCGTGATCGAGCGCCCGGCGTCGGTGCTGGACTGGCCGTTGATCGAGTTGATGGTGATGGACCGCCCGGCGTCGGTGCTGGACTGGCCGCCGGAGCCGCCGTTGCCGAAGGAGGACGCGGTGATGACGCGGCCGGTGTCGCTGCTGTTCTGGCTGCCGGGCAGCGACGGCGCGGTGCCCAGCGTCGGGCCGGACGACTGCGAGCTGCCGGTCGATCCGAACGCCGAGCCGTTGGACGAGGACACGGCGGTGGTCGTGTTGCCGCTCGTGGTCACGACCGTGACGGTCGGCGGCGGGGGCGGCGGGGCGACGTTGTAGGTGGCCGATCCGGCGGTGCCCACGTTGCCCACCGCGTCGGTCGCGCGTGCCGTGATGGTGTGGTTGCCGATCCCGAGGTCGGACGACAGCGCCTGCTGCCAGGAGCCGGCGGCATCCGCCTGCACCGTGCCCGCTTCGCGGCCGTTCACCAGCACCGTCACCTTGGCGTTCGGCTCCGCCGTGCCGCGCACCACCGGGGCGCTGCCGGTGCCGCTCGTCACCTCCAGCACCGGCGCCGCCGGGGCCGTGGTGTCGATGGTCAGGGCCGTGGCTGCCGACGGCGCGCTGACGTTGCCGGCGCGGTCGGTCGCCTGCACCTGCACGGCGTGCGTGCCGTCGCTCAAGCCCGCGCCGAAGGTGTAGCTCCAGGCGCCGGAACCGTCGGCCACCGCCGTTCCCACCGCCTTGCCGTCCACCAGGATCGCCACGGTGCTGCCGGCTTCGGTCGTGCCGGTAATGGTCGGCTTGGCGGACGCGGAGAGGCGACCCGACGAGCCGCTGCCGGCCACCGTCGTGCTGGTCACCGACGGGGCCGCGACGACCGGCTTGGCCGTGTCCACCGTCACCGTCTGCTCGCCGGAGGTTTCCCCGACGATGCCGAAGCGGTTGGTCGCGGTGGTCGCGATGGTGTGGGCACCGTCGGTCAGCGCCGTCGTCAGGCCGTAGCTCCAGCGGCCGGCGGCGTCGGCCTTGGTCGTGCCGACCGCCTTGCCGTCCACCAGCACCGTCACCGTCGCGTTGGCCTCGGCCGTGCCCGTCAGGGTCGGCTTCGCCACGTTGGTCAGCCCGTCGCCCGCAACGCCGCTGTCCGACGCCGCGTCCAGCACGCTCGTGCCGGGCTTGCCGGGAACCGGCGTTTCGACGAACACGCGGCTGCCGTCGCCCACCCTGTTCAGCGCGGTCACCTGCGCGTTGCGGGCGACGTCGGTGATGGTGGCCCCGTTCAGCTGCAGATCCTTGACCACGATGCCGCCGCGGGCGTTGTCGCCGACCGGCACCACATAGTCGAAGCGCAGCAGCGTGCCCGTGCTGCCGGCGGGGTTGTAGACCGCGTTGCGCGGCGTGCCGCCGCCCACCAGGGTCAGCGTCGGCGTGCCGCCGGCCACCGTCACCGGCTCGCTCACCCGCACGGTGAAGCT
>NZ_JBPXMQ020000094.1:0-3119 GCF_053470405.2 Azospirillum mesophilum
CATCTCGCCCTTCGCCAGCGTCACCATCACCGACGCGGACAGCGCCAACCAGACGGTGACGGTCACGCTGGACAGCGCGGCCAAGGGGTCGCTGTCGAGCAGCAGCGGCGGCAGCTACAACGCCGCCACTGGTGTGTGGAGCTTCACCGGCACGACCGCGGCGGCGCAGACGGCGGTGCGCGCGCTGGTCTTCACCCCGACCGCCAACCGCGTGGCCCCGGGCTCGACCGAGACGACCACCTTCACCATCGCCACCAGCGACGGCGACGGCGGCACCGCGAGCAACAACACGACCACCGTGGTCTCGACCTCGGTCAACGACGCGCCGGTGATCGGCGGGGCCTCGGCCGGGCAGACGGTGAACGACAACGCGACCATTTCGCCCTTCGCCAGCGTCACCATCACCGACGCGGACAGCCCGGCGCAGACGCAGACGGTGACGATCACGCTGGACAGCGCGGCCAAGGGTGCGCTGTCGGGCGGCGGCGGCAGCTACAACTCCGCCAATGGTGTGTGGAGCTACACCGGCACCGCGTCGGCGGCGCAGGCGGCGGTGCGCGCGGTGGTCTTCACCCCGACCGCCAACCGCGTCACCCCGGGCTCGACCGAGACCACCACCTTCACGCTCTCGGTCAACGACGGCGTTGCCGCCGCGGTGACCAACAACACGACCACCGTGGTCTCGACCTCGGTCAACGACGCGCCGGTGATCGGCGGGGCGTCGGCCGGGCAGACGGTGAACGACAACGCGACCATCTCGCCCTTCGCCAGCGTCACCATCGCCGACGCGGACAGCCCGGCGCAGACGCAGACGGTGACGATCACGCTGGACAGCGCGGCCAAGGGCGCGCTGTCGGGCGGCGGCGGCAGCTACAACTCCGCCACTGGTGTGTGGAGCTACACCGGCACCGCGTCGGCGGCGCAGACGGCGGTGCGCGCGGTGGTCTTCACCCCGACCGCCAACCGCGTCACCCCGGGCTCGACCGAGACCACCACCTTCACGCTCTCGGTCAACGACGGCGTTGCCGCCGCGGTGACCAACAACACGACCACCGTGGTCTCGACCTCGGTCAACAACACGCCGGTGATCGGCGGCGAGGCGACCAACCAGGCGGTCAATGACACGACGACGGTGTCGCCCTTCTCCGCCCTGACGGTGACCGACGCCGATGTCCAGGGCATGGACGCGACGGTGACGATCACCAACGGCGCCAACCGGGGTGACTTCACCAGCGCCTCGGCGACCGGCTGGACGCGCACGGTCAGCGGCAGCGACTACGTCTACACCCGCACCTTCTCGTCGGGCAGCAACATCGGCAGCACCGTGCAGGCGGCGATCCGCGCCCTGGTGTTCCAGCCGCGCAGCAACGCAATCGCGCCGAGCACGACGGAGACGACCTCCTTCTCGGTGTCGGTCAACGACGGCACCGGGGCGGTCAGCAGCGGCTCGATCTCGACGGTGACCACCTCGGTCAACGACGCGCCGGCGATCGGCGGGGCCTCGGCCGGGCAGACGGTGAACGACAACGCCACGGTGTCGCCGTTCGCCAGCGTCACCATCACCGATGCGGACAGCCCGGCGCAGACGCAGACGGTGACGGTCACGCTGGACAGCGCGGCCAAGGGCGCGCTGTCGGGCGGCGGCGGCAGCTACAACGCGGCGACCGGCGTGTGGAGCTTCACCGGCACCGCGTCGGCGGCGCAGACGGCGGTGCGGGCGCTGGTCTTCACCCCGACCGCCAACCGCGTCACCCCGGGCTCGACCGAGACCACCACCTTCACGCTCTCGGTCAACGACGGCGTTGCCGCCGCGGTGACCAACAACACGACCACGGTGGTTTCGACCTCGATCAACAACACGCCGGTGATCGGCGGCGAGGCGACCAACCAGGCGGTCAACGACACGACGACGGTGTCGCCCTTCTCCGCCCTGACGGTGACCGACGCCGACGTCCAGGGCATGGACGCGACGGTGACGATCACCAACGGCGCCAACCGGGGTGACTTCACCAGCGCCTCGGCGACCGGCTGGACGCGCACGGTCAGCGGCAGCGACTACGTCTACACCCGCACCTTCTCGTCAGGCAGCAACATCGGCAGCACCGTGCAGGCGGCGATCCGCGCCCTGGTGTTCCAGCCCCGCAGCAACGCAATCGCGCCGAGCACGACGGAGACGACCTCCTTCTCGGTGTCGGTCAACGACGGCACCGGGGCGGTCAGCAGCGGTTCGATCTCGACGGTGACCACCTCGGTCAACGACGCGCCGGCGATCGGCGGGGCCTCGGCCGGGCAGACGGTGAACGACAACGCGACCATTTCGCCCTTCGCCAGCGTCACCATCACCGACGCGGACAGCCCGGCGCAGACGCAGACGGTGACGATCACGCTGGACAGCGCGGCCAAGGGCGCGCTGTCGGGCGGCGGCGGCAGCTACAACTCCGCCACTGGTGTGTGGAGCTACACCGGTACCGCGTCGGCGGCGCAGACGGCGGTGCGCGCGGTGGTCTTCACCCCGACCGCCAACCGCGTGGCCCCGGGCTCGACCGAGACCACCACCTTCACGCTCTCGGTCAACGACGGCGTCGCCGCCGCGGTGACCAACAACACGACCACGGTGGTCTCGACCTCGGTCAACGACGCGCCGGTGATCGGCGGGGCCTCGGCCGGGCAGACGGTGAACGACAACGCCACGGTGTCGCCGTTCGCCAGCGTCACCATCACCGACGCGGACAGCCCGGCGCAGACGCAGACGGTGACAATCACGCTGGACAGCGCGGCCAAGGGCGCGCTGTCGGGCGGCGGCGGCAGCTACAACGCGGCGACCGGCGTGTGGAGCTTCACCGGCACCGCGTCGGCGGCGCAGACGGCGGTGCGCGCGGTGGTCTTCACCCCGACCGCCAACCGCGTCACCCCGGGCTCGACCGAGACCACCACCTTCACGCTCTCGGTCAACGACGGCGTCGCCGCCGCGGTGACCAACAACACGACCACCGTGGTCTCGACCTCGGTCAACGACGCGCCGACGATCACCAACGTCACGACGCTGGTCCAGCAGATCAACGACAGCGCGACGGTCAAGCCGTTCAGCGCGGTCACGATCACCGACCCCGACGTGCAGA
>NZ_JBPXMQ020000095.1:0-2915 GCF_053470405.2 Azospirillum mesophilum
AAGCATAGCGTCGCATCGGTCGGCCCTCCCGTCAGCCGACGCTCTATGAATCACGCATTCCGCCCGCTGGGAATCCCCTAACTGACGACACGCCCTAGATCCCTCACGCCCCGACCTTGTCGGGGAGCGGCACGACCTTGGCCGCACCTCCACCCGCGTCCAGGGACGGCGGCGCCGCACTCAGGCCTTGCAGAAGCGCCTCGATCCTCGGCATGTGGATCACCTGCTGATCATAGGGCATTTCGATGCCGTGAGCGCGGAACGCCTCGACAATCCGCATCCGCAGTTCGTTGCGGACGGGGAGGATGGAGTCGGTGCTCGCCACGAAGAAGCGCAGCTCGAACTCCAGGGCGCTCGCGCCGAAATCGCGGAAGACGACGATCGGCTCCGGAACGCTCAGGACCAGCTCGTGGCCGCGGGCGATGGACAGCAGCAGTTCGTGCACGCGGCGGGGGTCGGAGTCGTAGGTGCAGCGCACCTTGATCTCCACGCGGGTGGTCCGGTCCTTCAGCGTCCAGTTGACCACCGCCTTGGAGATGAACTCCGAATTCGGGATGATGACCGAGGCGCGCTGGAAGGTCTGGATCTCCGTGGCACGCACGCTGATGCGGCGGACGGTCCCCTCGATGCCGTTGACCACCACCCAGTCGCCGACCTTGATCGGCCGCTCGACCAGCATGATCAGGCCCGAGATGAAGTTGCTGACGACGTTCTGAAGTCCGAAGCCGATGCCCACCGACAGCGCGCTGGCGATCATCGCCAGGCTCGACAGGTCGAGGCCGAGCTTCCCCGCCGAGATCAGGATGGCAAGCGTGGTGCCGAGATAGCCGATGCCGGTCCGGACGGAGTTGCGCACCCCGTCGTCGATGGCGAGGCGGCCGAGCAACCGCTCGTCAAGCTGGCGCTGCACGACGCGGGTCGCCGCGATGGCGGCGCCGAACACCAGCATCGCCGACAGGATGTCCCCCGGCGCGATCCGGACCCCGCCGACCGTGATGCCCCCCAGGAAGGAGTCGGCCATCCCCCGCATTTCCGACAGCGTCATGCCGGTCAAGGGCAGCAGGAAGAAGGACGCCGCAGCCAGCAGGCCCAGGTCGATGCCGACGTTGCCGGCGTGCCCGAACAGCCGGCGGCTCTTGTCGGAATCACCATCGGAGCCGGCGACCGCCCCCAGGTTCCGTTCCAGCAGCACGCACAGCAGCTCACGCAGAATGCCCCGCGCGACCAGCAGGACGCCGCCGACGATAATGGCGGTGAGCATCAGCTTCGCGGCATAAACCGCGAGCGCCAGATACCCGGCGCCCGACGCCGCCAGCGAGGCGACCGCCACCGCCCCGGTCAGAAGCCGCAGACGCGGCCAGACGGCGCGCGTCTGGACCGGCGCAGCGCCACCATCCGGGCAACCGCAACCGCTGGAGACATCGCGGGCCGCGATCCACAGCCGGCCCGGCAGCAGGGACAGCAGGGCGGACGCGATCACCGCCATGGTCCCCAGGCCGAGGATCGACCGAAGCTCCGGCGGCGTGAACATGCTTTCCGACAGGCCGATGCCGGTGCCGGCCGCCGCGAGGCCGACCGCCGCGACTATGATGCGGCGCACCAGCCGGCGGGTGCTGTCCGGGTCCAGGCTGGCGAGCTGCCATTCCGGATGGTCGGGCGCCAGCGTGGCGCGGGCTACGCCGGTCACCAGGAAGAAGGCGGACAGGCCGCCCGACAGCCCGACCACCAGCGTGGCGAGCGGCCCGGCCTCCGGCACGCCCTGGAGCAGGCCGGCCAGGGCGGCGCTGAAGGCGACGGTCGGCACCACGGGCATCAGGCAGCGGGCGAACACCTCCACCGCCATCGCCGCGACCCGCTGCCGATAGCTCGGCCGCGCCGCCGTGGCGCGATGCCCATAGCGGCGCAGCAGCGCACGGCGCACCGGCCACGCGACGAGCAGCAGCAGCGCCGCGAGGGCGCCCAGCCCATACAGGCGGTCCTGCCACACGCCCTCCGCCGCGACGACCAGGATGCCCCGGCCGATGCGCTCCTGCACATAGGCGGTCTGGGCCGGCAACTCGCCCCAGGTGTCCGGGGTCAGGGGGATCGGACCGCGCCGGAAGATCCGCTCGGTCAGCTGGGTCATGCGCTGGTCGGCGGCGCTGCGCAGCAGGATGTCGACGCGCGTGACGATCAGGTCAGCCTGCTTGATCCGCCCGTCCACCTCGGCAACGCTCTGCGACAGGCGCTTGCGTTCGGCCGCGATGGGCGCCGCCTCCTGCGGCTGGTCCGCCGCGGGGGTGGGACCCAGGGAGTCGATCATGCGCTGGGCCGTCTCGCGGGCTCCCGCAGCGGCTCCGGCGACGGCGCGAGCGGCGGCCTGCACCTCGCTCAGGACTCCTCGGAGCTGTTCATACTCCTCGTTGTCGATCTCGCCCGCGGCAATCCGCGACGCCGCCTTGTTGAGGACGTCCTGCCACGCCCCCAAGCGGGACTTGAACTCGGCGGCCTCGGACGACACCGGTGCGGGCGTTTGCGCCGAGACGGCCAAAGGTGAGAGCGCAACCGCGAGAAGCAGTCCGACGAGCAGCGCGGATCCCGTCCGCCGGCAGAGAAGGAAGAGGTTGGGCATCGGTCCACGTATTTTTGAAACCGGGGCGTTTTTGAAACCGGGTTGAGCATCCTATCCGACCATCCCGGCGAAGCCCAAGGTCGCGTCAAAATCGGGACATTCCCGGCCGCGCCCCGCCTGTCCAACCCGCCTGTCCAACCAGGGCCAAAAACGAAAAGCCGCTGAAACAACGAGTGTTTCAGCGGCTTCGCGATCTGTGTTTGGTTGCGGGGGCAGGATTTGAACCTGCGACCTTCAGGTTATGAGCCTGACGAGCTACCGGGCTGCTCCACCCCGCGGGTGTACCGGTGCGGATCGGAGAGCG
>NZ_JBPXMQ020000096.1:0-2877 GCF_053470405.2 Azospirillum mesophilum
AAGGACGGCGAGAATACCGGGGGTTGAACAGCTCCAGCAGCAAGCCGAGCCCGCGCGGGTGGTCGCCTTCACCGGAATCGGTGGACGCCTTCGACCGGAATCCATGGTCGGCTTCAACCGGAATGCCCGGTCGCCTTCCCGTGGAACCAGTGGTCGCTTTCAACCGGATTACGCAATGAAGGCGAGGTGGTGCAGCACGATGCCGCTCGTCGTCGCCACGTTCAGCGAATCGAAGCCCGGCGCCATCGGGATGCTCACGCTGTGGGTTCGCGCCAGGACGGAGGCGGGCAGCCCCGGCCCTTCGGACCCCAGCAGCACGGCCGCGCGGTCCGGCCGGCGCAACCGCGCAAGGGGCACCGCGCCCGCCGGGCTCAGCGAGATCGCGTCGAATCCGTGCCGCTCCAGAACCGACACCACGTCCTCCCCAACCGGCAGCCGGACGAAGGGCACCATCAGCGTGGCGCCGACGGAGACCCGGATGGCCTTGCGGTAGAGGGGGTCGCAGCAGCCGCTGTCGAGCAGCACCGCGTCCGCCCCGAAGGCCGCCGCGTTGCGGAAGATGCCCCCGACATTGTCGTGGTTGCCGATCCCGCACAGGACGAGCACAAGCGCCCGCGCGCCCAGCCCGGTGAGCAGCGCGTCCGCCTCCGGCGTCGGCGCGCGCCGGCCCAGGGCCAGAATGCCCCGGTGCAGCGGAAAGCCGGCGATGCCGTCCAGCACCTCCTGCCGCGCGCTGTAGACCGGGACATGCGCCGGCAATCCTTCCAGCATCGGCATCAGGGCCGCTATACGCTTGTCCGCGATCAGCAGCGACACCGCCTCGTGCCGCGAGGCCGTCAGCAGCGTGCGCAGCACCACGGCCCCTTCGGCGATGAAGTGCCCCTCGCGCCCGACGAGGTCCCGCTCACGCACGTCGCGGTAGGCGGCGATCCGGGGATCCTGGGGATCGTCGATCGGGATGATGGTCGGCCGGATGATGGTCGGAACGTGTGGGAACATGCGGGCCATCCTTGCTCGCCGGCCAGCGTCGGGCCGGCGCGGGATGTGCTGTTTACCCTCTCCGCCATCGATCCGGAAGCAGCGCCGAACGGCGCCCGGCCTGACGGCCCAACTGTGAGGCGGTTCATATCTCCAGGACGCTCGGCGGGCTAGACCGGTCAGGCGGGACGCGCCCGTCCTGCCGTCATCGCCCGCCGTCATCGGAGGCCCCGACCATGCTCCCCAGCACCCTAGCCCGTCCGAAATCGATCGCCCTTGCGGTCCTGGCGCTGGTCCTCGCGCTGTTCCGTAGCCTGCCGCGTCAGCGGGCCATCACCGATCTCCACCGCGTCGACGACCGGCTGTTGCGGGACATCGGCCTGACCCGCGCCGACATCCTCGCCGCAACCCGCCTCGGCCGCCGCACGGACGGCGCGGATCCCTGACGTCTTACCGGCGCCCGGCGGACGCGATGCGCAGAACCTCACCGTCGCTCTCATCCGTCAACAGGTACAGCGCCCCGTCGGGTCCCTGGGTGACCTGCCGAATGCGCTTGCCCAGATCGTGGAACAGACGCTCCTCGTGTGTGATCCGGTTGCCATCCAGTTCGAGGCGGACCAGGGCCATGCCGGCGAGGGCGCCGATGAAGAGATTCCCGGTCCAGGCGGGAATGGCGTCGGCCGTGTAGAAGGCCATGCCCGACGTCGCGATGCTGGGCGTCCAGTGATAAATCGGATCCACCATGCCCGGCGCGCTCGACTTGCCGGTGCCGACCGGCGTGCCGTCATAGTTCATGCCGAAGGACACCACCGGCCAGCCGTAGTTCTTGCCGGGTTCGGGAATGTTCACCTCGTCGCCGCCGCGGGGGCCATGTTCATCGGTCCACAGGGTTCCGGTCTGCGGGTTCAGGGCCGCCCCCTGCACATTGCGGTGTCCGTAGGACCAGATCTCCGGCAGCGCTCCCGGCTTGTTCACGAAGGGGTTGTCGGGCGGCACGGACCCATCGGGATTGATGCGCACGACCTTACCGAGGTGCGAGTTCAAATCCTGCGCCTGGGTCCGGTACTGCTCAAGCGACCGTTCGCCGAGCGTCACATACAGGTGTCCCTGGCGGTCGAACACCAGGCGCGACCCGTAATGCATCTGGCTCCGCACCTTTGGCTTTTGCGAAAAGATTACCTGGACATTCTCAAGCGCCCGCTCGTCGGCGCTCAAAGCGCCCCGCGCCACCGCCGTCGAATTCGTTCCGGCCGATCCCGGTTCGGAAAAGCTGAGATAGACCAGCCGATTCTGCGCAAAGTTGGGATCGAGCGCCACGTCGAGCAACCCGCCCTGCCCCCGGTCATCGACCTTGGGCACGCCCCGCAACGGTTCGGAGAGCTTCCCCTCCGCCGAAACGATCCGCAGCTTGCCCTCTTTTTCGGTCACGAGCATCCGGCCATCCGGCAGGAACGCAAGCCCCCAAGGTTGATTGAGCCCGCGCGCAAAACTCTTCACCTCGACGGCGGCCTTTTCCGTCCGGAAAATCTGATCGACGGCTTTGGCGTCCGTAATGTCCAGGCAAGCCCCGAGTGCCAAAGCGCTCAGCAAGGCGGCGATTCGGCCCATGCGCATTCCCATCCTCCCACGTCTCCAGTCCCGAAGCGTAGGTAGGTGCGGTCCCCCAACGAACAAGCTCAACTTTTAGCGTTCGCGATCCAAGCACAAAAAGCCGCCGCTCCTTGTGGAGAGCGCCGGCTTTTGGAGTGTCGTGTCGAAGCGTGCAAGTGCTTGTGCCCAGTCCAGTAGTGATTGGCTGGCGTGTGCCGTGGTGACCTGGCGGCGACCTACTCTCCCACGTCTTAAGACGCAGTACCATCGGCGCTGAGGCGTTTCACGGCCGAGTTCGGAATGGGATCG
>NZ_JBPXMQ020000097.1:0-2609 GCF_053470405.2 Azospirillum mesophilum
CTATGGCGCGACAATCTGGATGAGGGAGCGCGGCGATCAGGATGAAAAGGGCTGGGGTCGCGGCTGAAGAATGATTGTCGCGGGCGGGGGCGGTTTTCAAGCCTCCTGTCGCGGAGCGTCAATCTGGTTGGCGCTGATTGTCGCGCGTGATGGCGGTCGTCCTGGACCTCGCTTACGCTCCAGAGCGGTTCGCCGACGATAGCTTTCGACGTTCATCTCGAAGATGGTGGCGTGGTGGACGAGCCGGTCGATGGCGGCCAGGGTCATGGCTTGGTTGGGGAAGATCCGGCCCCAGTCGCCGAACGGCTGGTTCGCCGTGATCAACAAGGAGCGCCGCTCGTAGCGGGTTCCGATCAGCTCAAAGATGACGCTGGTTTCGGCTTGGTCCTTATTGACGTAGGCGAAGTCGTCGAGGATCAGCAGGTGATACTTGTCGAGCTTGGCGATCGCCGATTCCAAAGCCAGATCGCGCCGGGCGATCTGCAGCTTCTGCACGAGATCGGTGGTCCGGGCGAACAGGACGCGCCAGCCGTTCTCCACCAGGGCGTAGCCGATGGCCGCGGCGAGATGGCTTTTGCCGCCGCCGGGTGGGCCGAACAGGATCAGATTGGCTCCCTTCTCCAGCCAACTGTCGCCGGCGGTGAGCGCCATGACCTGGGCCTTGCTGACCATCGGCACGGCGTCGAACTCGAAGGTCTCCAGCGTCTTGCCCGGCGGCAGGCGGGCTTCGTCGAGGTGGCGTTCGATCCGGCGCCGGGCTCGTTCAGCCATTTCGTGCTCGGTCAGCGCGGCGAGGAAGCGGGCGGCCGGCCAGCCTTCCTTGTCGGCGCGGGCGACGAAGTCGGGCCAGATCAGCTTGATGGCCGGCAGGCGCAGGTCGCCGAGCGCCAGCGACAGGCGGGCGGCGTCGATGGGATCGGACGCGTTCATGCGGCGGCTCCCGGGCGGACGGTGCCCAATTCGTCGTAGACGCTCAGCGGCACCAGTTCGACCACGACGTCGGTGATGGTCGGGGCGGCGGGCTGGAAATGCTCGCGCAAGCCCTGCAGATCGGGCAGGCGGCCGGCGTCCAGATCGGCGTCGAGCCGGTGGGCCAGTTCGGCCTCGCAAGCGCGCTCGTGGGCGAGCGACAGCAGGCCAACGGCGACGGTGCAAGCCTGGCGCTCGTTGCCGGCGGCCAGCAGCGCCTCGAAGGCCCGGGCGTAAGCGCGGCGGGGAAACAGCTGGTCGCGGTAGACGAGGTTGAGCAGCGCCATCGGCTTGCGCCGCAGCGCGTGGATCACGTGGTGGTAATCGACGACATGGCCATGCTTGCCGTTGCCGCGCGAACGGCCGCGGGGCAGCGTCGCCACCAGCGTGCCGCCCAGGAAGCAGTCCAGGCGGTCGTCGAACAGGCGCACGCGCAGGCGATGGCCGATCAGCCGGGAGGGCACGGTGTAGAAAACCTTGCGCAAGGTGAAGCCGCCGCTGGAGGTGACGTGGACCAGGGCCTCCTCGAAATCGCCGGTGCGGCCAGCCGGCAACGGCTTGAGCGCGGCGCGCTCGGCCTCCACCGGCTTGGCCCTGCGGGCGTTCTGCTGGCCGAGGATCTCGTCGATGAAGCGCCGGTAGGCGGCCAAGTCGTCGAAGTCGCGGGTCCCGCGCAGCAGCAGCGCGTCGCGGACGGCGTGCTTGAGATGGCCGTGGGCGCTCTCGATGCTGCCGTTCTCGTGGGCGACGCCGCGGTTGTTGCGGGTCGGGATCATGCCGTAATGGGCGCAGAGCTGCTCGTAACGGCGGGTGGCGTCCTCGGCGGTGTCGCGCTCCAGGTTGCGGAAGGCGGCCGACAGGCTGTCGCTGCGGTGTTCGTCCGGCACGCCGCCAAGCGACCACAACGCGTTCTGCAGCCCTTCGGCCAGAGCGACAAAGCTCTCGCCGCCCAGCACGACATGGGCGTGCTCCCAGCCGGAATAGGCGAGGCGGAAATGGTAGAGGCGGTGTTCGAGGGGCTGTCCAGCGATGGTGACGGCGAGTTCGGCCATGTCGGTGAAGTCGGACAGGCCCATGCGGCCGGGCACGTGCTCCTGCCGGAAGACGACGTCCTGGTCGGGGCCGTTGACCGCCCGCCAAGCGCGGATGCGCCGCTCCAGCGTGCGGCGAACGCCCTCGCTCAGGTCGGGATGGCGCCGGCGGATTTCGGCGAACACGGCGATGGGCCGCAAGGCCGGAGCGGCCTTGAGCATCGGCACCACCTCGTTGTCCCATAAGCCGACCAGCGGGTCGGGACGGCGTCGGCCGCGGGGCGCCGCCTTCTGCGAGGGCGGACGCGGATCGTGCTCGATCCGGTAAGCGGTCGCCGCGCTGAACCCGGCCTTGGCCGCGGCGATGACGGGCGTGTCGGTTTGTCGGTGTTTCATGTAGAGCCTCATCTGGCGGTCGGTGATATGCGGGCCCGGCAAGGTCGGGGGTCCTCATTGGCGTGAAGATCCCCAATCCTGGCCGTGCCCGCCGTTTCCGCCAGCCGGCGTCTGTCCCTTCGGACGGACGCCAACGCCGTCGGCGCGTCTTCGGCCGGGCTACGCCCGACCTCCGTCGCGACGACGGCGTCCTTCATTCTCATCGTGATTGAC
>NZ_JBPXMQ020000098.1:0-2595 GCF_053470405.2 Azospirillum mesophilum
TGCGTATTCCGGTGATTGCGCGCGGTGGTTCCGGCGCGAAGGCGTCCACCGATTCCGGTGAAGGCGTCCAGGTGTTCCCGCGGATGACGTCCAGTCCGCGCGGGGGCAGTCTCGGCTGGCTGCTGGATGACGTGTAGGTTGCAGAAGCGCGGCGGCCGGGTCAAGCCGTCGTCGCGGCGAGCGCGTTGCGCTTGCGCATGGACTCGCCGGCCAACTCGATCCGATGGGCGCTGTGCAGCACGCGGTCCAGGATGGCGTCGGCCAGCGTCAACCCGCCGATCGCTGCGTGCCATTCCGGCACCGGCAACTGGCTGGTGATCAGCGTCGCCGCGCGGCTGGTGCGATCGTCGATCACCTCCAGCAGATCGCGCCGCTGGTCGGCGGTCATCGGCGTCACGCCCCAGTCGTCCAGGATCAGCAACTGCACGCGCGCCAGCGTCTTAAGCAGACGCGGATAGCGGCCGTCGGCGCGGGCGAGCGCCAGATCCTCCAGCAGCCGTGGCGTGCGCGTGTACAGAACCGAGAGGTTGTCCCGGCAGGCCCGGTGCCCGAAGGCACAGGCCAACCAGGTCTTGCCCACTCCTGTTGGCCCCGTGATCAGCAAGTTCAGCCCGTCGCGCACCCACTGCCCGCCGGCCAGCTTGGCCATCAGCACCCGGTCCAGCCCGCGCGGGGCGCGGTAATCGATGTCCTCCAGTTGCGCGCTCACGCGCAGCTTGGCGTGGCGCAGCCGGGCCAGGGTGCGCTTGGTCTCCCGGTGCGAGGCTTCGCGGTCGAGCAGCAGCGCCAGCCGGTCCTCGAACGGCAGGGCCAGGGCCGCGGGATCGCGGCCCTGGTCTTCGAGCGCCTGGGCCATGCCGAGCAGGCCCAGCGCGTGCAGGTGGGCAACGGTCGGATGCCGCAGCATCGGGGTCTCCTTGGGTCAGTGGTAGTAACGGGCGCCGCGGATGTTGGCGTGCGCCAGGGTCGGCGCCTCCACGGCGGGCTCGGTGGGCGCCGGGCGGCGGTCGAGGCCGCTCTTCAGAATGGACTGCAGGCTGCTGTAGGAACGCGCGCCGATCGCCAAGCCGCGCGCGCAGGCGGCCTCCAGCCGGTCGGCGCCGTAGTGCTGGGCCAGCCGCAGGATGCCCACGCAACTGCGGAAGCCGCGTTCGGGGTGCTCCCGCTCGCGCAGGATCGCCTCCACCATGGCGGCGGTGTGCGGGCCGGCCGCGGCGGCCTCCAGGAGGACGCGCTCGTGCGTCCAATCCTGAAAGCGGCGATGCGCGCTCGGCATGTGGTCGGGCTGGGTGGTGTGGCGGTGGGCAACGGAGCTGCGCGCGTGGACGGCCACGCGCTTGCCCTTGTGGAAGACCTCCACGGCGGAGGCGGTGAGGCGCACCTCCACCGCCTCCTTCAGCAGCCGGCAGGGAACCGAGTAGAAATGGCGCTCCACCTCGACGTGGTAGTCGATGCCGACGCGGCGTTGCAGCCACTCCGCGTACTCGTACGGCGCGGCCGGCAAGGCGCCCAGGGCCGGCCGGTCGAGCTGCTCGAACAACGCGCGCCGGCTGGCGCCGAGGTGGCGCATGACGCGGCTGTTGAGATCGTCCAGCAGCCCGGCGATGGCGGCGTTGAGCTCGGCCAGGGACAGGAAGCGCTGCTTGCGCAGACGCGCCAGAACCCAGCGTTCCACGACCTGGACGCCGACTTCCACCTTGGCCTTGTCGCGCGGCTTGCGCACACGCGTCGGCACGACGGCGACGCCGTAGTGGCCGGCCATCTCGCGGTAGGTGGCGTTGACCGTCGGCTCATAGCGGCACGGCTTGGTGACGCCGGCCTTGAGGTTATCGCAGACCACCTGGCGCGGCACGCCGCCAAAGAAGGCGAAGGCCGCGGTGTGGGCGGCGATCCAGTCGGGCAGCCCCTGGCTCAGCGTCGCCGTGGCGAAGGTGTAGTTCGACGCCCCCAGCACGGCGATGAAGATCTGGGCGGCGTGGACCGCTCCGGTTCGGGGATCAACGAGGTCGATGCTGTGCCCGGCGTAGTCCACGAACAATCGCTCGCCGGCGGGATGGACCTGCCGCAGGGTCGGCGACACCCGCCCTGCCCAGGCGCGATAGCAGTCGCAGAACCAGGAATAGCTGAAGCCGTTGGGATGCTGGGCCCGGTACTCCTCCCAGAGCAACAGCAGGGTGACGCCCGGCCGCCGCAGGTCGCGATGCAGGGCGGCCCAATCCGGCTGCGGCCGCTGGTCGGCCGGAACGTCGGGCACGGGCGGGAACAGAAGCCGCTCCAGTTCCTCGTCGCCGAACTCATCGGGCAAGGGCCATCCCAGTCCGGCCTGCCTGGCGCGGGTGACGTACTCGCGCACGGTGGTGGCGCTGACCCCGGCGATGGGCGCGACCTGACGCTTGGACAGGCCGCACGCGAAGGTGAGCCTGAGGACCTCTCGGATCTTGCGCATGGACACTCGCTGCGCCGGCATCTCGCTTTCCTCGTCGCTGCCTGAAAAGGACGGCGAGAATACCGGGGGTTGAACAGCTCCAGCAGCAAGCCGAGCCCGCGCGGGTGGTCGCCTTCACCGGAATCGGTGGACGCCTTCGACCGGAATCC
>NZ_JBPXMQ020000099.1:0-2309 GCF_053470405.2 Azospirillum mesophilum
CGGCATACAGCGCGTCCGGCAGGTTGGAGCCCAGACCGGCCCCGCTTTCCACGGTCACGTCGAGACCGAGGGCCTTCAGTTTCTTGACCGTCTCCGGAGACGCTGCAACGCGGGACTCGCCCGCGCGCCGCTCCCTGGGTATGGCGATTTTCATGGTTGTTCTCTCCCCTGCCGCGAGCTGGCCGATTTTCGGGCAACCGGCTTAGTCCGTGTGCATGAATGCCGGATTTATGATGCTTTGTGAAGGCATCATCCGTCGATGGTATTACCAGCGGCGATGGTGCGACGCAACAATTCGGAAGTCACCGGGCTGGGCGCTCATCCCCGTGGGCACAGGGTCGCCGCATACTCAACGCCCCGCCATCCCACTTTCGGAGTAGACGCTGCCCCCAGACGGAGCGCAACCGCGAATGCACCGTATGCGGGCGGCTGCACGCCACGCGCGCCTCAATGGGCAGCGCTGGGACGCGTCGGCTCCACCTCGACGGCCAGTGTGTATTCGTCGGCGCGCGGGGTGTAGGAGAACTCCTTGCGCATCGCCCACACCTTGCTTTCGAAGTAAAGCGGCAGCACGGCGGCGTCCGCCATGGCCATTTCCGACGCCTGCCGCAGCAGGGACTCGCGCGCCTTGGGGTCGAGCGTGACGGACGAGCGGTCGAGAAGCGAATCGATGGTCGGATTGGAATAGCGGGCGCGGTTGATTCGGCCCCGGTTGCGATCCGCGTCGTAGGAGGCGAGCAGGGAGGTCAGGATGTCGGTCGTCTCCCCGATGTCGGTGGTGATCCCGGACATGAAGGCGCTGAACTCCAGCTTGGACGCGCGCGCGAAGAAGTCGGTCGCGGGCATGGTTTCCACCTTGGTGGCGATGCCGATGCGCGACAAGGCCACGCCCAGCGTGCGCGCCACCGCCGCGTCGTTGGTGTAGCGGTTGTTGGGCGCGTGCAGGGTCAGGGCGAATCCGTCCGGCCAGCCGGCCTCCGCCAGCAGGCGCTTCGCCCCTTCCGGATCGTAGGTGTCCGGGGTCAGCAGCGGGCTGGCGCCGAAGAAGCCCACGGGCAGCAGCTGGCCGGCCGGGGAGCCCAGCCCTTCCAGCATCATGTCCACGGTGCCCTGCCGGTTGATGGCCTTGGAGATGGCCCGGCGCACGCGCGGATCCTTCAGCGGGTTGCGCGCCAGCGGCTTGCCCTTGCGGTCGGTGACGAAGGGCGACCGGTCGCGCCCGCTGTCCAGGGCGAGATAGATCAGGCGCGCCGTCAGGCCGCTGCGCACCGTGATCTCCCGGTCGCCGTGGAGACGGACGAAGTCGGACGGCGGCACCTGATCGATCAGATGCACGGAGCCCCCCATCAGCGCCGCCACCCTCTCCGTCGCCGAGGGGATGACGCGGAGCGTCACATCGTCCCACGGCGGGCGCCCGCCCCAATAGGCGGTGTTCGCGGCCAGCGTGATCTCCGCCACCCCGCGGCTGGCGACGAAGCGGAAGGGGCCGGTCCCGATCATGGTCTGCCCCGCGTCGAAATCCTCGCGCCGGGCCTCGGCGAAGCGGGCCGGGATGACGGCGACCTGCCCCACCGCGGCGGGGATCGTGGGATCCGGGGTGGCGGTCCGGATGCGCAGCGTGTGGTCGTCCACCACCACCACGTCCGACACCGCGCGCAGGATGGTCGCGTAGGAATAGGGGCTGTCCTGGACGTGGAGCGCACGGCGCAGGCTGGCCGCCGCGTCGGCCGCCGTGAAGGGCGTGCCGTCGTGGAACAGGACGTTGCGGCGCAGGACGAATTCCCAGTTGCGGTCGTCCACCGCCGTCCAGTGGATCGCAAGGCCGGGGGTGGGCCGCTTGTACTCGTCGGGCAGGGTCAGCGCGTCGAAGATGTGGCTGCTGACGATGCCGTTGGGCGAGAGATTGTGGAAGTGCGGGTCGAGCGTCGTCACCTCCGACCCCAGCCCGATGACCAGCTGCGCCGCCCGGACCGGAGTCCAGAGGAGGAGCAGCGCGATGGTGAGCGCCAGGGTGCGCAGCACAGGCAGCGTTCGACCAAGGCGCATCATCAGGCTCCCGCAGGCACGGCATCAGGGATGCACAGCATGGCCCAGTCAACCGCTCCTTGTGAAGGCGTGTCGTTCGCGCCGCATCCGCCAGCGGCACAAGGTCGCGGTCCGTTCGCCCGCCCAAATATCGCTGCCTGTGGCATCCGCCGTCCGGAGCCGCAGGGCGATTCAGAGAAGGTGGATGAATTTCGGGTGACGCGAGTCGTCAGTTGATTCACAAGGCTATCGGCAGGGACCGAGCCGGAGAGTCGGAGCGATGA
>NZ_JBPXMQ020000100.1:0-2251 GCF_053470405.2 Azospirillum mesophilum
CGGCAAGGCCAATCCGCCTGGACCGCCATCCGCGACCTGATCGACGGAACCTTCGTCGTCGCCTGACCACTTACCAGCCGCCAGCCAGGTGAGCAGTTACCCCGCGTCCCGCGCGGTGTGACACTTTGCTGTGACACATCGACGTCTCTCCGGCGCCTGGGAGCTCGGCGATGGCCCGTCACCCTCATCTCGTCCGCCGCGACGGCGTGTTCTATTGGCGCCGGCGGGTGCCGCACGATCTTCGCGAACAGGTCGGCCGGACTCAGCTCGTTAAGTCCCTTTTCACCAGCGATCGACATCATGCCTGCAAGCTGTCCCGACGACTCGATGTCGCGATGGATAGGGTTTTCAGCATGGCAAGAACGATGCAGTTGACGGCCGAACAGCTCCAGGCGCTCACCAACGAGATGATCCGGCTCGAGCGCGAGCAACTCGAACACGAGCGGATCGATTTCCCGGACCTCACGATCGAGAAGTCCCGTCTGGCGTCGACCTTCAGCACCGACATGAGCGCCGCGATGAAAACGCATCTCATGTCGAACGACTTCAGCACGATCGCGCCGCTCATGTCCGAAGTTCTCGATCGGCACAAGCTCGACGTCCCCGTCGGAAGCTACGGTTGGAAGCAGCTCGGTCGCCATGCCCTGCGCGGCCTCGCCCAAGTCTACAACGTCGACTCCATGCGCTGGCTGGGCGAATACGAGGAGGATGAACGCGTTCCGCTGCCGACAGCCGCGGCGTGGACCTCGGCCTCTCCCGCTCCGCCTCCGGTTGCAACTGCCCCGTCCAGCCCCGCACCGACGCCGACGCCGACGCCGACCACCTCCAAGACCGAGAAGACCGTCTCGGCTTATATCGAGCAGTACGTGGAGGAGGCCCGGCACACCGGCCAATGGACCAACCAGACGGAAGCCCAGAACCGGAACTCGATCGATCTGCTGATCCGGATCTGTGGCGACAAGCTTCCGTCTACCTACACGCGCGACGATGCCGCCACCTTGCGGCGTCGGCTCGAGATGATCCCGGAGAATTATGGGAAATCTCCGCGGCACAAGGCCATGACCATTGACGAGGTCATCGCTGCCAAGAAGCCGGAGACCAAGACCCTTTCGGAAGGCACGCTGAACCGGCATTGGAACAGCATCACCGGATACTTCCGCTGGCTCAATTGTCAGAATGGGGTCCCTGACCTTTCCCTTGATCGCGTTTGGAGCAAATTCCGCTGGGGAGCGAACATTCCGACCAGCGAGAAGCGCCTTCCGTGGGACATTCCGTCCCTCGAAAAGCTGTTCGCCTCACCCATCTGGACCGGATTCGAAAAGCATCCGACGAAGCGGCACTGGCGGCATCGGCCGGGGACAACCATCATCAGGGATGAGTATTTCTGGCTGCCTATTCTTGCGCTTTTCGGTGGCGGCCGATGCGACGAGAACGCCCAATTGACTGGGCGCGACATCTTTCAGGTAGACGGTATTTGGGCCATGCACTTCCGTGGCCCGCATCTCAAGACGGAAGCATCGGAGCGCATTGTTCCAGTGCACTCCACCTTGATCGCACTCGGTTTCCTCGACCTGGCGAAAAAATCTGGCGACGGTCGCCTGTTCCCAAAGATGATCCCTGGAGGACGCGATCAGAAATTCAGCCATTTTTATTCCGAGGAATTTACTAATTACCGCCGTAGAATCGGTGTCTACAAGGAACTTATGGACTATCATTCCTTTCGGACGAGCGCGACCTCGGCGATGATACATGAAAATGTACCTCTTCTCATCGCCGATGAAATCACCGGCCACGATAGTGCTGGGAGAAAGGACGCCAAGGAAACGCAGACCGTCACGCTACAATACGTCTCGCCTTTTCCTATGGATAAGCTGAAGGACGCGATTGAGACCATCAAGTATCCGCCAATTGACTGGTCGCGCTTGGCTCCCAAGTCCCAGAGTTAATCGCGCCGGGCAAGACGCATGGGCGGTGAATAACTTTTTACCAATGCCGCTCGTTCTACGGAACGAAGCCAAATGCGCCCCAAGGATACCCAGGGGTATCGCATCTGAGTAAAGCGATCTGCGCCTGTTGACCTGAAGGAAGACGCCGAAGAGGCCTTTTCCTTCAGGAGATGCGCCATGCAGTCCTTCCTCGAGATTTTCCGAGAGGTTCGCGATCCGCGCGACCCGAATGCGCAGCACGATCTCGGCGCGATTCTGTTTTTGGTCTTGGCGGCGACGCTGTGCGGGGCGAAATCGTGTGTCCA
>NZ_JBPXMQ020000101.1:0-2203 GCF_053470405.2 Azospirillum mesophilum
TTCTTCTCGATCTTGGCCATCCGGCCGCGCGTCGCTTCGGTCCACATACAAAGCTTGAATCACAACACGACCTCAGCGCCAACCCTTTTCAAACAGTCTCTTACCGACGCCGGCGTCGAGCCGTCCGTGGGCAGCGTCGGCGATTCCTATGACAACGCTTTGGCCGAAACCATCAACGGCCTTTACAAGACCGAGGTGATCCGGCGCCGCGGACCATGGCGCACCCTGGAAGCCGTCGAGTTCGCCACCCTGGAATGGGTGGACTGGTTCAATCACCGGCGCCTACTCGAACCCATCGGAAACATTCCTCCCGCCGAGGCCGAGGCGCGCTACTATGCTCAAACCGAGGACGTCGCCATGGCGGCGTGACTCAAGCCGAATGGCCTCCGACAAACCCGGAGCGGTTCAACGAGACGGGCTTTCTCAAGCAGGCAAGGCGTCGTGTGGGGTCGGCCGCCAGTACACCGGCTCGGCGGGCAAGATCACCAACTGCCAGATCGGCGTCTCAACTCCCTCTCCTGCGCCAGCGGGAGAGGGAAGGAGCCCATGCGAAGCATGGGAAGGGTGGGGGCGACGCCTTGCGCGGCCCCGCCTACACCGCGTCCCCCGGCACGAGCACCCGCCCGCAGATGTCCCGCGCCTTCTCGAAGCGGTCGGGTGCCGCCGACCGCGCGAGCAGGCCTTCGCCGAAAATGAACGAATAGAACAGGTAGGCCCGCGCGAAGGCGTCATCGTCGGGCAGGCCCAGGCCGGCGAACAGGTCCGACACGCAGCGCAGGCGTTCGCGGTCCACCTCGGCCACGATATCGGCGGCGCGGGGGTCACGGCGCGCCCAGTCGCGCATCGCCAGCTCGATCGCCATGCCGCGCGGGTTGCCGTTGGCGCCGTACAGCGACAAGAGGTCGCGCAGCCGGGTGGCCGGCGTGCGGCCGTCCAGCCGCGTCTGCATCTTGATCGCCTCGATTCGGCCGGTCTTCCAGCCCTCCAGCATGGCCTCCACCAGCTCCGTCCGGTCGCGGAAGTGCCAGTAGAAGCTGCCCTTCGTCACCTTCAGCCGCTTGGCGAGCACCTCCACCCGCACCTGCTCGACCCCGCCCTCCGCCAGGGCGGAGAAGGCGGCGGACAGCCAGGATTCGCGGTTCAGCGTCTTCGTTTCCATCAGGGATACTCCGAAGACCATACGGAGGCGTATTGACTCACCGGGGACCTATTCGTAACGTGTCCGACAAAAATGGGCATGATTGTTTCCGGCAAACCAGTTTACCGGCGGCAATCGGGAACCCGAAGCACCATAAACGGAAAAGACCGGGCGGACCGCACATTCCATCAGGCAAGAACGCCGTGGGCAATGGGACCGTCGGGCACTGGGGAGAAACGCAAGATGACCGAGCGCCAGCAGGACGACCCCTGCGCCCACCGCCTCCGCGACAGTTTCGCCCGGCAGCCCCTGATGGAATCGCTGGGCGCCGTGCTGACCCGCGTGGAGGCGGGAACCTGCGAGATCCGCGTGCCCTGGGCGGCCCGCCTGTGTTCCGAACGAGGCGGCGTCCATCCGGGCGTCAGCGCGGCGCTGGCCGAGACGGCGGCGGTCCTCGCCGCCTGCTCGCGCCTGCCGGCGGAGGTCTCGCTGCTGACCATGGAGCAGAAGCTCGACCTCGGCGCGCCCGCCTGCGGCGACGCCCTGCTGGTCATCGCGCGGGTGGAGCGGGAGGGGCCGAGCCTCTTCGTCGTCCGGACGGAGGTGCTGGCGGAGACCGGGGCCGCCCGCAAGACGGTCGCCGTCCTGCTCGCCACCATGATGGTTGTGCGCAACGGCGAGGAAGCCCCCTTCGTCGGTCACTGGCACCTGAACGAACCGCGCGGCGGCAAGGCCGCGCGGGTTGCGGCGTAATACCGTAGGTTGGGTTGAGGCAAAGCCGAAACCCAACGCATCGGCAAGGCGGGGTGCGTTGGGTTTCACCTTCGGTTCAACCCAACCTACGACTTCAGCGCGTCGGTCAGTTCCGGCACCGCCTTGAAGAGGTCGGCGACGAGACCGTAATCCGCGACCTGGAAGATGGGCGCTTCCTCGTCCTTGTTGATCGCGACGATGACCTTCGAGTCCTTCATGCCGGCGAGGTGCTGGATGGCACCGGAGATGCCGACGGCGATGTACAGCTCAGGCGCCACGATCTTGCCGGTTTGCCCGACTTGGTAGTCGTTG
>NZ_JBPXMQ020000102.1:0-2046 GCF_053470405.2 Azospirillum mesophilum
TCGCCGTCAGGTTCGCGGTCGCGCCGGTCGTGAGGGTGGTCGAGCCGTCGGCGAGATGAACGGTCAGGCCGCCCGGCGCGCCGTTCCAGTCCGCCGCCGGCAGGAAGCGCAGCAACGTGGACGCGCTCAGCAGCAGCGCGGCGTTGGGCGACAGAGTGGTGGCGATGCTGGTCCAGCTGGCCCCGCCGTCGCTGGAGTACTGCCACACGCCCTGCGCCGCCGTCGCCGCGTTGCCGACCACGGCGATGCCGGCCAGCGTGTTGGCGCTGCTGCCGTTCGTCACCGCGTCCGCCGAGTCGGAGAAGTTCGCCGCGAACAACGAGGCCACGGTGGCCCCGGCCGGCGTGGCATCCTCGTTGACGCTGACCAGCGTGGCCGAGCCCGAGGCCACCGGCGCATCGTTGACCGGGCTGACGCTGGTGGCGAGGGTCACCGATCCGGTGCTGTAGGGCGTGGCCCCGCCCGTGCTGCCAACCGTGGACAGGTCCACCGTGGCGCCGGTGACCACCGTCGTGCTGCCGTCGGCGAGATGGACGGTCAGAGCGCCCGGCGTGCCGTTCCAGTCCGCCGCCGGCAGAAAGCGCAGCAGCGTGGAAGCGCTGAGCTGCAGCGCGGCGCTGGCGGACAGAGTGGTGGCGATGCTGGTCCAGCTGGCCCCGCCGTTGCTGGAATACTGCCACACACCCTGCGCCGCCGTCGCCGCGTTGCCGACCACCGCCACGCCCCCCAGCGCATTGGCGCTGCTGCCTCCGCTCACCGCATCCGCCGCGTCGGAGAAGTGGGCCGCGAACAGGGCGGCCACGGTGGCCCCGGCCGGCGTGGCATCCTCGCTGACGCTGGCCAGCGTCGCCGAACCCGAAGCCACCGGCGCGTCGTTCACGGCCGTGACGCCGGTGGCGAGCGTCACCGATCCGGTGCCGTAGGGCGTGGTCCCGCCGGTGCTGCCGACCATGGACAGGTCCACCGTGGTCCCGGTGACCACCGTCGTGCTGCCGTCGGCGAGATGGACGGTCAGAGCGCCCGGCGTGCCGTTCCAATTGGCCGCCGGCACGAAGCGCAGCAGCGTGGAAGCGCTGAGCAGCAGCGCAGCGTTGGCGGACAGAGTGGTGGACACCGCCGTCCAGCTGGCCCCTCCATCGCTGGAGTACTGCCACACACCTTGCGCCGCGGTCGCCGCGTTGCCGACCACGGCGATGCCGCCCAGCGCGTCGGCGCTGCTGCCTCCGCTCACCGCATCCGCCACGTCGGAGAAGTTGGCCGCGAACAGCGCCGCTACGGTGGCCCCGGCCGGCGTGGCATCCTCGCTGACGCTGGTCAGCGTCGCGGAACCCGAGGCGACCGGCGCGTCGTTCACGGCCGTGACGCTGGTGGTGAGCGTGACCGTGCCGGCGCTGGCCGCCGACGCGCCGCCGGTCCCGAAGCTGACGTTCATGGTCGTCCCGGCGGTGACCGTGCCGGAGCTGTCGATCAGCTTCACCGTCAGGCTGCCCGGCGTGCCGTTCCAGTCCGCCGCCGGCAGAAAGCGCAGCTTGGCCGTGCTGTCCAGCACCAGCGCCGAGCCGTCGGAGACGGTCTCCGGGATGTCGAGCCACACGCCGCTGGTGACGGAATACTGCCAACTCCCCTGCCCCGACGTCATCCGCGCCGCGTTGCCAACCACGGCGATGCCGGCCAGCGTGTTGGCACTGCTGCCTCCGCTCACCGCGTCCGCCGCGTCGGAGAAGTTCGCCGCGAACAACGAGGCCACGGTGGCCCCGGCCGGCGTGGCGTCCTCACTGACGCTGGCCAGCGTCGCCGAGCCCGCAGCCACCGGCGCGTCGTTGACTGGGTTAACCGTGGTGCCCACCACCACGTTCTCCGCGCTGATCGCCGTGGTTCCGCCGGCGCTGCCAACTGCCGACAGGTCCACGGTGCTGCCGAAGGTGACCGTCGCGCCGTCTTCGACCAGGCGAACGGTCAGGCTGCCCGGCGTGCCGTTCCAGTTGGCCGCCGGCACGAAGCGCAGCAGGGCCGCGCTGTCCAGCAGCAACGCCGCGCTGGTCGAGA
>NZ_JBPXMQ020000103.1:0-1871 GCF_053470405.2 Azospirillum mesophilum
TCTTCTTCTCGATCTTGGCCATCCGGCCGCGCGTCGCTTCGGTCCACATACAAAGCTTGAATCACAACACGACCTCAGCGCCAACCCTTTTCAAACAGTCTCTGACTGGTGCCCTGCCGCCGGCTCTTGACTAGGCCGGGATTGGTAGCAGAGCCGGGTGGCTTGACCGAGGCGCACACGGGGTGCTTTTAGCATAGACGCGTCATGCCCGAATGAGTATTATACCATTAGAGCACATCTTCTTTTTTATGGGCCGCCATTCATGCCATCAGCCAGCCGCTCAAGAAACAACCATCAAGACTTGGCAAGACTTAAGGCTCTCGTGCACTACGTATGCGATTCATTTTCGGACTACCCAGCAAAACTTGGAAAGGTAAAGCTGCAGAAGATATTGTGGAACGCTGATCGCGTGGCTTACCTTAAGCTTGGAACAACGATATCCGGCGCAAGCTATGTTAAGATGCCGGAAGGGCCAGCAACCCCATATCTTGATATAGCTCTGGAAGAACTGGAATCTGAAAAAAAAATCAAGGTAAGGACAACTGAAAATGGGCCTTTTATTCAATATATGTTCCTTTCTCTTGAAGAAGCAAGCGATCGGCTGCTCTCTAAACGGCAGATACGAATAATAGACTTTTGGATCAGATATGCCGAAGACAAGACTGCAAAACAACTTAGCAAAGAAAGCCACAACCTCACATGGGAGGTGTATGAAATGGGAGAGGAGATAGATATGGACTCCTCGCTGCTTCCTTCCCTGCAAGAGGTTGATTCCTCCTCTCTCATGAAATCGATAAAGCGCTTTAGTCGGGCGGTTACGACGGAAAAAGGCTGACAGCAATGCCGGTCCAGCTATATCACGTCGAAATTATGCCTCTAGCGCAAAAGTCTATCAACTCAATATCGCAGAAATTTGCGAATACTAATAGGCTCGTTCAGGCGGTTAAAACATTCCTTGGCAGAACGCCAAAGGATGCTCAACCTATAAGCACCGGCAATTTCCCTAGAATTCTAAGAGATCGGCTTCCGCAAAAAATACGTGTTCTGCAAACTCCCGACCCGTCACAGATGGTCGAAACTGTCCCTATGCTGTTTTACTATAAAGAGAATGATGGAACGGGCGTCGTTTATGTGTATTTCGTCGATGAAGCTTGAATGATCACCGCCGGGCGCCACCCAAGTCAAGGAGGAATTTCATATCGAACGCGGGCTCTTTGATAGCATTGCTTTTAGCTGCTGGTAATAGACGAGGGACCCTCCTCCAATTTTTCCCCAGACTCGTCCAATAACTGGTCAATTCTGGCTTGCCTCCCGGGCGAATTCGCCAAGGAACGCGATTGATACACACTACAATGGTGCTGTTGGTGAGTAACGATGCTACTCAGCCGGGAATTGGTGTGTATACACGCCCATGGCGACGGAAGCGCCTCCTTGGGCGGAATTCATCCTAAGTATGAGCCAAATTCCCTATTTAGTCTCACGGAAAGACAGCAGTCGTTTCCAGCTACAGCCCCCAACGCTTCATAAGCATGCCATTCGCACTCCCATCAAAGCCCGAAACCGACAGCCCGCAAGACGAAGCGGCACCGCAAAGCGCGGCCGTCGCGTCCCGGCGTCGCGCGGCCGCTCGCGCCCGATCCCGATCGCACGGAGCGCTGCTTGGCCGAGAACTGTCCGCATTGCCAAGCGGCGCTGTCGGCGGCGGCGCAGCGGTGCCGGCACCGCTATGACCACATCGACCTGCCCGAGGTCCGGCCGGTGGTGACGCGGGTCGAACTGTTCGGCGGCCGCTGCGGGCAGTGTGGGCGGCGCTACCGGGCCGAGCCGCCCGCCGCCATGCCGCCGGGCACGCCGTTCGGACCGGGCATTCG
>NZ_JBPXMQ020000104.1:0-1750 GCF_053470405.2 Azospirillum mesophilum
ACGGGCGACACGCTGGAACTGCTGCTGGGCGGGGCCGCGCTCGGCCATCCCGTGACCCGCACGCTGACGGCGACCGACATCGCCAACGGCTATGTGGACCTGACGGTGACGGCGGGCGACCTGGGCACCGACGGCGCCAAGACCTTCACCGCGCGCGTCACCGACGTGGCCGGCAACGTCGGCACGGCCGGCGGCTCGCTGAGCATCACGCTGGACACCGCCCCGCCGGCGGCGCCGACGGGTGTGGCGGTGAGCACGGCGGACGACACCGGCACCTCGACCACCGACGGGCTGACCAACAAGGCGCGCCCGGCCATCACCGGCACGGCGGAGCCGAACGGCACGGTGACGGTGACGATCGACGGTGTGGATGTCGGCACCACCAAGGCCGACGCCACCGGCGCCTGGAGCTACACGCCGACCACCGACCTCGGCAACGGCGCGCACACGGTCACCAGCCGGACCACCGACGCGTCGGGCAACACGGGCAACAGCTCCTCCACCTATACGGTGACGGTGGACCGCACCGCGCCGACGGTCGTCTCCGTCAGCGCGCCGGCCGACAAGACCTACAAGCTGGGCGACGTGCTGAGCTTCACGGTCACCTTCCCCGAAGCGGTCTCGGGCCTGTCGGGCAGCACGCTGGCGCTGACCGTGGACCAGGCGGGCGGCAGCGCGACGCGGCAGGCGACTCTGGCCTCCTCCACCGCGACCACGGCCACCTACAGCTACACGGTGCAGGCCGGCGACCTGGACGGCAACGGCGTCACGGTCAACGGGCTGAGCGCCCCCAACGCGACCGACGCGGCGGGCAACGCGCTGGTCACCACGCTGAACGGCGTCGCGTCCACCGCGCAGGTCAAGGTGGACGGCGTGGCCCCAACGGTGGCCAGCGTGACGCTGCCGGCCGCCAAGACCTATCTCGCGGGCGAGGTGCTGGAGTTCGTCGTCACCTTCGACGACGCCACGCTGGCGCTGGCCAACGCCGGCAGCTCGGCGCTGGCCTTCACGCTGGGCGGGGTCGCCAAGTCGGCGGCCTACGCCGGCCAGACGGGCGGGGCGGTCACCTACCGCTACACGGTGGCGAGCGGCGACGACAGCACCACCGGCGTCACGGTCAGCGGGATCACGCTGGGCACGGCCACCTACACGGACCCGGCCGGCAACCCGGCCGACCTGTCGCTGGCCGGCAAGGTCGGCAGCGGGGCGGGCATCATGGTCGATACGATGGCGCCGACGGTGACCGGCGTGACCTCCACCACCGCCAACGGCGCCTACAAGGCCGGCGACACGATCACCATCAAGGTCGCCTTCTCCGAGGCGGTCGTGGTGAACGGCGCGCCGACGCTGGCGCTGAACAGCGGCCGGACGGCCAGCTACGCCAGCGGCTCGGGCACCGACACGCTGACCTTCACCTACACGGTCGCCGATGGCGACACCGTGGCCGACCTGGACGTGGCCTCGACCGCGGCGCTGGCCGGCACGATCAAGGACATGACCGGCAACGCCGCTCCGGGCACCCTGCCGGCGCCGGGCGGCGCGAATTCCCTGGGGGCCGCCAAGGACATCGTCCTCGACACCACGGCCCCGACGGTGGTCGGCGTCAAGGTGCCGGACGCCGGCACCTACCTGCCGGGCGACACCCTCAGCTTCACCGTGCGGGTGAGCGAGCCGGTGACGGTGGCCGGCGGCACGCCGACGCTGACCCTGGTGGGCGGCGGCACGCCGCGCAACGCGGTCTACAACCCCG
>NZ_JBPXMQ020000105.1:0-1678 GCF_053470405.2 Azospirillum mesophilum
GCGCGAGGATGGCCGGCGATGAGGGAGGGTTGGTCAAGCGGCCGTGGCGGCGTGGTCGGCCTTCCAGGTCCAGGGCAGCAGGCGGTCGATCTGGTTGGCCTTCACCGCGCCGGAGGCCATGCGCTCGAGCACGTCGGTGAGCCAAGCGACGGGGTCGACGTCGTTCAGCCGTGCGGTCTGGATGAGCGAGGTAAAAATGGCCCATGACCGCGCGCCCGCATCCGATCCAGCAAACAGGCTGTTCCGGCGCACGGTGGCCACGACACGGTGACGCCTCTCGATGCTGTTGTTGTCGATCTCCACGCGCCCGTCATCGAGGAACACGCCCAGGCCGTCCCAGTGGTTCAGCAGATAGCGCAGCGCCTTGGCCACCGGCATCTTGCCGGAGACACGGCCCAGCTGCTCCTCCACATAGACCTTCAGCGCGTCCACCACGCGCCGGCTCTGCTCCTGGCGCACCCGGCGGCGCTCGTCGGGCGGCTGGCCGCGAATGGCGTCCTCGATGCGGTACAGCACGGCGATGCGCCGCAGCACCTCTCCGGCAATCGGCGAGCCGGTGGCCTGGTGGATGTCGAAGACGTCCCTCCGCCCGTGCGCCCAACAGTAGGCGAGGGTCACCGCGCCGACATCGGCCGTGCTGGCCTCGTCCTGGCCGATCAGCCGCTTGAAGCCGCCCCAGCCGTCGACCTGCAGGATGCCGGAATAGCCGGCCAGCACCTCGGCCGCCCGGGCGTAGACGCGGTCCTCGGTGTAGATATAGGCCACCGCCGGCGGCCGCTCCCCCTGCCACGGCGCGTCGTCACGGCCCAGGCCCCACAGGTAGCCGGTCCGCGTCGCCTTCTTCCCCTTCCCCTTCGCCGCGGCGGCGCGTTTGTCCAGCACTGGCAGATAGGTGTCGTCAACGAACAGCTTGGGGGAGCGGAGCGCATCGGCGACCAAGCGCTCCCAAACCGGGGACAGCCACCATGCCACCCGCCCCAGCCAGTCCGCCATGGTCTGGCGATCGAGCGTGACCCCGTCGCGGGCGAAGATCGCGCACTGGCGGTAGAGCGGCTGCCCGTCCTGGTACTTGGCCACCGCGATGTGCGCCAGCAACGCCTCCGTGGGCAGGCCGCCGGGGATGATGCTGTCCGGGGCGGGCGCCTGCACCACCGCCTCGGCACAGGTCCGGCAGCCGTACTTGGGGCGGACGATCGCCCGCACGCGCAGCTTCATCGGCGTGATGTGCAGGCGCTTGGTGGTTTCCACCGCGATCTCGTGCATCGCCCCGCCGCAGCACGGGCAGTTCGTGTCCGTGGGCTCGATGCGGATCTCGTCGTGCGGGAGGTGCTCGGGCAGATGCCCGAGGTTGCGCCTGGCCGGAGCCCGGCGTCGCCGCGCGTCTTCGGCGTTCCCAGCCGCGGCCTCCTCGGCCGCCGCGGCCGCGCTCGCAAGGTCCTGCTCGACGTTTTCCAGGGCGAGCTGGAACTGCTCGGGATCGAGGCGCTCGGACGTTGGCGCGGACTGGCGGCGCAGCAGCTGCTGAAGGACGGCGTCGAGCCGCTGGCGTTCAGCCTCCGCTTCTTCGTAGGCCACCTTCAGGTGGCTGCGTTCAGTCTCGGCCTCCTCATACGCGGCTTTGAAGTGATCACGCTCGTCGCGTAAAGCATTGTTCGCGGCGTCTTTCTGCTCAAGAGCC
>NZ_JBPXMQ020000108.1:0-1493 GCF_053470405.2 Azospirillum mesophilum
TGTACTTGATGGCAACGTATTGCGATCCGCGATCGGAATGATGGACGAGGCCGCTGCCCTTGGCCGGCCGGCGGTGGTGCAGCGCCTGCTCCAGGGCGTCCAGGACGAAGCCGGCGTGAGCGGTGCGCGACACCCGCCAGCCCACGATGCGACGGGCGAAGGTGTCTATGACGAAGGCCACGCAGACGAAGCCCTGCCACGTGGCCACGTACGTGAAATCGGCCACCCACAAGGCATTCGGGCGGGGCGCCTGGAACTGGCGGTTCACCCGGTCGAGCGGACAGGGCGCGGCTCGGTCGCTGATCGTGGTGCGCACCGCCTTGCCGCGTGTTGCGCCCTTCAGGCCCATCTGGCGCATCAACCGGGCCACCGTGCAGCGCGCCACATCGTGGCCCTCCCGCCGCAACTGCCGCCACACTTTGCGCACCCCGTAGACCTGGAAGTTCTCATCCCAGACCCGTCGGATAGCCCCCCTCAGCTCCGCGTCGCTGCGCGAGCGGGCCGGCGCCTTGGCCGGATCGACCCGGCGGGCGGCATGGGCGCGGTAGGTGGACGGGGCAATCGGCAGCACCTTGCAGATCGGCTCGACCCCGTGGACGGCGCGGTGCGCGTCGATGAAGGCGATCATTTCTTGAACGGGCGGTCGAGCTCCGCCTGGGCGAAATACGCCGACGCCTTGCGCAGGATCTCGTTCGCCTGGCGCAACTCGCGGTTCTCTCGCTCCAGCGCCTTGATCCGCTCCTGCTCGTCCGTCGTCAGACCAGGCCGCTTGCCTTTATCACGCTCGGCCTGCCGGACCCAGCCCCGCAGCGTCTCCGCCGTCCAGCCGATCTTCGCCGCGATCGAGCCGATCGCCGCCCACTGCGAGGCGTGTTCCCCCTCGTGCTCGAACACCATCCGCACCGCGCGTTCGCGGACTTCAGGAGCGTATTTGCGTGATGCCGCTTTCGTCATGATGACCCCAGTCTCTCAAGAAACGGGGCCTCCGGGAAACCCGGCACGGTTCAGCTTGGGTAATCGGGTGGTCATTGCCCAGCGTGCGTTGAGCTATTGGAAGGGCCTGCTCAAACAATGTCCTCGCTCCAGCGGGATCCCTTTGCAGCCAAAGGGTCCAGGCAAGATTGTTCATGGAATTCAAGGTGTCCGGGTGCTCCTCGCCAAGCAGACGGAATCGGACTTCCAAAACTTGTTCCTCAAGTGCCCGCGCTCCGACGAGATTGTCCTGGCTTTGAAGGATTGAGGCGAGGTTGTCCATGGAGGTTAAGGTGTTCGGGTGCTCCTCGCCGAGCAGACGACGTTGTGCTGCCAAAGCCTGTTCCTGAAGCTCCCGCGCCCCGACGAGATCACCGTAAGCGTCATCGGCGTCCCACATTGCGGCGCGCCGGGTGTCGCGCGAGGATGGCCGGCGATGAGGGAGGGTTGGTCAAGCGGCCGTGGCGGCGTGGTCGGCCTTCCAGGTCCAGGGCAGCAGGCGGTCGATCTGGTTGGCCTTC
>NZ_JBPXMQ020000109.1:0-1421 GCF_053470405.2 Azospirillum mesophilum
TAACACTACTCTGCCAGCCCGACCGAGAGGACGGTTCCGCAAGTCTGTTAAGCATTCCAGTACAGTTTCTGGGAGGCGGCGATGGGCAGGGCCGAAGCGGCGTGGACGGCGGAACTGGAGGTGTGGCTGGCCCCCTTCCTGGAGCGGCTCGCCTATCCGGCACAGCGGCGATGGGCGCCGCTCTACATTGCGGGGCTGCTGGCCCCGGGGGAGCGGAAAAGTCTGGAGCCTTTGGCCAGCCGCATCGCGCCGGGGCACCTCCAGCAGCTTCATCATTTTCTCTCCACCTCGCGCTGGGATCCGGCGCCTCTGGCGGAGGAACTGGTCCGCCAAGCCCAAGCCCTGGTTGGTGGCCCGGATGCGGTGCTGGTGGTCGATGACACGGCGCTGGTCAAGAAGGGCGAGCACTCGGTCGGCGTCGCCCACCAGTACTGCGGGCAGCTTGGCAAGCAGGCCAATTGCCAATCCTTGGTTTCGCTGACCCTGGCGCGCGCCGAGGTGCCGGTGTGCGTGGCATTGCGCCTGTTCCTGCCCGAAGCCTGGGCCGGCAATGAAGCGCGGCGCCGCCGCGCGCTGGTGCCCGAGGGGCTGGCCTTTCGTGAGAAATGGCGCATCGCCCTGGACGAGATCGACCGCGTGCGCGCCGCCGGCGCGACCTTCGGCACCGTGCTGGCCGATGCCGACTACGGCCGGGTGGTTGGCTTCCGCCACGCCCTGGACGAGCGCGGCCTGCCGTGGGCGCTCGCCGTCCTGTCCACCTGCACCGTCTATCCCGCCGACGTGCAACTGCAGGCGCCCAGGCGTCGGGATGGGCGCCCCCGCCCGGATCGGCCAAGCCAGCAGGCCCAGGCCGTCATCGCGGCGCTGCCGGCCACAGCCTTCCACCCGGTGACGTGGCGCCAGGGCACGAAGGGGCCGTTGCGGGCGGACTTCGCCGCGCTGCGGGTGCGGGTGGCCGATGGTCCCGCGATGAGTTCCCGCACGCAGCATCTGCCCGGAGCCGAGAGGTGGCTGGTGTGCGAGCGCCGCCTCAGCGGCGAGCGGCGCTACTACTTGTCCAACCTGCCGTCCGACACGCCGCTGGACCGGCTGGCCGCTTTGATCAAGGCGCGCTGGGTGTGCGAGCAGGCGCACCAGCAGATGAAGGAGGAATTGGGGCTGGACCACCTGGAGTGCCGCAACTGGATGGCTTTAGCCCATCACGCCCTGCTGACCATGATGGCCTTGTGCTTCCTCCAGCATCTGCGGCTTGGGGGAAAAAATCAGCGCCGGCCTCAGCCCGCCGGGGCCGCCGCCCATCCCGACCCTGCCGCAGGTGCGTCAAGCCATCCTGGAACGCTGCATGACCGTCTACGTCCGATGTCCGGAATGCCAGCACAGCTTCCGCTTCCTCCCCAATCCATAGGGCTGGCAGAGTAGTG
>NZ_JBPXMQ020000110.1:0-1414 GCF_053470405.2 Azospirillum mesophilum
TCAGCAGGAAGCCCAGCGCCAGCGCCACCAGCACGATCAGCCACATGGCGGCCGCCGAGTTGGACTGCACCAGCCAGAGGATCAGCAGCACGGTCAGCACGCCCAGCGCGGCGTTCAGGTGGTGCTGGTAGGGGAAGACCAGCGGCTTGCCCGAGACCAGCCCCTGCAGCTTGGCAAACGCGACGACCGAGCCGGTGAAGGTGATGGCGCCAATGGCGGTGCCGAGCGCCATCTCGACCAGCGAGCCCTTGGCGATGGCCCCGGGCAGGCCGATGCCGTAGGCGGCCGGCGAGTAGAAGGCGGAGAGCGCCACGCACACCGCGGCCAGACCGACCAGCGAGTGGAAGGCGGCGACCAGCTGGGGCAGCGCGGTCATCTCGATCTTCTTGGCGATGACGTAGCCGATGCCGCCGCCAATCGCGATGCCGAGCACGATCATCCAGTAGGACTGGACGATGGGCAGGGCCAGCGTGGTGACGATGGCGATGGTCATGCCGACCATGCCGTAGATGTTGCCCTGGCGCGAGGTCTCCGGGCTGCTCAGGCCGCGCAGCGCCATGATGAAGCAGACCGAGGCAACCAGATAGAGAAGGGCGGAGAGGCTTTCCATCTTACTTGCCCTTCTTCTTGAACATCGACAGCATGCGCTGGGTGACCAGGAAGCCGCCGAAGATGTTGACGCTGGCCAGGATGACGGCCAGGAAGCCCATCACCTTGGAGAAGCCGAATCCCGCCGGCCCGGCGGCGATCAGCGCGCCGACGATGATGACCGAGGACACCGCGTTGGTCACCGCCATCAGCGGCGAGTGCAGCGCCGGCGTCACCCGCCACACCACGTAATAGCCAACGAAGCAGGCCAGCACGAACACCGTCAGGCCGGTGATGAAGAAGCTGCCGTGGCTGGCGGCGTCGGCCGGAACGGCGTGGGCGGTCGCCGCGAGCTGACCCGAAAGCTGGGCCGTCAGCGCATCCGCCTGCTGCCGGATCTGGGCGAGGTTCGCCATCAGCTCGGCGATGCGGTTGGACGTTTCGGTTTGGTCCATGTCTCTCTCCCTAATTCCGTCCGGCCTTTAGACCGTCTGGCCGGCGAAGGCGGGATGGACGATCTGCCCGTCGCGGGTGAGCGCGATGGCCTTGACGATCTCGTCGTCCCAGTTGAGGGCGATGCCCGTGTCCTTGTTGTGCAGGGACTGGAGCAGGGCCAGCAGGTTCTTGGCGTAGAGCAGCGAGGCGCTCTCGGCGATGCGGCTGGGGTAGTTGGCGTGGCCGACGATCTTCACGCCGTTGTCGGTCACCACGACCTTGCCCAGCTCGGAGCCCTCGACGTTGCCGCCCTGCTCCACCGCGAGGTCGATGATCACCGAACCCGGCTTCATCGACGCCACATGCTCGCGCGTCACCAGCACCGGGGCCT
>NZ_JBPXMQ020000111.1:0-1354 GCF_053470405.2 Azospirillum mesophilum
GGCGATCGAAAAGGGGGCGTCTTGCATCCGCGTTATCGTCAGACGTGCCGCGTGTGCGGTTCGACCAAGCTGAAGCCGGTGATCGACCTCGGCGACCAGTATCTGCAGGGGTCCTTCGTCAAGCCGGGCGTTCTGCTGCCGCCGACGCGCAAGCTTCCGACGCAGCTGGTGCGCTGCGACGTCACCCAGGACGAGCACGCCTGCGGCCTGCTGCAGCTGGCGCACAGCTTCCCGCCGGAGATCCTGTACGCCAACTACTGGTACCGCTCGGGCACCAACGCGACGATGCGCAACCACCTGCACGGCATCGTCGACAGCGTCATGGGGCTGATCGGCACGCCCGCGCCGACCGTGCTGGACATCGGCTGCAACGACGGCACGCTGCTCTTCCACTACCCGGAGGGCACCACGCGCTACGGCGTCGACCCCTCCGACATCGCCAACGAGATCGCCGACCGCGCCACCGTGGTCAACACGGTGTTCCCGTCGGAGCAGGCGCTCGCCGTGCTGCCCAAGGGCGGGCTGGACGTGGTCACCTCGATCGCCATGTTCTACGACCTGGAGGACCCGGTCGGCTTCGCCTCGGCGATCGCCGGGCTGCTGAAGCCGGAGGGCGTCTGGGTCTTCGAGATGTCGTACCTGCCGCTGATGCTGCTGCAGAACTCCTTCGACACGGTGTGCCACGAGCACCTGGAGTACTACAGCCTGTCGGTGCTGGAGACCATCGCCGCCAAGGCCGGCCTGCGCATCTTCAAGGCCGAGCTCAACGACATCAACGGCGGCAGCATCCGCTGCTACGCCACGCACGCCGCCAACCTGTCCTACGGCCAGCCCGAGGACAAGGCCTTCCTGCATCGGCTCCGCATCCAGGAGTTCGAGATGGAGCTGGACACCGACAAGCCCTACCAGGTGTTCCAGCAGCGCATCGAGACGCTGCGCGAGGAGCTCAACCGCATCCTGTTCGACGTGCAGGCGCGGCGCGGCAAGGTGCACATCTACGGCGCCTCGACCAAGGGCAACGTGCTGCTGCAGTGGTACGGCATCAACCGCCTGCTGGTCGACTGCGCGGCCGAGCGCAACCCCGGCAAGGTCGGCGCCCGCACCCTGGGCACCGACATCCCGATCGTCTCCGAGGAGGAGTCGCGCGCCCAGCGCCCGGACTACTATCTGGTGCTGCCCTGGCACTTCAAGCGCGAGTTCCTGGAGCGCGAGCGCGAGGCCATCATGAACGGCACCAAGATGCTGTTCCCGCTGCCCGAGGTCGAGGTCGTCGACCGCAACAACTACGAGCAGGCCCTCGCCTCCGCCGCGACCAGCACGGAGATGATGACCTCCCTGCTGCTCGACGGGAAGG
>NZ_JBPXMQ020000112.1:0-1340 GCF_053470405.2 Azospirillum mesophilum
GAAGCCCGGATCGACGTCTCCAGCGGCATGATACAACTCGCCATGGCAAGCCTGCTACTCCGGCGTGTCTGCCACTGAACAGGTTGTCAAACGGACTCTAAGGAAGCCCACGGCAAGGAGATGTTCGCCGTCGCTCTTGTTACGCGATAACCTGAGTGCTCTCTGTTTCTCTGATAGCCGGAAAAACGGAGGCCTCCTCATTCTCCACGCCGTCCTTCAGGCCGGCAAAATTAACAAGACCCGATTACGTTTCGGGACATGACCACTGTCACGGGGCTCTTCTCCTTGCATCCTCTAGGGCCCGCAATGGCCTACGCTCAAGCTCGAACGTGTCTATAAATCTCACTTGCTCACCTCCGGCCAACGCGAGGCCGGCGTTGCCTTCCCTAAGCCACAGCGGATGAATGACAATTATCGTAGCATCGGGTCGATCCTTTCCCCGCTCAATCAGGCACGGGAGTCCAGACGCAGCATGGATGTCGGCAGTCAAAATACCTGGGCGCATTCGAGCGGCAGTCTCTGCAAGCACAACCGCATGCTCGCGCCATCCTGTGATCTCGGGGAAGCGCATATCGTCGGTGGCCAACCCGCAAGTATAGCCGGGCATGACCATAGCGCGTAGGTAGGCTAAGCCGAGGCGCCAATCGAGTAAGCCGTGATAGGGGCGGTTGCCGTAGCGCTGGATGCATCGGTAACATGACGTTTGGCAGCGCGCTGCATGTTCTCCTTCATCGTCGATCGCAAGGAAGTCGACAAGCGGCCAAGTCTCATGGTCGTCTACGATACTCCTAATGAGGTGAACGATATGCGGCGTGCCATCGGTCCGATCCTCTCCCAGACGACGCGACAGGCCCGATCCGTTGATCAGCGAATCGGCGATTTGAAGCATCGGCCTGCCGCCGCGTAGGCGTGGCTCTAATGCTTCAAACTCGTCTGACGAAACGTCGAGGTCGAGCGCCGCCCTCTGGACTAAGATTTGGGTGGCACTAATGGCAGCCGCACGAGTGGGAAGGTGCGAAAATGCGCCCCTGCGCGCCACTCTATCGAGCGTAAGGCGAGGATCAAAGTCCAGCATTTCCAGATAAAGAGCATCGGTCTCCTTCCGCGCAATCAATCCAAAGGTTTCAAGGCTATTGGGGATGACGCCCCATCGCGCTTGGTTTCCAGATGCACGCAGATATTCCGCATCAATCGCTTGCGGAGCGTCGATGGACGCCATTTCCCGGAAAAGCGGCGCCGGGTATGGCGCGACAATCACGGTGAGAACGGGCGTCAATCACGATGAGAATGAAGGACGCCGTCGTCGCGACGGAGGTCGGGCGTAGCCCGGCCGAAGACGC
>NZ_JBPXMQ020000113.1:0-1118 GCF_053470405.2 Azospirillum mesophilum
TCCCCTTCGACGCCTGCCGCTGCGGCGTGGCCTGCCGGCGCAGCCTGACCCCGGTCGCCGAGATCATGCCCGACCGCGGCCCCCCGGAGTACGAACGCATTCTATCCGGGATGGGCAGCGCGCTGCCCTACCGGCGGGCGCGAGCGTTGCTGGCCGAGCTGTTGCCGTTGGACACGGCCCCGGAAGTGGAGACGATCCGCCGGCGCACGCTTCGGGTCGGCGCCCGGCTCGAACGGGCGGCGCTCGTCCCGCCGGACGAGGGTTCGTCGGCCCCGGCAACGGCGATCGCGCTGGCCATCGACGCAGGGCATGTGAAGTCGATCGAGGCGTATCAGGTGCGCTCGTTCGAGGTGATGCTCGCGCGGGCGGGCAACGATCAGGGGCGGGAGGTCGTTTTCAGCAGCCTGCCGGCCGAGGCCGACCGGCAAGTGCGGCAGCTCCATCCTGTTTTGCGCCGTCCGGGGGCGACGGCGACCACACCGGTCACCATCCTCAGCGACGGCGCGGAGGGTCCACGGTCGCTGGGCGCCGCGGCCAGCGTCGGCCCGATCCCGTAACGTCCTCGACTGGTTCCACGTATCGATGCGGGTCCAGCACGTGGCGCAGGCCGTCAAGGGCTGGGCCACGGCGGTGCCGGCCGCCGCGGAGCGGACGACGATGTTGGCTGACGCCGTGACGCGCCTGCGCTGGCGGCTCTGGCACGGCCAGACCGAACGGGCGCTGACCTTGATCGGTGACCTCCTGGCTGGCCTCGACGCCAGCCTGAAAGCCGCCGACAGCCCGCCGGCCCGGAAGGTGGCAACGCTGCTGCGCGCCCTGGAAACCTACGTTGCCGGACAGGCCGACCTGATCATCGACTACGCCGCCGCCCGACACCGGGGCGAGGCCATCTCCACGGCGCCGACCGAAAGCACGGTCCAGCGCCTGCTGCACCGGCGCATGGGCACCAATCAGCAGATGCGCTGGTCTCCGCGGGGCGCTCACCGGATGCGGACGGTGCGCACCGCCGTGATGAACGGCACACTCGCCGCGGAGCCCGCAAGGGCCAGCGCAGCTACCACACCGCCGCCGAGCCATACGCCCGCCGACCTTTCCGGCGGGCGGCGTGATGCCCCCCC
>NZ_JBPXMQ020000114.1:0-1047 GCF_053470405.2 Azospirillum mesophilum
TACCGCACCTTCAACCTGCCCATGGCTAGATCACCGGGTTTCGGGTCTAAAGCCTGCAACTCTGACGCCCTGTTCAGACTCGCTTTCGCTGCGCCTCCGCCTACCGGCTTAAGCTCGCTGCAGACTCTAAGTCGCTGACCCATTATACAAAAGGTACGCCGTCACCCCGCAAGGGGGCTCCGACTGCTTGTAGGCATCCGGTTTCAGGAACTGTTTCACTCCCCTCGTCGGGGTGCTTTTCACCTTTCCCTCACGGTACTGGTGCACTATCGGTCACTGAGGAGTACTTAGGCTTGGAGGGTGGTCCCCCCATGTTCGGACAGGGTTTCACGTGCCCCGCCCTACTCGAGCATCCTGTCTGGTTTACCCGTACGGGACTATCACCCGCTCTGGTGCGCCTTTCCAGACGCTTCCGGTTATGTCGACAGAATGACTGGCCTGGTCCGCGTTCGCTCGCCACTACTAGCGGAGTCTCGGTTGATGTCCTTTCCTCCGGCTACTTAGATGTTTCAGTTCGCCGGGTTCGCCTCCTGCACCTATGGATTCAGTGCAGGATACCGCTTGCGCGGTGGGTTGCCCCATTCGGAAATCCACGGATCACAGCCTGCTCGCGGCTCCCCATGGCTTATCGCAACGTGCTACGTCCTTCATCGCCTCTCAGTGCCAAGGCATCCACCAGATGCCCTTCAGACGCTTGATCCTACTCCGAACGTCACGCACAGGGGCAAACCGCCCTTGTGCCTGGACGCTCACGAAGATGCATCCTCGGTCACTTATCTCGACTTTATTCACGATGTTCAAAGAACCCGCATTGTTTTGAAAACAATGCCAACGCTTCTCGCCAACCACCCGTAAACAGCGCCCTGGGGCGGCCGTTCCGTTTTTTGGTGATTGTCGAGAAGGGATGCGCCGGCGGCGGCGTCCAGATGAACTGGTTGGGCCGTGACCACATGACCGATCCGGTCAGGGGTGGCTTTCCTTAGAAAGGAGGTGATCCAGCCGCAGGTTCCCCTACGGCTACCTTGTTACGACTTCACCCCAGTCGCT
>NZ_JBPXMQ020000115.1:0-1034 GCF_053470405.2 Azospirillum mesophilum
GCGGGCGAGCGCGAGCAGCGCCGCAGGCGAGGCGTGGTCGCGGTCCAGGCTGGTGATGGCGTAGACGGTTTCGTGCGAGATCGCGCCCTTGACCTCGCGGGTCCGCTCGATGCGGCAGACCTGCGCCACGCCGGGCCAGTCGAGCGCGGGAACGACCTCGCGGCTGACGGTGATGCGGCGGGTTTCGATGCGCCCGTGCCCCTTCTCCACGGTCTGCGCGCTCTCACGGTCCGGCGGCGGCCCGTCGAGGGCGGGAGGCGGGGGCTGGCCCTGGAACGCCGCCACCAGTTCCGGGGGGAAAAGCGTCACCGAAGGCGACGGCGAGATCGGCCATCAGCGCCGGTTGGTTGGCTTTGACGGTGAACAGATAATCGCCGCCGCCGTCGCGGATAGCTTGGCAGATGGCGCGCTGACAGAACACCGCATCTCCGGTGATTACCGCACCGCCCAGCGGCAGGCTCTTGAGCAGCGTCAGCGCGGCGGTGATCTCGTTGGCCTCGGGCGGCACCCGCAACTGGCCGATCACCGTCCCCAGCCGGCTGGCGAAGGCGGCCAGCAGATGCACGCCTTCGCTGCCATCGTGCCCGGCCGGCGCGCTGCCCTTCAGGCGCTTGCCGTCGAGCGCCACATGCCCGACCGGGCCGGAGCCGCGCGCCCATTCCCCCAACACAGCCTCGGCCGCCGTCACGTCCAAAGCCTTGAAGAAATAGTGGTACATGGCGTGACACGGCGCCCGCTCCAGGCCCAGCAGGTACAATGCCTCGGGCGGCAACCGTCGCCCCCAGCGAAAGATCGCCATCAGGTCGTTGGCCCCCGCCAGCATCGCCGACAGCGCCAACACCAGAACCGATGCCAGAGGGTACTGCCGCCCCTTCCGGCCCCGGCGATCCGGGATCGCTCCCACAACCTCCCACAGCGTCCGCGGTCCCCCCGTCATCGCTCCGACTCTCCGGCTCGGTCCCTGCCGATAGCCTTGTGAATCAACTGACGACTCGCGTCACCCGAAATTCATCCACCTTCTCTGAATCGCCCTG
>NZ_JBPXMQ020000116.1:0-1023 GCF_053470405.2 Azospirillum mesophilum
CTAGGGCGGTCGGCGTGCGCCCGTCTGCCTCCAGCGTGCCGGCGGGCTTGGTCCGCGCAAGGCCCTTCCGTCCCGCCCCTTGGGGCGGGTCCCTCGGGAAGAACCTTGCCCGTTCCCTCGCGCGCCGGCGTGGCGGATGGCAGGCCGGGACGGCGGGATGGCCGGTCTTCCGCCGAACAACGGGATGGCAGGATTGGACATCAGCTCACCGTCCGGTCGGCCGGCGGGTTGATCCACACGGCGGCGGGCGGCGCGGGCGCTTCGGGCGGCTTGCGCACGAAACGCTCAGGATGGCGGCGGTGCCCCTCATCGAGCACCGCCTGCCGGGCGCCGCGGATCGCCCCCGTGTCGGCGTAGTGGACCTGGTACGGCGTCATCAGCGCCAGCCCGGAGTGGCGGTGCTCGGTGTTGTACCAGGCGAAGAAGGCGCGGCAGAACGCCCGGGCGTCCTGGATCGAGCCGAAACGCTCGGGGAAGTCGCGGTGGTACTTCAGCGTCTTGAACTGGGCCTCGGAGAAAGGGTTGTCGTTGGACTGCTGGGGCCGGCTGTGGCTGCGCGTCACGCCGAGGTCGGCCAGCAGCTCGACCACCGCCTTCGCCGTCATCGCCGCGCCGCGGTCGGCGTGCAGCGTCAGCCGGTCGCGGGCGATGGCGTGCTTGCGCACGGTCTGGCGGATCAGCCGCTCGGCCAAAGCCGCACTCTCCCGGTAGGCCACCGTCCAACCGACCACGGCGCGGCTGAAAATGTCGAGGATGACGTACAGGCACAGCCACGTGCCCTTGACCGGCCCCTTCAGCTTGGTGATGTCCCAGCTCCACACCTGGTTGGGGCCGGTGGCCAGCAACTCGGGCTTCGTGTAGGCCGGGTGCCGACGCAGCTGACGGCGTTCGCGCCCCTCGTCGTTGCCGGCGAGCAGGCGGTACATGGTGCGCACCGAGCACAGGTACTGCCCCTCGTCGAGCAGCGTGGCGTAGACCTGGGCCGGGGCGGCATCGACGAAGCGCTCGCCATGCAGCAGGTCA
>NZ_JBPXMQ020000117.1:0-1022 GCF_053470405.2 Azospirillum mesophilum
TGGTGCATCCGCTAAATTAAGGCGACCTTTGGGAGGGCGGCGACCCCGAATTGTTTTGACGCCCGGTGGCGCCGTCGGCGCCCCCAGATAAACGGGTGCTTATGAGCATTCCAGTAGGCGGTGGCCTTTTCCACCGCCTGCTCGATTTCGGGCCACAGGTCGAAGCGGCGTCCCTTCAAGGCCAGGGAGCGCAGCACCTTCCACCATGGCTCGATCAAGTTCAGGTAGGCGGCGTATTTGGGCTGGAAGACGAACTCCCAGCGCGGATGGGCCAGATTGAACAGCAGTACATCCACGGCGGTGTGGGTGCTCAGGTTGTCCAGCACCGCATAGACCCGCTCGACGGCCGGATCGATCCAGGCCTCGACGCGGCCGAGGAAATCGAGCCAGTTGGCCGTGGTTCGCCCCGGATAGGTGGCGGTGAAGGCCGCTCCGGTGACCGGCTGAAGAGCCCCGAACACGTAGCCGGCGACATCGCGGCGGCCGTAATCGATCTCTTGCCGGGCGCGCTCGGCCTTCGGCCCGGCGGGGGCGACCAGCCGCTGGCCCGGATAGCTCTTGCACGCCTGCGGTCCCATTTCGTCCAGGCAGATCACGGCGCTGCCGGTGGGGGCGGCGGTGTAGAGTTGCTCGATAGCCCCCTTTTTCGAGCGAAGTCCGGATCGACCCGCTCGCCAAACCACGTCTCCTCCCGCCGCCACTTCAGGCCTTCGGCCAGCAGGATCTCGCTGATCCGGCTGCGCCGCATGCCGACGCCGCGTTCCCCCACGTAGGCGACCAGGCGATCCAACGTCCAGCAGGCGAACGGCAGGCCCAGGTCGCCGGGCGCGGTCAGGGCGGTGGTGATCACCCTGCCGCGCTCTTCGGCGGTGTAGGTGGGTGGGCGCCCCGAGCGCATTGCCTCGTGCAAACCGGCAAGGCCCTGTTCGTTGAACCGCTTGAGCCAGAACCGCACGCATTTGCGGCCCAGCCCCAGGCGGGTGGCGATCTCCGGCGCGCCTAGGCCCTCCTCTACACCATGC
>NZ_JBPXMQ020000118.1:0-1002 GCF_053470405.2 Azospirillum mesophilum
GGGTCGAACTGTTCGGCGGCCGCTGCGGGCAGTGTGGGCGGCGCTACCGGGCCGAGCCGCCCGCCGCCATGCCGCCGGGCACGCCGTTCGGACCGGGCATTCGGGCGCTGCTGGCCTATCTGCACCACAGCCATCACGTTAGCTTCGAGCGGCTGGCGGGCCTGCTGAAGGAGGTGTTTGGGCTGACCATCTCCGAAGGCGCCATCGCCAACGCCTTCCGCCGGATGGGGGCCGCGCTCGATACCGCCCGGAAGGCGATCACGACCAAGCTATTGAGCGCTTCCGTCATCGCGTCGGACGAGACCACGACGCGGGTGGGCGGCGTGACGCACTGGCAGTGGGTGTTCCATTCCGAGAAGGCCGTGCTGCACATCATCGCGCCAAGCCGGAGCCGGGCGGTGGCCGCCGCGGTTCTGGGCGAGCACCAGCCCGAGGTGTGGATCTCCGACCGCTATGCCGGCCAGCAGGAGTTGGGACAGGTGCATCAGGTCTGTCTGGCCCATGTGCTTCGGGACGTTCAGTACGCCATCGACGGCGGCGACAGCGTGGTGGCGCCGAAGATCCGCGATCACCTGCGCTGGGCGATCCGCGTCGGCCACCGAAGACCGAGCTTGAAGGACAGCACGCTGGCCGCCTACGCCGCCAAGGCCGAGCGCGGCCTCGATGCCCTGCTCGGGGTTCCCGCCGCCCATCCGGCCGGCCGCGAGTTGCAGCGCCAGATCAAGGCGTGGCGCAGCAAGTTCTTCGTCTTTCTCAGCGACCGCCGCGTGCCGCCGACTAACAACGGCAGCGAACAGGAGATCCGCCCGTCCGTGATCTTCCGCAAGGTCACCAACGGCTTCCGCTCCGACTGGGGGCCGGGCATCCACGCCGGCTATCGCTCCGTCACTGGAACCGCGCGCCGGCAAGGCCAATCCGCCTGGACCGCCATCCGCGACCTGATCGACGGAACCTTCGTCGTCGCCTGACCACTTACCAGCCGCCAGCCAGGTGAGCAGTTAC
>NZ_JBPXMQ020000119.1:0-959 GCF_053470405.2 Azospirillum mesophilum
GCGATCTTGCCGGCGCCGTGGGCCAGCAGCACCTTGGCGCGCAGCACATCCACGCTGTAGCCCCGCCCCAGCCGGTTCAGCACCTTCACCAGACCGTTCAGCGCCTCGACGTAAGCATTGGTTGGGCCGCCCGGCACGTCGAAGTAGGCCCAGATCGGCTCGCTCCAGTTCCCCACCGCCGTGGTCAGGGCGCCGAACCCCGGCCGCAGCTCGGCCGGTAGCCGGCCCGCCCAGGCGCGATACGCCTCCTTGGCGTCGCCGCTGGTCATCGAGGGGATTTCCCAGAGATCGAAGAAGTCCTCCTTCGCCTCGTAGGCCGCCTTCAGCAGTGGGAACTCGTTGGTCCAGGCTTCCAGCACGATCTGCTGGTCCATGCGCAGGTCGCGCCGCCTGGTCAGCAGCACGAAGCGGTCATGCATCAGCCGGCGACGCCGCGCGGCCGGCAGCTCGGCGCGTAGCGCCTTTCGCACTCCCTCCAGGGCCTCGTTCGCCATCTTCTGGACGTGCCACTTGTCGATCACCACCACGGCGCCGGGCAGCAGCGCCCGCACAGCGTCGTAGTAGGGCCGCCACATATCCATGGTGACGATCTCCACCGTCTCCTTGGCCGGGAGCTTCGTCAGCCACGTCGCCACCGTCTTCTGCGAACGGTCGGCGGTGATGTCGAGCGCGGTGCGGGCCTCCACGTTGGCGAACACGCCGCGGGCCTTGCCGATCAGGTGCACCTCGTCGATGCCCAGCCAGCGGGGCGTGGCGAATTCCAGGCGGCCGATCTCCCGCTCGGACCAGTCGGACCAGACGAGACGGACGGTCTTCTCATCGACGCCGACGCCGGCTGCGACCTCGGTGAAGGTGAGGCGCAGCGCCGTGCGGCCGATGTATTCCACCAGCCGCTTGGTCATCCGGCGGTCCGGGTCGAACGCCTCGTGCTGGTCGTAGCTGGTCCGGCCGCAGCCCCG
>NZ_JBPXMQ020000120.1:0-901 GCF_053470405.2 Azospirillum mesophilum
CAATCTCTTCGGCGCCCCACTCCCCGCCGTCCGCATGGCCTGCGCCGAAGATCGCTGTGCCACCATTGCAACCGTCAAGAACGGCTTTCTTTGAATGGCCCTGACGGAGTCCTTGAGGCTGGTGATGATGGGTGAGAAAGTGTTTCCCACCGACCTTTCCGAGCTTCTGTTGCGCAACAATCCACAGAAGGCGCCCATGCCGGGACCGGGCGAACGGCAAGGCTTGACGGAGCGCGAGATGCAGATCCTGTGCTGCCTGATCAAAGGCCAATCCAACAAAATGATCGCCATCCATTTCAACATCACCGAGGCGACGGTCAAGGTCCATCTGAAGAGTCTGCTGCGCAAGATCAACGCCTCCAACCGCACCCAAGCAGCCATTTGGGCACTGAACAACGGCATCGGCGACCAGCCGGCCAACGCCGGGACCGACCCACTCCAAGGCGTCGGGGCGTCGGCTGTCTAACGGACCCAGGGCAGCGCCGAGATGGTACGGGCGGCGAAGTGGCTATTTTTCGGCAACATGGTAAACATGCATTAACTATGTTGCGCGAACCAGCGGATGTCGAAGCTCCGAAGGTTCCAATGTCTCAGCCCACCAATCAGCCTTCCGCCTCTGAGCATGTGGCCCCCGGTGCCGCGCCCGGCACAAATCCACCTGATGCCCCGCTCTCGGCCATGGTGCCCCCGGAGGTGCGCCACGCCGTCCGGCAAACAGCGGCCGCCCCGGTACGTGTCAACGCGAATGAGACAGCCGGGCAGTTTATCGTCGCTCAGGGTTCGGACTGGAATGTGGCGCTAGGGCGGTCGGCGTGCGCCCGTCTGCCTCCAGCGTGCCGGCGGGCTTGGTCCGCGCAAGGCCCTTCCGTCCCGCCCCTTGGGGCGGGTCCCTCGGGAAGAA
>NZ_JBPXMQ020000121.1:0-848 GCF_053470405.2 Azospirillum mesophilum
TAGGGCGTGTCGTCAGTTAGGGGATTCCCAGCGGGCGGAATGCGTGATTCATAGAGCGTCGGCTGACGGGAGGGCCGACCGATGCGACGCTATGCTTTGCGCGATGACCAGTGGGAGCGGATCCAGGATTTTTTGCCGGGGCGCCCCGGGCATGTCGGCGGGACGGCGAAGGACAACCGCCTGTTTGTTGATGCGGTGTTGTACCGCTACCGCGCCGGCATTCCGTGGCGCGATCTCCCCGCCCGTTTCGGGGACTGGAAGAACACCCACCGCCGTTACCGGCGCTGGTGCGAAAGCGGCGTGTTCGAACGCCTTTTCAAAGCCCTGGCCGAGGACAGCGACAACGAATACATGATGCTCGACGCCACCGTCGTCCGCGCCCATCAGCACAGCGCCGGGGCGCGCAAAAAAGGGGGGCCGGGCAAGCCATCGGCCGTTCCCGCGGTGGGCTGACGACCAAGATCCATGCCGTCGTGGACGCCTTGGGCAACCCGGTGGCGCTCGCCCTGACCGCCGGTCAAGTCTCTGACTTCAGCCAAGCCTTGCCGTTGCTCGCCCAGGTCGCTCCCCGAGCCTTCATCGCCGATAAGGCCTACGACGGCGACGCCGTGATCGCCGCCTTGGCTGAGAGGGGCATCGTCCCCGTCATCCCCTCCAAGGCGAATCGGCTGGTCGCCCGCGACACCGACTTCGCCTTGTACCGGGAACGCAATCTCGTCGAGCGATTCTTCAACAAGCTGAAAGGCTTCCGGGCCATTGCCACACGCTACGACAAGCTTGCCAGCACCTTTCTGGCCGCCGTTTACCTCGTCTCGGCTGTCATCTGGCTCAACTGACGACACGCTCTA
>NZ_JBPXMQ020000122.1:0-816 GCF_053470405.2 Azospirillum mesophilum
CCCGCGACGATCACCGGCGGTGCCACCGGCACGGTGACCGAAGACGGCACGCTGACCACCGGCGGCACGCTGGCGGTGGCGGACGTCGACACCGGCGAGGCCAAGTTCCGGACTCCCGACTCGCTGGCCGGCACCTACGGCACCTTCGCCTTCAACGCCGACACCGGCGTGTGGGGCTACACGCTGGCCAACAGCCAGGCCAACGTGCAGGCGCTCAAGGCCGGCGAACAGGTCACCGACAAGCTGACCGTCACCTCGCTCGACGGCACGGCCAGCCGCGACATCGTCGTGACCGTCACCGGCGCCAACGACGCGCCTGTGCTGACCGGCAGCAAGGCGACGCTGACCGGCGGGACGGAGGACGCCACCTACACGATCCGCAAGGCCGACCTGCTTCAGGGCTTCACGGACGTGGACGGCGACACGCTGTCGGTTTCCAATCTGACCGCGACGAACGGCACGCTGACCGACAACGGCGATGGCACCTGGACCTTCACGCCGGCGGCCGACTACAACGGGCCGGTTTCGCTGGCCTACAAGGTGGTGGACGGGAAGGGCGGTTCCGTCGATGCGACGCAGGCGTTCACGCTGGCTCCGGTGAACGACGCCCCGGTCTTGACCGGCACCAAGGCGACGCTCACCGGCGGCACGGAGGACACGGCCTACACGATCCGGGCCGCCGACCTGCTTCAGGGCTTCTCGGATGTGGACGGCGACACGCTGTCGGTTTCCAATCTGACCGCCACCAACGGCACGTTGCGGAACAACGGCGACGGCACCTGGACCTTCACGCCGGCGGCCGACTACAACGGGTCC
>NZ_JBPXMQ020000123.1:0-801 GCF_053470405.2 Azospirillum mesophilum
AAGAAGACGAAGCGGTATCCGACGGACCTGACCGACGAGGAATGGTCACTGATAGAACCGCTGATGCCAAAGAAGGCTGACACTGGGCGCCCGAGGTCTGTGAACCTTCGGGAAGTCTTGAATGCACTGCGCTATCTGGCGCGGACCGGCTGCGGCTGGCGGCTTCTGCCGAAGGATTTCCCACCGTGGCAGACGGTGTATTGGTGGTTCCGGCATCTCCTTCGGCGCTTGCTGTTCCAGACGATCCACGACGTGGCGTTGATGATCGACCGCGAACGGGCCGGCCGCGAAGCCAGTCCGAGCGCCGGGGTTGTGGACAGCCAATCGGTGAAGGCCCCCGCCGCCAGGGAACGCGGCTACGATGGCGGCAAGAAGGTCAGTGGGCGCAAACGGCACATCGCGGTGGACACCGATGGCCGCCTGCTGATGGTGAACCTGACCACCGCCGATGTCTCCGATTCCGCCGGAGCCCAGAAGATCCTGGAGGCCATGCGCAAACGCTGGCCATGGATGAAGCATCTCTTCGCCGACAGCGCCTATGATCGCAAGAAGCTCTTGGACAAAGCCGCCTTCCTCGACTTCACCATCGAGGTGGTGCGGCGAACCGACACCGAACCGGGCTTCAAGGTCGTGCCGCGGCGCTGGGTGGTCGAGCGGACCTTCGGATGGATGACCCGCTGGAGACGTCTGGTCCGTGACTATGAAGCCCGGATCGACGTCTCCAGCGGCATGATACAACTCGCCATGGCAAGCCTGCTACTCCGGCGTGTCTGCCACTGAACAGGTTGTCAAACGGACTCT
>NZ_JBPXMQ020000124.1:0-790 GCF_053470405.2 Azospirillum mesophilum
GCGGGCGCACCCGTTGGATCGGTCAATGAGCCTGAAAATGTTTAGGGCCATGATAAGCGAAGACTTCTTCTTCGAACTCTTTGCTTACATGCGATAGCCCTGCCTTCGACATGGAGGGGTAGAGAATGGTCGAGGTCACGATACCGTTGAGTTCCTCCGAGACGACGGATCGAAGGGACGTGATGCGGGCCCGGACCAAGGGCAAGGACGAGAACGGCGTCGGCTACGTCAAGAAGAACGCCATTGCCGGGCGGCGCTTCGCCAGTTGGAAGGCGTTCGAGGGGCATTTGGCACACTGGATGCGCACCATCGCCGATGTTCGCGTCCATGGCACCACGGGCGACCGGCCGATCGACCGCTTCCAGGCCGCCGAGGCGGCCAGCTTGCGGCCGCTGAACGGGCGCCCGCCCTACCTCCATGCCCGCGGGTTGCACCGCAAGGTCGAGGCCGACGGCACGGTCGGCCTCGACACCAACCACTACAGCGTGCCCTGGCGGTTGATCGGGCAGAGCGTCACGGTGGAGGTCAGCGACGGGGTGATCCGGGTTCTGCTGGCCGGCGCTGAGGTGGCCCGGCACGCTCAAGCCGATGGTCGTCGGCAGCGTGTGATCGATCCCCACCATCTCGACGGCGTGGTCGGCGTGCGCCCCGGCGCCCTCCGCGGAGGCTCCGGCGCCACCGTGCGATCCTGACCTGCTGCGGGGTAACGTCCAGCGGCGTGGTGGAAAAAGCGCCCATGAAGGATCGGGCCGGGGCCGGGCGAAGCCCTCCCATAGCGTAGCCCGGCCCC
>NZ_JBPXMQ020000125.1:0-695 GCF_053470405.2 Azospirillum mesophilum
CGGTCGCGGGTGGCGAAATACAGCATCGGCGTCGGCCCCAGCCCGATGCGCAGCACGTGCAGGCCGCAGGCGACCAGCCCGTCGACCATGGCGGCTTCCAGCTCCGGCGACGACAGGCGGCCGTCGTAGCCCACGCAGACCGTCTTGCCGCCGCCGCGGGCGACCACGGTGCCGAAGGCGCGGCCGACGGCGCGGGCGTCGGCGGGGGTGAGCGTCTTGCCGACGATGCCGCGGATGTCGTACTCGCGCAGCACGGTCGGGTGGAAAGTGTGGGCCTCGCTCATGTTCTTGGGTGTCCTCTTTACACCGGCAAGCCAATGGCTTGGCTTGCCGTATTGCGTTCAAACGCCACGCAGGCTTTTCCGCGCCATGGGGCGCGGCGCCCGGTCGGGCGCTCCGGCGAGCGAAGGAACGGAGAGGGTCCGTTCCTTCGCTCGCCGGTATTAGACCGCCGCGGCCGGAGCCGAAGGCCGGCCGATGGAGCTGTAGGTGAAGCCGGCGCGGGCCATGTCCTCGGGATTGTAGATGTTGCGCAGGTCGACCATCACCGGCTGCTTGAGCAACGCCTTGACCCGCGTCAGGTCCAGCGCGCGGAACTCGTTCCATTCCGTCAGGATAGCCACGCAATCGGCGCCGTCCAGCGCGCCGTAGGCGTCCTTGGCCCACTGCACGCCGGGCATCAGCTTCCCGGCCTC
>NZ_JBPXMQ020000126.1:0-680 GCF_053470405.2 Azospirillum mesophilum
GGCATCATCGCCGGCAAGGCCGACTATGTGTCGGGCGAGGGCTCCAGCGAGCAGGTCGACGTCCGCGACGCCTATGTGGAGCGGATGCTGAAGGACTATGACGGCACGCGCGACCTGACCATCGCCTGGGACGCCGGCAACGGCGCCACCGGCGAGATCCTGCGCCGCCTGACCGCCAGGCTGCCCGGCAAGCACATCCTGCTGTTCGATGAGATCGACGGCAACTTCCCGAACCACCACCCCGATCCGACGGTCGAGAAGAACCTGGTCGACCTGAAGAAGGCGGTGGCGGAGCACGGCTGCGACATCGGCATCGGCTTCGACGGCGACGGCGACCGCATCGGCGCCATCGACCACCAGGGCCGCGTGGTGTGGGGCGACCAGCTGGTGGCGATCTACGCCGGCGACGTGCTGAAGAGCCATCCGGGGGCGACGATCATCGCCGACGTGAAGGCCAGCCAGACGCTGTTCGACGAGATCAGCAAGCTGGGCGGGCAGCCGCTGATGTGGAAGACCGGGCACTCGCTGCTGAAGGCGAAGATGGCCGAGACCGGCTCGCCGCTGGCCGGCGAGATGTCGGGGCACATCTTCTTCGCCGACAAGTGGTACGGCTTCGACGACGCGCTGTACTGCGCGGTGCGGCTGATCGGGCTGGTCAGCAAGCTGGACGTGACGCTGGC
>NZ_JBPXMQ020000127.1:0-635 GCF_053470405.2 Azospirillum mesophilum
CCTGGGCGGAAGCCCGGCCGCGAACACCGCCGGCGCTGGCGGGACGGCGACGAGCACGGGGGCTGGTGTGCCCGGCGCGTTCGGCGCGGGCGCGCAGGGCGGCACTGGAAATCCCGGCCCCAACTCGATGCCCGGCTCGGCGCAGGGTGAGCGCGACGGTGCGGTCCGCGGTGGACCGCGCGACACCATCGAAACCGCGCCCGTCAACCGGAGCGGCCAGCCGAACGGGCAACCGGGCGGCCAGCAGGCTGCTCCGCGCCCCACACCGCAGGGGCAGCCGGCCGGTGACGGCCAATCCGGGGACCAACCCGGCGGCGAGCCGGGCAATGCCCCGGCCGGGGCCGAGGGCAGGGCGCCAGCCGCCGGTCCGCGGGCCGACGCCGACGCGCCGCTTCCGGCCACCAGCCCGGCCTTCACCCGCCAGGTCGCCCAGGCGCACGGCGCCACCGACGCCCGCGCCGCGGCACTCCTGGCCGCCCTGACCCGCCACACCCCACCGGGAAGCCGGGCGGCCTGACGCCGCCCGGTCCCACCGGCCCTTCTTCCACCCGCCTTCACGCCTTTGCTGGATTGCTGACGAGAATGACCTGCCTTCCCCACGCCTTCCGGTCGCGGTCCCTGCTGGGCTGCGCGTC
>NZ_JBPXMQ020000128.1:0-611 GCF_053470405.2 Azospirillum mesophilum
GCGGCGCGGGCTGAAGGGCGTGAAGCTGGTGATCTCCGATGCCCACGAGGGGCTGAAGGCGGCCATCAGCCAGGTTCTGAGCGCCACGTGGCAACGCTGCCGGGTCCATTTCCTTCGCTCGCTGCTCTGCCACGTGCCCAAGGATCAGCAGACCATGGTGTCGGCCGCCGTACGCCAGATCTTCGTCCAGCCCGACCGCAAGACCGCCGGCGAGGCATGGCGCCATGTCGCCGATCAGTTCCGGCCGCGCTTCCGCAAGGTCGCCGCGCTGCTCGATGACGCCGAGCATGATGTGCTGGCCTACATGGATTTCCCCGAGGCGCACCGCACCAAATTGCATTCGACCAACCCCATCGAACGCCTCAACAAGGAAGTCAAACGCCGCACCGACGTCGTCGGCATCTTTCCCAACGAGGACAGTGTCCGGAGACTGGTCGGCGCTGTGCTTTTGGAGCAAAACGACGACTGGCAACTCCAGCACCGTTATTTGACGCTCGAAACCATGGGTGGGATCGTTGTCGCCAACGAGCCCGCCATCACCGCTCTACCCTCGGCAAAGGCGCCCTGATCGACCACGCACATGACCACCTCCCAATTTCCACCACCTTGAC
>NZ_JBPXMQ020000129.1:0-559 GCF_053470405.2 Azospirillum mesophilum
CGGTCACCGTCAGGGCGGAGAAGGGCGACACCGTCGTCGTGTCGTTGACCGCCTGGTTGGTCGCCTCGCCGCCGATCACCGGCGTGTTGTTGATCGAGGTCGAGACCACCGTGGTCGTGTTGTTGGTCACCGCGGCGGCGACGCCGTCGTTGACCGACAGCGTGAAGGTGGTGGTCTCGGTCGAGCCCGGGGTGACACGGTTGGCGGTCGGGGTGAAGACCAGCGCGCGCACCGCCGTCTGCGCCGCCGACGCGGTGCCGGTGAAGCTCCACACGCCGGTGGCGGCGTTATAGCTGCCGCCGCCGCCCGACAGCGCGCCCTTGGCCGCGCTGTCCAGCGTGACCGTCACCGTCTGCGTCTGCGCCGGGCTGTCCGCGTCGGTGATGGTGACGCTGGCGAACGGCGAGATGGTTGCGTTGTCGTTCACCGTCTGCCCGGCCGACGCCCCGCCGATCGCCGGCGCGTCGTTGACCGAGGTCGAGACCACGGTGGTCGTGTTGTTGCTCGCGGTGCCGCCGTCGCCGTCGCTGGTGGCGATGGTGAAGGTGGTCGTCTCGGT
>NZ_JBPXMQ020000130.1:0-559 GCF_053470405.2 Azospirillum mesophilum
ACATCCGCAGCTTCGGCACACGGCTTGAGCCCCGATACATTTTCGGCGCAGGCCGGCTTAACTAGACCAGTGAGCTATTACGCTTTCTTTAAAGGATGGCTGCTTCTAAGCCAACCTCCTGGTTGTCATGGCCTTCCCACATCCTTTCCCACTTAGCCGTGATTTGGGGGCCTTAGCTGGCGGTCTGGGCTGTTTCCCTCTCGACGATGGACCTTAGCACCCACCGTCTGTCTGCCGGGCTGTGCTCCACGGTATTCGGAGTTTGGTTAGGTTTGGTAAGCCTCGCGGCCCCCTAGCCCATCCAGTGCTCTACCCCCGTGGGCAATCGCCCGACGCGCTACCTAAATAGCTTTCGCGGAGAACCAGCTATTTCCCGGTTTGATTGGCCTTTCACCCCTAGCCACAGGTCATCTCCGACTTTTTCAACAGGCGTGAGTTCGGTCCTCCAGTGCGTGTTACCGCACCTTCAACCTGCCCATGGCTAGATCACCGGGTTTCGGGTCTAAAGCCTGCAACTCTGACGCCCTGTTCAGACTCGCTTTCGCTGCGCCTCCGCCTA
>NZ_JBPXMQ020000131.1:0-555 GCF_053470405.2 Azospirillum mesophilum
GCCGGAGATCGGCCGCGACGCCATCCTGAAGCTGATGGCCGAGGTCGACCAGTACATCCCGCAGCCGGAGCGTCCGAAGGACCGTCCGTTCCTGATGCCGATCGAGGACGTGTTCTCGATCTCCGGCCGCGGCACGGTGGTGACCGGCCGCGTGGAGCGCGGCATCGTCAAGGTCGGCGAGGAAGTCGAGATCGTCGGCCTGAAGGCCACGGTGAAGACGACCGTCACCGGCGTCGAGATGTTCCGCAAGCTGCTCGATTCGGGTGAGGCGGGCGACAACATCGGCGCGCTGCTGCGCGGCACCAAGCGCGAGGACGTGGAGCGCGGCCAGGTTCTGGCCAAGCCGGGCACCATCACCCCGCACACCACCTTCAAGGCCGAGGCCTACATCCTGACCAAGGAAGAGGGTGGCCGCCACACGCCGTTCTTCACCAACTACCGCCCGCAGTTCTACTTCCGCACCACGGACGTGACGGGCATGGTGAAGCTGCCGGAAGGCACCGAGATGGTCATGCCGGGCGACAACATCTCCATGGAAGTCGAGCTGATCGCTCC
>NZ_JBPXMQ020000132.1:0-501 GCF_053470405.2 Azospirillum mesophilum
GTACATGGTGCGCACCGAGCACAGGTACTGCCCCTCGTCGAGCAGCGTGGCGTAGACCTGGGCCGGGGCGGCATCGACGAAGCGCTCGCCATGCAGCAGGTCAAGAACCTGGCGGCGTTCCGGCGCGCTCAACGTGCGTGGCGGTGCGGGGCGCCGAAAGGGTGGACAGGGCGGCCCGACGCGACGCTGGCGGTCGCGGTGCCGATAGAAGCTGGCCCGCGGCACGCCGAGCGCCCGGCAGGCGGTGGCGACGTCCACCGCCGGGGGCGCCTGCTCAATAGCGGCCATCACTTGCTCGCGCCGCGGTCCGGTGAGCCGAGCGAGGTCTCCAGCAAATGAGCGACTTTTTTTTTGGAGTTCGATGACCGCCTCGGCGCGGGTGAGGCGCTCGCGCAGATGCGCGTTCTCCCGCTCCAAGCGCTCGACGTCGCTTTTGCGCGGATTGGCCGGCGGGCTCTTCGGGCCGGGCTTGGCCGGCGCCAATCCGCGCAGCATGCCAGC
>NZ_JBPXMQ020000133.1:0-500 GCF_053470405.2 Azospirillum mesophilum
CTTCAGGTGGCTGCGTTCAGTCTCGGCCTCCTCATACGCGGCTTTGAAGTGATCACGCTCGTCGCGTAAAGCATTGTTCGCGGCGTCTTTCTGCTCAAGAGCCGCCATCATCTCCATCAGCTTCGCACGAAGCTGATCAGGGTCTTGGGGGAGATTGGCGGGATCAAGAAGCATGGCGCCATTTTACTGATAACGCATCGAAATTGCGAGGAATATTCGCCTCAGCAGGCGGCCTGTGGACGGGCAACGTTCCGGACGCGCAGGCGGTCCCAGGGCAGGCCGGAGAGCAGAACGGACAACTGCACGGGCGCCAGCCGCACGATGCCGTCGCTCACCGGCGGCCAGTGGAAGCGGCCACGTTCAAGCCTCTTCGTGATGAGAATCAGGCCCGTGCCGTCATAGACCAAAAGCTTCACCCGGTCGCCACGGCGCGAGCGGAAGACGTAAACGTTGCCGGCGAACGGGTCCTGGCGCAGCGTGACCTGCACCAGGGCGGCCAG